>JALUBE010000171.1 GCA_027045065.1 Desulfurellales bacterium | reverse complement strand
GCGGATGCGTGAGCCCCAGTAAGTTACGGTTATGAGGATAGTTGGGTTGTATCTCGGCACGGGCGTGCCGCACTTGGGACAAACCTTGTGCTTTGTAGAAAACTCATTGCCACAATTGTTGCACCTGAACAAAACCATTTTCACCACCTCCTATATATATGTGCAAGGCGGTGACAAAAAGGGGTAAAAATGGGGCTCAATTTACAAGTTTGGGGTTTGAAAGTGTGAAAAAACCCCGTGAGTGAGAAAACCCACGTTTTGAAGAAAATGGCGTTTGGACAACACTCATATGGAAACCCCTATGCGGAGATTTCAGGTGGTAGATAGCATTTTTTAGGCTTCCTAATCCTGGTGCCGCAGGTTCGAATCCTGCTCGGGGCACCATGAAAAGCCTATCATCAAGCCAATCTTGAGAGCGACCCCAAGATTGGCTTTTTTGTTTTTCCTGATTGGTTGGATTAGAAAGATTTTTATACCTCTTAGGTGTGAAAGGCGGGTTTGATCGTTTTTGCAAGGCCACCTAAGGATGTTTCTTTGTATTTAGCGCTCATGTCTTTTCCTATTTCCATCATGGTTTCAACCGCTTTGTCAAAACTCACCTGATGCTCGGCTCTTGATAACAGTGCAAGGTTTGAGGCGTTTAGAGCGGAGACCGCCGCTGTACCGTTTCTTTCAATGCACGGTATTTGAACCAATCCTGCTACAGGATCGCAAGTTAGCCCGAGATGGTGCTCAAGACCTATTTCGGCGGCAAACTCTATCTGTTCTATGCTACCACCCATTAGGTAGCAAACGCTTGCTGCAGCCATTGAGCAAGCTACGCCTATTTCACCTTGACAACCTACTTCTGCACCTGCAATTGAGCCATTCTTAATGACTACCATACCGATTAGCCCTGCCACTTTGAGAGCATCTAATATCTTTTCATCTTGAAGATGGTATCTTTCTTGTATGGAGCACAAGACAGCAGGTAAGACTCCTGATGATCCACAGGTTGGGGCTGTAACAACCAGTGCTCCTGAGGCGTTTTCTTCTGCAACTGCAATGGCATATATGCTTGTTAAGGTCACCTCCTCTGATAGCATCCTGAAAGAGCGTAGATTTTCTAAGTATTCCTTAAACATCTTTGGCGCTCTTCTTTGAAGCTTCAGTATTCCTGGTAGTATACCTTCCTTTCTTAATCCCCCATCTATTCTTCTTTTCATAATTGTCCATCGTTTTAGAAGTTTATAGTCTAACCTATTTCTGTTTATCGAATATCTTTTTTCCATTAGGTAGTCTACAAATTCAGCAAAGTCTATTTCGTTCTTTTTACAGAAATCCATAATATTGCAAAGATCTTTAAATGTTTCTTCGGTGCTTTCCGTCTTTATTTTAACCTTTTCTCTATCAAGCATACCACCGCCAACAGATCTGTACTCTTCCTCATCTATCACATTTCCATCTTTTGTTAATCTGTATCTAACCGTGTTTGGGTGGGTTAGATTGTCCAAATTTTTATTCCAAACTATATCTTCTTCTGGATTAAAAGGAATTTTGTAGCCGTAAATATCAACGTATCCTTTCTTTACAATGTTTTCGTAGATTTCTAGAAATCTTTCTCCGTCTCTTTCTACGTCCATGCCATTTAGACCGCATACAACGGCTTTATCCGTCAGATGGCCTTTTCCCGTTAAAGCAAAGCTACCACAAAGTTCAATTGTTATGCGGCAGTTGTCCAAATTGTATTTACTTACTTTTTCCCTAAACAACAAGCCACTTCTTAGGGCTCCAAGCGTATGTGATGAACTTGGACCTATAGAAATTCTGAAAACATCCAGAATTGAAGGTAAAGGCATGGCTGAATAGCCCTGCTATTGAGGGTTGCCCGATGAATAGCTGCTATTTGAAACTCCACCCCTATAGTCGTTTACAATATAGTCCCTTATGACATTGAACAGTATATCATTGACCTTTGATGGATTGGCTACGGCATACATCAACTGCTTTCTCGCGATTTTTGGTAAGAATTCTACCTTTCTTCCATTTGAATCCACGACTTCTTTTCCTTTATAAATAATTGCCAGAATTGCTGCAGATGTGTATTCGTAGCCACCAAGTACTTTTTTGCCATATTTTTTGCCATATTTTTCGTTGAACTTTTTGTATTTTCCGCCCCATGCGTTTGGTATGTATATGCCGTAGGGAACAGGGTTTTCAGCCAGATAAGGGGGAAGAAGCTTTTCTATGTTGACCTTTGTTCCGTTGTTTTTGACAAGATAATATGTTTTTGCCTGTGATATTTGCGGCAACAACAGTACAACTACCAGTATCGGAGCAAACATTTTAATTAACTTCTTAATTAACTTCATTTTGATCCCCTTAAAAAAATTATAGTGCTTTTTTCTGCGAAGGCAATATTTCAAGTTTGATTTATTCTGTCTAAAGTTAAGATCTTTTCTTTCGGTATGGGTTTTGAGAAGTAAAACCCCTGAAGGTAGTCACAGCCTATGCCCTTTAGCATTTCTATTTGTTTCTCGTTTTCAACGCCCTCGGCTATTGTTTTCATACCAAGTTCTTTAGCCAAATATACGATCGTTTTTACCACGGATAGAACTTTATTGTCCTCTAACATCCTTTTTACAAAAGATAGATCAATTTTAACAAAGTCAACAGGCAGCTTTGCAAGATAGGATAGAGAAGAATACCCAGTGCCAAAATCGTCGATGGATATGCCTATACCGTTATCTTTTAGTCTTTTTAGTATCGTTATGGCTATGTCAATATTGTTCATTACCATCCTTTCTGTTATTTCGATATTGATTAAATTTTCAATGTTGTTGTTTTTGACAGTGTCTATCACATGTCCTATAAAGTCTTCATCATACAGTGTTTTAGGTGATACGTTGACCGAAATGGGAAACTGTATTTTTGGGATGAAAGAAACTCCGCTGTGCTATCAAACATATACTTATCCAAGTTCTTTGTTAGGTTGGTTTTTTCTAAAGGCGGTATAAAATCCATTGGTTGTATTGTGTTGTTATTTTTTATCCATCTAACTAGGGCTTCTGCTCCTCCTATGGCAAAATTTGACGTTGTGAAGTATGGTTGCAAGAATAGTTTGAGTTCACCGTTTTTTAAGGCTTCTGTAAAGCTATCCTGTATTTCCATGTTTTTCTGCGCCATTATTTTTAACTCTTCTTTGTAAAATCCTATATTCACATTTTTCTTTTCTTTTGCATCAGACAGAGCTATTTGGGCTTTGTCTATCAGGTCTTCTGCGTTTTTTGCATCCGTTGGGTATATGCTTATTCCTATGTTGAAGGAAAGCCTGATTGAATTTTTTCCTATAACGTAAGGTTTTGACAAGAAATCCAAAAGTTTAACTGATATAACGTAGATATCTTCATCTCTTTCTATTTCCTTAAGCAAAACACCAAACCTTTCAGATTCAAGTTTTGCTATGAGGTCGTAATCACGCAAAAATGAAAGAAGCCGTTTGCTTATCTCTATAAGCACCCTATCACCAGCTTTTAAACCGTATGCTTCGTTTATGTTTGAGAAGTGCAAGGGGTCTATAACAAGCACAGCACCTATTACTTTTCTAAACTTGGCCCTATTTATAAATCGATCGATTGATTCTAAAAAGGCCCTTCTATTCAATAAGCCGGTTAATTGATCCTTTTTGAAGTAGTTTTCAATAGCCGTTTGCAGAAGGGTGTTTTCCTTTATATCTTTAGCGACCAGAAGGTAGTAAGTTTCGCCGTACAAATCAATCTTTGCAACATGGAACAAAAGGTTTCTTAGACCCTCTTTGGTTTTTACTCTTAACATTTGCGATGGCGTCGAATTGAGTTTCGTGTGGTTTATTTCAGGGATTATTTCGTTTAAAGGTCTATTGACTAATTCAGAAGAAGATTTATCAAACATCTTTGTTGCTGCGTTGTTAATGTAAACAACATTTAGGGATTTGTCGGTTAGTACGACCATATCGAAGTTTTCGTCTATAGCTTTATTCAATATTGAGTTTACTTTTTCCACTTCACCCGTTTTAATGGCTGAGGATAGGATTGCGTTGAGACTGTAAGCAAAGTATTTGTATTTTTCAGAAAATAGATCCTTGATTCTGGAAAGAACAGAGATGATGTATGTTTCATTGTTAAAAACAAGGGGCAGTGTGCACATGGATAGCATTCTGTTGTCTTCGTTATTTATGCCCAAAACTGAGAGTAAGCTGTTCAGCTCAATTTCTTTAAATACTGGCTTGTTGGCCTTAGATGCTTTGTCGATGCCACATATTGCTTTTTGTTTTTCATCTAATTCAATATCTACATTTTTTATCTGTTTTTTTGTTGTTCCATCTTTTGATTTGAGACTTTTGACTTTACATGTGTTACCTACAACTTCTGTCGCAATTACAAGGTCAAACGTGGGCTCTTTAATCAGTGTGTCGCAAAGGCTATCTAATAATTTATCCCTTTTTAATACCTTTGGCAGGTTATCTGTGTTGTTCGTTATCCTATACAGGATTTCGTAGAGTTTTTCTTTCAAAATATCGATATTTACAACCAAGCCTGCGGGTTTGCTGTTGTACAATACGGTGTAGCCAAAAATTAAAGCTGGCTTTACCATACCATCTTTGGTTATGTATTCGAACTCCCTGTACTCTTTGGCAAACTCTTCACCTTTTAATCTTCTTTCTATGATTTCTCTGGCTTCAGGTATAAATTTTTCATTGATAACTTCCAATAAACTTTTTTGAAGCAGTTCTTCCTGCGTATAGCCTAAAAAATTTAAGAAAGCATTATTCGCAAAGACGAATTTACCGTTATCTTGATATAGGTAGACACCCAAGATTTCCGCCGTGTTAAGTGTATTTAGCATATCGTCTGTCAGAGCAAGCTTCATAACTCACTCCTTTTTACTTAAACTTGTTCAACAGGTCTGCAACATTCTGCGCTGTGTCTTTTAATTCAACGGACAGAGTGGCTATGGATTCCGCTGCCTTCGCGTTCTCTTTTATTGCTTCCGTAATTTCTGTGATTTGGGAGTCTATCTCTGCCATCGTTGCCGAAATCTCCTCTGTGGCAGCACTTGTGGAGTGTATTTCGTCTATTGTTTTATTTGTCCTTTCCACAACTTCGTTTACGTGCTCTCTGTTTCTCTCTATGGATTCGGCCTCTGAGAGTATGCTTTCCTTTGTTTTTATCGTCTGTTCTATGGCTTTTTCCACATCTTGCTGCATCTTTACAATGGTTGCCCTGATTTCCTCCGTTGAGCGTTGCGTCTTCTCTGCTAACTTTCTCACCTCATCAGCTACAACGGCAAAACCCCGACCAGCTTCACCAGCTCTTGCTGCCTCAATGGCTGCGTTTAGGGCAAGGAGGTTTGTTTGGTCTGCTATGTCGCTTATCACATCAACAATCTTGCCTATCTCTTTTGAAGATTCGCCCACGATGTTGATTTGCTTTGTGGTTTCCTCTGCCAATTTTGCGTTTACGTCCATCATTCTGAGCTTCTCTTCCATGTCCTTGATTAACTCTTTGTTTATCTCTGCTATTCCTTCGGCTAAAGATGTTATGTTTTCTGTGGACTTTGCTATGCTTTCAACGGCCTGTGCTGCGTCATTGATGGCGTTTTTTATCTCCTCCATGCCTTTGGATGTTTCCTCGTTTGCGGCTGAAATTTGAGCGGCCGTTGACGATAGGTTGGATGAGCCCTTTAACATTTCGTCTGAAGCAGATTTTGTCTCATTTACCATAGCTTGGAGGTTTTCAACCATTGAGTTGATATTCTTTTTAAGTTTTCCTATTTCATTGTTTGTGTATATTTTAAACCTTGCGCTTAGATCACCATCCCCAATCTTATCGAGCACCTTGCCAACGCCGCTTAAAGGATGTATGAGGTATTTTGAAAATGCCAAGAAGCTTAAGAATACAATTGCAGCAATTGAGGCATAGATGATAAACATCAATTCATCGTGTCTGTTGAGACCTTTGTAGATATAGGCAATAGATGATCTAATGAGTTTGATCCTGTTGTTTAGGATAGAGTCTATCTGCTTATCTATGGATTGCGTGAGTTTGTCAAATTTGTTGAATTGACCGTAGCTTATCTCGCTGTAATTGAGATTTATTTGACCCAAGGCAACTTCTAATTGATTGTCTATTGCTGATTTTAGGTTTAACAGCCTCTCTTTTTCATTTTGACTTATATTTGCTTTCTTTATGCATTCATCTATAAGAGTGTCCACTTTTCCAAAGTACTTTTTTGCCAGGTTGAGCATGTTTTCGTCTTTCAGGAAGTAGGCTTTGAGAAGGTACTTTTCTCCCTTTGAGTAGTTTTCCCTAATTTTGTTGTAAAGGCTAACCTGATTTAAGTCCCTTGTGTATATGATTTTTGTTTTATGCTTGACATTGCCGTTTGAAGACATGGTTGTATAGAAACCCACAATTAAGCCTAAAACTATTAGTGCAAAAAACACGGAAACCATCTTTTTTACCGATATGCTACCCATCGCCCACCTCCTCGATAATTTTTTTCATTTGCCAAAAAGCCGCAAAAAAAAAAAAACAATTTATATACATTTTTAACTTATCTTATATAATAATACCCTATTATTTTAATTTTTCAAGTATAAAGTTGATACTAATATTATAAAGTTTTCATAGGCATTAAGTTTGGAAAATTGCCTGTTTTTTGGTATAAAACGGCATAAATGGATTTTAAAAGGGGGAGTTATGGTCTTTATCGGCTCGGATCACGGCGGTTTTGAACGTAAAGAGCAAATAAAGGAATTTTTAGAGGAAAAGGGTGTTGAGTTTGAGGATATGGGTTGCTATAGCACCGATTCGGTTGATTATCCAGACATTGCCAAAAGCGTTGCCCTTAAGGTTGCAAGTTCCAACGCAAAGGGTATACTAATCTGTGGAACGGGGATCGGTATGAGCATAGCGGCAAACAAGATTAAGGGTGTTAGGTGTGCCCTGTGCCATGATGCGTACACGGCTGAGTTTGCACGCAGACACAACGACGCAAACATCATCGCCTTCGGTGGTAGGACAACGGGTTTAGAGGTTGCGAAGCAGATGGTGGAGATATTTTTAAACACGCCATTTGATGGTGGAAGGCATGAAAGAAGGGTGAAAAAAATTGTGGAGTTGGAGGAGATATGAGCGTTTTGAAGGATTTTGACCCAGATATATACAATGCCATTGAGAATGAAAAGAAGAGGCAGATGTATGGTCTTGAGCTTATAGCAAGCGAGAATTTGGTGTCTGAAGCCGTGCTTGAGGCTCAAGGATCCATATTAACGAACAAATACGCTGAAGGTTATCCGGGCAAAAGGTATTACGGTGGCTGCGAATATGTTGATGTGGTTGAGAATATAGCCATTGAGCGGGCTAAGAAGCTATTCGGTGCTGAGCATGCAAATGTTCAGCCGCACTCAGGCTCTCAGGCCAATATGGCTGTTTATATGGCCACCTTGAACCCCGGCGATAGGCTGTTGGGTATGGATTTATCTAACGGTGGACACTTGACACATGGTGCTCGTGTAAGTTTCTCTGGAAAACTTTACATAAGCTTTGGATATGGTGTTAACCCAGAAACGGGTTTGATTGATTACGATGAGGTGCAAGCCATTGCTGAGGAGTTTAAACCGAGATTGATTGTGTGCGGAGCAAGTGCCTATCCACGAATTATTGATTTTAAGAAGTTTAGGGAAATTGCTGATAGTGTTGATGCCTATCTCATGGCCGACATTGCGCACATTGCAGGTCTTGTGGCTGCAGGTTTGCATCCAAGCCCTGTTCCTTACTGCGAGTTTGTTACGACAACCACGCACAAGACATTAAGGGGCCCACGCGGTGGTATGATCATGACAAAGGAGTTCTTTGCAAAACCCATAGATAAGATGGTTTTCCCTGGCATGCAGGGTGGACCTTTAATGCATGTAATTGCGGCCAAAGCCGTTTGCTTTAAAGAGGCTATGAGCGAGGAGTTTAAGGAGTATCAAAAACAGGTTGTTAAGAATGCGAAAAAACTGGCGCAAGTATTAATGGAGAGCGGATTTAAGCTTGTGAGCGGTGGAACGGATAACCACTTGATGCTTGTGGATTTGACGGATAAGAAAATAACGGGTAAAGAAGCAGAAGAGGCTTTGGGTAAGGTTGGAATAACGGTCAACAAGAATACAATTCCTGGCGATACTCAAAGCCCGTTTGTTACAAGCGGAATAAGAATAGGCACGCCTGCTGTTACCACACGTGGCATGAAAGAGAAAGAGATGGAGAAGATTGGAGAATTTATAGCAGAAACACTGAACAACATTGGTGATGAGAAAAAATATGCAATAATTAGAGAAGAGGTGAAAAAGCTCTGCGAAGAGTTTATGTTCTACTCTGTTTGATTTTGATTTTTTCCATAAACGCCTATAGCGCCAAACTTTCGTTCTTTAAGAGAAATGGTGTTTCTTTTTTTAGAATTTCAGGCGTTGATAATAGCACGCAAATCTATACAAGAGGTAGGTATTTTGTTGCTTATTTTCCTGGTAAGCTTTTAAAAAAGGAGCTTTTTGATAATAACCTGAAAGATCAGTATTTTAAGAGTTTCTACCTTGAGAATGCCGACAATTCGTCAATGATCATAGTTGAGTGCAACAATGGTTTTGTCCCTAAAATTGAAAAAAACGGCAGCGTGATAGTTGTTAAGCCTACTCCTCAAGCCGTTGTGTCAGGGAGCGCAAAAAGAAAACTAATACCGCCGCCGAAGGACATGCTTGCCACACCCTTTTATGTCTCTGAAAACACGTTTTCCCCTGTCGAAAAGACAAAAGCAAGCTATGATGAGACGCTGTTTTTTAGCGGCGTAAGGGCATTTTACATAAAGAACTACCAACTTGCAGCGGCATTTTTTAAAAGAATTGTGACCAAATATCCCAATAGCCCTTTTTTTATCAGTGCGTATTTTTTGTTGGGTGATTGCTATAAAAACATGAATAACTACGATCTTGCCATAAAAACGTACAACAGGGCCATAGAGCTTGCTCCAAGAAACTCGGCCGTTGCGCAGACGCTTTTTTCCATAGCTGATATTTATGAGAAGAAAAACATGTTTATGGCCGCACGGAACATCTATAACAGGATAATACGCGATTATGTGGGAACGAAGTGGGCGGATAAGGCGTCTTTTATGTTGGGGTATAGCTACTATCTGGAAAACAGGTGTAGGGAAGCGCTTAAGCACTTCTTGAACGTGCAAAAGGACGATCCGTATTATCCGTTGAGCATGGTTCTTGCCGCCGAGTGTTTTTATAGGGCAAAGTTCTATGCAAAGACAGTGCTTGCCTATTATTACATGTCAAACAAGCTTAATGCCGTTGATCCCGTTAAGTACTATAGGGAATTGGGTGATATTGGCGTGGCCTTGTGCAAGTATGAGGACTTTAAAGAGGCTTCCAAAGTCTTTGACTATTTGGAATCTACGCATGATGAGTGGGTTTTGGAACATTCTTATATAGACAGGATGAAGTGCGATCTCAAGAAGGGAGATTTCGACGATCTGAACTACAGAGGCAAGTACATTTTGAAATACTCAAAAGACGATTCTTTGAAGAGGGAAGCAAGGAAACTGATGGATGAGGCAAAACTCAAAAAAGGCGAAGTAAACAAGAAAACCATTGATGAAATTATGGCTAAATACAGAAACGACCCAGAGATTGTATCTTTGGCGCTTTACGTTTATGCAAACAAGAACTTTAGAGACGGGGATTGTGATGGAGCTTTGAAATACCTTGCAAAGCTTAAGAAGATGTATCCAGAAAGCGATTACAATGCAAAAGGAGAGGATATTGCTGCAAAGTGTATAAACAAACTGCTTGACCGTTTTTATGCAAATCCATCTGTGGATCAGATAGAACGCCTATTTAAGCTCTCCGTTCTCTTAAAACCCAAGAAGGCCGACCTGTGCAGGCTTGCATGGGGATTGATCTTTTCTTACAGGGTGGGAGAGGTTGAAAAGATCATGCATCTAATATCCGATGATGAGTGCAGGCAGGCTGTTATAGCAAAGTTCTTTATTGAGATGGGCGACAACCTAAGGGCATTGGACATTGTTAACAATTTGCAGAAGGTTGAGCCATACGTTTACTACATAAACATGATTTTTGGCGATGTGAATTACTTTAACGGCGATTACGAAAAGGCGATTAACTTGTATGAGAACGCACTGAAGGTAAAGAACAACTTGATGGACGATTACCTGCGTTTGAGAATAGCAAAGGCGATGATACAGCTGAAGGAGTTTAACAAGGCGATGGATTTGCTAAAAAAGATAAAGATCTCCATGTACTCAAACGATGTTACATTCCTTGAGGGCCTGTGTCTTTACAATAAGGGTAGCTACAAAAACGCCATTGAGACGTTTAAGAACCTGATAAACAACTTGGACTACAAAGAGAGGGTGCTTTTCTATATAACGATGTCTTATTTTAAGCTAAACGATAAGAAGAATGCAATGAAATACTTTAGCGAGCTTAAGCGTAACTATCCGAACAGTGAGTTTTTGAAAGTTTTAGAGGCTTTAATACCATGATGGACGATAAGCTTAAAAGCCTGCAAACCATGTTTGAAACCGTTCTCAATACCAGTAAAAAGCTCGAAAAATCTTATAGCGAACTAAAGAAAAAGTTTGAGATATTGGAAGGGAAATTAGAGAGAAACAGGAAGTACCTTGAAAATATTTTGAAGAGCATTGATAGTGGTGTTTGTGCCGTTGATTTGGAAGGCAAAATCACAACATTTAACAGAAAGGCAACGCAGGTTTTTGGTGTTAGGGAAGACGATGTTAAGGGCAAGCATTTTGGCGAGGTATTTGCTATTGAAGAAATCAAGGATGTCGCTGCTGATGGAATCGTAGGGTTTTTTAAAGGTGGAAAGAAGGTAAATCTCGACATCAAGGGGGAAGAGAAAATTCTGGACATATCGGCTTCTCTTGTGTTGGAAGAGGACAAAGAGAGCGGTGCAGTTGTCGTTTTTAGCGATATAACACAGGTTGAAAAGCTTAAAGAGGAGAGTGCGAAAAGGGAGAAGCTTGCGATAATTGGCCAGATGGCAGCATCCATTGCCCACGACATAAAAAATCCCCTTGCAAGTATAGAACTGCTTGTTCCCCTTTTAGACGATGGGACAAAGAAGGATATAGTCGAAAATATCATGGTTAGCATTAAAAGGATAAACAATATCATAAACAATACGCTGCTTTTTACAAAGACGATAAATTACACACCCGAAAAAATAGATACTTCAGAGTTGGTGGATGAAGTAAAGCTTGAACTTATGACACAAATTAGGGATGTGGAGTTCAAAGAGAACATAGAAAGGTTTGAGTTTGTAAGTGATAAGAACCTTTTGAAGAGTGCACTTGTCAATGTTTTGTCCAACGCCTTTGATGCAGCTCAAAGCACAGTGGAGCTTAGGGTTTATAAGAATAGAAGGGTTGTTTTTGAGGTTGTTGACGACGGCGAGGGCATAAAGGATTTGGATAGAGTGTTTGAGCCGTTTTATACGAGCAAAAAGAACGGCACAGGTTTAGGACTTGCCATCGTTAAAGAGGCCGTTGATGTGTTAAATGGCAAGATAGAGGTCAAAACATCTGATAATGGCACGGTCTTTAGAATTGTTCTATGAAGGGTTTCTTGAGATTTTTGGGCGTAGTTGGCCTTTCCGTAAAGTATTATTATTTGAACGAAAAGATTACGGACGATGTTGTAAGAGAGTGGGTTCGAGAGATTTGTGATAGGTTTGGTATTGAAATTCGCTGTGAAGGAAGTTTAAGACACGACAAATTTATAATCTTGGCTAACCATGAGAGCTATTTTGATATACCGGCTCTTTACAAATGCTCCGACAAGAGGCTTATATGGGTTGCAAAGGAAGAGTTGTTTAGGATTCCTGTTGTTGGTCATGCTCTAAGGGATCTCGATGCTGTGGCTGTGGATAGGTTTGACGACCTAAAGTCTGCAAGGGCCGTCCTTAAGATCATAAAGAGCTCTGAGACTGGTGGGATTGTTATCTTTCCACAGGGCACTCGAAGGAATAAAGAGGCCTTTCACATGGGGGGTGTGTTTTTGGCAAAGAAGAAGCATTTACCCATATACCCCGTTAAAATCCGTGGAACGGACAAGATTATGCCTCCGGATAAGACAGTTTTAAATGAGGGTGAAGTGTATGTTAAAATCTTTGAGCCCATTGATCCCTCTTTGCTTTCTGATGATGAAATAAAAAGAAAAGTCATGGGGCTGATCTATGATTAGGAGACTTTTGCCGTTTGTTGTTTTGCTCTTGTTTTTGTCTTCGTGTTCCTTAAGGCATGTTGTCCAAACGGGTTACTATCCCTACCCTGTGATGAAATCGGTCCAGCCGGGTTATACCCAAGAGGGGATAGCATCGTGGTACGGTCCAAATTTTCACGGTAAAAAAACGGCGGACGGTGAGATATACAACATGTACGCACACACGGCGGCAAGCAAAACGCTGCCCTTTAACACCATTGTTAAGGTGATAAATTTAAACAATGGCAGATCTACGATAGTTAGGATAAACGATAGAGGGCCGTTTGTTAAAAATAGGATAATTGACCTATCCTATGCGGCGGCCAGGGATTTGGGTATGATCGGTACAGGTACTGCGCCTGTCAAAATAATTGTTTTGGGTAATGCGAAAAACTATAATGCCCAATCGAATACATACACAACAAACACCATACAGCAGCCGAGTATGGAGGAACTTGAACATATCGATATAGATACAAACATCGGTGTTGATACTCAAACTGTTGCCGTAAAGTTTGCTGTACAATTTGGGGCTTTTAGAAATCTTTACAATGCAATTAAGCTGAGGGATAGGCTTTCGCGTTTTTTTAAGGGCGTATACATAGAAAAAAAGACCATCAGAGGCGATGTGTTCTACAGGGTTCTTTTGGGTTCGTTTGATACCAAAGATGCAGCGCTTGAGTACGCTTCTAAATACGTTAATCCCATAACCTCGTCATTTATTATATCCAAGAGATGAACGTTTCAGCCTTTGCCTATAAATTGGCAAAAAGTGGTGGTAAAAGTTTTATAGTTTTAAAGGACAATATTGAAATAGATAAACTTGCCCTTGCTGTTGAGTTCTTTAAGGGGCTTTTTGATAAAAGTATCAATATTTGTCCCTTTTACTCATACGAAATACCGCCACATTCTTCCATTAAACCGGCATCGCATATAATTTCCGGTAGACTCACATCCGTTTATAGACTATTGAACGAAGATGAGAATGTAGCTTTTATAACGAACTTAAGCGCCCTACTGCAACCCGTTATTAAAGAAGAGGCCTTTATCGATAAATTGATTAACATAAAGGTGGGTGACGAGTGGAATTTTGATGATCTGACAAAAAGGCTTGTGGAAGCCTACTACGATCGTGTGGAGAGCATTGAGGATGTGGGTGAGTTTACAAAAAGGGGCTATATATTCGATATTTTTGATCCGTTTTACGAGAAACCGTTGAGGATTGAGTTTTTTGATACAGAGATTGACAATATTAGACTTTTCTACCTTGAAAACTATAGGACTTATCAAGAGCTTGAAGAGGCAACAATCTTGCCAGCTAAGGAGTACCCTTATGGTAATGATGAGTTTGGTTATGTGTTATTGAATGATAAGACTTATATTGACAGATACGATCTAAAGGGCTTTAAGAAATACACGGTCGTTGATGAGCAGGATCTACAATCCGCCTACAGGCTTATTGGGTTTTACAAGGAAGAGGGGCTTTTCAATACGAAGGAAAACATAGAGTCTTTTTTGAAGCAGTGCAATTATGTGGATGAACAGTTTGAAATTGGGAAGCTCTTTCCCGATACATATTCCATCGATGAAAAGATAAAAAAGATTATCGAGGTGTCCAAGTCCTTTAGGATTGTGATTGCCTGCGGTTCTTCCATAAGGGTGGAGCACGTATCCAAGTTTTTGGATGATAGGCACATTGTCTATAAAGTGTTAAAAGGTAATCCATTAGAGTTCACGCCCGGTATCTATTTATCCGACGGTTATTTATTTGACGGTATCTTAGATAAGAAAAATAGATTTGCCGTTGTTACGTTTTCCGATCTGTTTGGCAAAAAAGAGGTTTTCATACCGAGAGCGAGAAAGAGGGTAAAGAGAGACGTTTCGTTTGCTATAGGCGATAGGGTTGTGCATAAACGCTACGGCATTGCACTATTTAAAGGGTTGAAGAGGATGAAAATCGATGACAGCGAAGAGGATTACTTTGAATTGGAGTATGAAGGCGGGGATAAGATTTACCTGCCCGTATACAATGCTGAGCTGTTGAGTGAGTATCATGGTAGTGAACCCTTGAGTTCTTTGAGGAACAACAAATGGCTCAAAGCACAGGAGTTAGCTAAGAAATCCATTAAAAAGGTACTTACGGAGCTTGTAAATACGTATGCCAAGAGACAACTTGCGAAAAGAGAGCCTTATGACGTGGATCTGTATGAGATAAAAGAGTTTGAGGCCATGTTTGAGTACGATGAGACGTACGATCAGCTTAAAGCTATAGAGGATATCAAGCGCGATATGTCAAAGGATGTGCCGATGGATAGACTTGTTTGTGGCGATGTATCCTTTGGCAAAACAGAGGTCGCAATGAGGGCAATAGCGATAAGCGTGTTCAATTTTAGGCAGGCTGTATTTATGGTTCCAACGACGTTGTTATCGCTTCAGCACTATAAGACGCTTAAGGAGAGGTTTGCCAATTTTCCTGTAAAGATTGCCCTTTTGAATAGGCTTACAACAAAGAAAGAAAGGGAAAGCATCATTGAGGGTTTGAAAAACGGCGAAATAGACATTTTGGTTGCCACGCACTCCGTTTATTCTGACAAGATTGAATTCAAGAACCTCGGACTTGTTATTATTGATGAAGAACATAGGTTCGGTGTCAAGGTTAAAGAGCATTTGAAGTCAAAGTATCCAAACGTAGATATGCTGTATATGTCAGCAACGCCTATACCGAGAACGTTGAATATGTCTTTAAACGGCATAATGGACATAAGTGTGATAAAAACCCCGCCACTTGAAAGAAAACCCATAGAGACAATCATATCAAAAAGGAAAAGCCACATAATCAGGGATGCGATTTTAAGGGAATTGTCGAGAAATGGCCGCGTGTATTTTGTTCACAACTCTATCGATGATATTGAAAATGTGAAGGAAGAACTCGATAATCTAATCCCTTTTGCCAGAAAGTCCATTGTCCACGCTAAAATGCCAAAGAGCAAGATAAAGTCTGTTTTCGAGAGTTTTAATAAGGGTGATATCGATATTTTGATTTCCACATCGATAATCGAGTCGGGTTTGGATATTAAATCCGTAGATACGATAATTATTGACAACGCCGATAGGTTTGGTTTGTCGGATCTTTACCAGTTGAGGGGCAGGGTAGGAAGGGGTGATAGGGTTTCTTATGCGTATCTGCTCTATGAGGGTAAATTGACGGAAAATGCGGCAAAGCGGTTGAAATACATGAGTGAATTTATTGAAAGGGGCTCGGGATTTAACTTGGCTTTGAAGGATATGGAGCTGCGTGGCTACGGCAATCTCTTGGGTAAGGATCAGTCGGGAAAAATAAAATCTCTGGGTTACAATGTGTACGTGTCATTGATTGAAGAGGCTGTTCGTGAGATGAAGAACCAACCCGTTGAGCGCGATGTTGAAATAAAACACACTTTTGACGCATATGTTCCTGATGATTTTGCTAAGAGCGAGGGGAAAGTTGAAATATACAAGAGGTTATCTCAGGTTAGGACACGCGAGGAGTTGGAGCAGCTAAAGAGGGAATTCCAGGATAGGTTTGGAGATATTCCTTCAACTGTTGAAAATTTGTTCATGATTGTTGATTTAAAGATGCTGTCCAAGCGTGCTTACGTTAAAAAGTTAACCCTTTCAAATCGGGGTGTCATAGTCGAGTTTTATGTGGATGCTTTAATTGATACGGATAAACTGATTGAAGTGGTGAATGAAAATAAGGGTAGATTTTTGTCCCAGACGACGGTGTTTTTTGGGCTATTGGGTAAGAGTCTAAAGCAGATATACGCCAACTTGATCGGTATATTTTCCAAGATCTCCAAATAAAAAAAGCGCCGCGCGGCGGCGCCGTGTTCAACAGGGCTCTCTCGGGCGAGAGAACAGGGGGGAGGCCCCACCTAAGGGGGAGTGAGGCGATACCTTGTTTTCTGATTGCATTTTACATAAATTTGTTGCAAATGCAAGTAAAAAATTTTTGATGTTTAATTTTTCCTGTCCATGTTGTTTGTATGGATCAGATAGCAATTTAATATATATGATAAATCTTGGAAAAAGTCATCGGAATTTTTGGGCTTTTTTGACAAAGCAATCGAGTTTATTTGATCTATATAGTTTTTGTTGTCAATTTGATGAATTAAACCATGTTTTTTTAATAGATTAACCTCCTCTTCAAAGCTTTCCATATACGGTCCGCAGATTGTTATATTGTTGTAAAAAACCGGTTCCATTGGGTTGTGCCCTTTTAGGCTTTCATGGAAACTACCGCCTACAATGGAGATATCAGAAATTGTATAGATCTTCTCAAGTTCTCCAATTGTATCGAGAATCAACAGGGAGTTGCTCTTTTTCTTTTCTGTCCTTTTCGTGTAATTTATGCTGTTTTTCTTTAAAAAACTTTCAAACAGTGGAACATCTTCTAAGTGCCTTGGGGCCAAAACGATAAAGTACCTATCCAGAAAGTTAGACACAGTTTCTAAAACAACATTGATTTCCTCTTTGTGAAAACTTGCAAGCGTCATTATGGGCTTGTATGTTTCAATATAGAATTCCTGTTTGGAGCTCTTTTTTCTTTGCTTTTTGCCGAATACGCACATCTTTATGTTTCCGCACACAATAACGTTGTCGCTAAAGTATTTGTACCTTTTTGCATCGGCTTTTGATTTTGCGATTATAAGGTCAAATTTTTTGATTGTGGGTTTAAATAGAAAACCAAACCTTTTGTAGGCGTTGAAGCTCTTTTGAGACATACGTGCGTTTACGAGAATGACTTTTGTGTTCATCTTTTTGAGTGCATGTATATAAGATGGCCAGATTTCTGTTTCAAAAAAGACAGCCAATTTAGTCGGTGTTGACAGAACCCTTTTGTGTAAAAATACCAAATCTATGGGCATGAGAAACGCCTCTCTTTTGTTCACCTGCATGTGTGCTGTATCTGTAAAAACACTAATCACAGCTTCTGAATCCAGGTTCTTTTCAAATTCTTTTAAAAGAGAGAGAACGGTTTTTATTTCTCCGAAACTCGATGCATGTATAAGGAAATAGTTGCTTTTGTTTATAGGTTTGGGAAAGAACCGATCCAACAGGTGATATCTGTACCTTTTGTTCGTTGTCGCTTTGATTAATAGAAACGGTAAAAAGATCAATAAAAGAACCGTTATTAAAACGTTATAGATTATTATCATCGGCTACTTGGATTTTGTAGAGTTTTCTATAGTATTCACAGCGTTCAAGAAGTTCATCATGTTTACCCTGATCGAGGATCATGCCGTTTCTCATGACCACGATTTTATCCGCATTCACAGCTGTTGATATCCTATGTGCCGCCATGATTACAGTCCTGTTTTTCATAAGGTTGTTCAGAGCTTTTTGAACGATCTGTTCACTTTCCAAGTCAAGTGCACTTGTCGCCTCGTCGAGTATCAAAATATCGGGATTTTTAACCAATGCCCTTGCTATTGCTATCCTTTGTCTTTCACCACCAGACAGTATGACACCTTGTTCTCCCAGGTTTGTGTTGTAACCATTCTTTAGCTTCATTATGAAATCGTGTGCATATGCATCTTTTGCGGCTTTGATTATCTCCTCTATTGACAGATCGTCTTTGCCGTATGCTATGTTTTCCCTTACCGTTTTCGCAAAGAGCAGTACCCTTTGCGAGACGATGGCTATCTTTCTCCTTAAGCTTTTCAAATCGAACTCTTTTAAGTCTATTCCATCGATCATTATTCTCCCCTTTGTTGGATCGTAAAATCGGGGTATAAGTTCTAAAATCGTGCTTTTGCCACCACCACTTTCACCAACCAAAGCCACAACGGATTTTGCGGGTATCGTCAGGTTTATGTCTTTTAACACCGTTTTGTTTTTGTCATCTTCGTATGAGAAATACACGTGCTCGAATTCGATTTTTTCTTTAACTCCTGTAAATTCAATGTTGCCTGAGTACTTTTCTTTTTCTGCATCGATAATCTCAAAGATCCTTTCCATTGAGGCAATGGATGTATTGATATTGTTGTTTGCCTTTGCTACGGTTTTGAAAGGCCTATAGAGCATAAAGAGTGCAGCCATGAAAGAGAAAAAACCACCCACAGTCAATATTCCCTTAAAAACAATATATCCTCCTATCCAGATGAGTAGCGCTACGCCAATGGATCCGATAAACTCCATTAGTGGGCTTGTTGCCTCGTCTATCTTTATTGCCTCTAATTTTATGTTCAAAAGTTCGTCACTCTTTGTCTTAAATTCCTCACTTTCCCTCTTTTCGGTGGAAAACGCCTTGATAAGCTTCAAATTTGTCAAAGATTCCTGCATCTTTGTGGTTAGGGTTGCTATAGAAACCTGTCTTTTTCTGCCGATTTTTTTCATCTTCCTTCCGAAGTGCACAACAGGGTACGCTGCAATGGGAAACACCACCGTCGCGATTAAAGCGAGCATCCAGTTGTTTACGTATAATACGACCAATAAGCCAATGATGGTAAAGGTTTCCCTGATTGTGTTAGGTATTACGTTGGCAATGCTATCCTGTACCTGTTCTGTATCGTTCAACAGCCTTGAGGTCAAATCGCCGCTGTGGATTTTATCGAAGTACTTTACAGGCATGTGCAATATGTTTTCAAACAGTTGTGTTCTTATATCAAACAGGATCTTTTCTGCGATGTAGTGCGTTTGGTAACCCTGAAGGTAGGTGAAAAAGCCTTTAAAGAAGTATGTGAGCATAATGGCAATGGGTAGCAGTATGAGCATATGCTTGTTTTTATGTATAAAGATGTCGTCCAAAGCGGGTTTTATTAGGTATGCTGCAAGTGCAGAGAGCGCACCAACGCCGATCATGCAGATGAACGAAAACAGTAGTCTTTTCCAGTATGGCTTTAGATAGGCTATCATTCTTTCAATTATCTTCTTATCCATTGGCAAAAATCTCCAGATGTCTTTTTAGGTTTTCTATATTCAATTCTATGTCAACATATACAATATCGTTTTCGTTTTCCATTTTAACGAAATCCTTAAAAGTTGTTATCAAAAAATCTGCGCCAAGCTCATCCTTTCCCCTTTTTAATTGTTCGATTTCATCTTGGGTGTAGATATGATGGTCTTCGAAGGCTACAATCTTTTTAACGCTTAAGTCCAAACCCTTAAGTGTATTTTTAAAACCTTCAGGGTTTCCTATACCGCAGAAGGCCAGAGCACTTTTGCCTTTTACATTGATTTTGTTGCCATTTTTGTCAAATACACCCAAAACCTCCATTTTCACATCTATGCAATCGATCTGTTCTTGTGATTTTTGATCTGCTTCGCCCTTATCCACGCATACGGTTATATCGCACAGATTAAGCGCCCTTTTCGTGTCCCTCAACATGCCAGCAGGCAGATATAAGCCATCGCCGAAGGGCTTGTATTTATCCAAAACACAGATCTCTAAATCCTTTTTTATGTTTCTTTTGTGCAGGGCGTCGTCCAATATAACGAACTGCGATTTTAAACCCAAAGCCAACTCAATGGCGGCCTCCCTGTTTTTGGAAGCTATTACGCTAACACCCACTTTTTTTGCTATCATGTAGGGCTCATCGCTCACCTTTGGCGGTTTTTTAAATACACTCCCGTCAACAGAGACAAGCTGAATCCGTTTGTCTCTTAGAGGGTAATTGTTTGTTATTACCGTTGTCTTTCCTTTGGTTTTGAAAAACTTGGCAAGCTCAATCACAAGTGGCGTTTTCCCAACACCGCCAGCAACGATATTTCCCACACTGATAATTTTTGTTCCCTCGAATGCCTTCTTTGGTCTTTTGGAATAGTAGATATTCCTTAAGGTCAAAATAGTACCGTAAGCAAAAGATATGGGCAGTAAAACGGGTTTCAGCCGCTTTTGCAATTTTCTAACCACATCCGGATTCATTTAAGGCTTTTTCTAACTCCTTGATTTTCTCGTCAAATTCTAACTTTTTGTTCACGTAGATGGGTTTTTTGTAGATGAACGTAATCTTAGAAAAGGGCTTTGGTATGATAAATTTATCCCAGCTGTTGAGCCTGTAGCATGATGAAAACTTACCAATAACGGGGTAGATGGGTTTTCTTGAAAGATACGCAAGCTCAATGACACCTCTTTTAACCTCTCTTCTTGGACCCTTTGGTCCATCCGGTGTTATACCAATACTTACACCGTTTTTTATTGCCTTTAACATCTCCAAGAACGCCTTTTGCGGGTTTCTGTGACTTGAACCACCAATTGTTCCCAAACCGAAGTATTTTATCGTATGGCTGGCCAATAGTCCATCCCTGTGGGTTGAAATTAGTATATCCATTCTCCTTTTTCTGTCGTGTGCAAAGGGTAAAAATAGGATAATCTCATGCCAAAAGGCAAATATAGATGGTTCATAACCTATTGGTTGTTCGTATTTTACCTCTATTTTGCAGAGTTTCGCATAGAGCCTTATGAGTATGTAGAGCAAAAAAGCCTTTATCTTCACAGTATAGACGCAATTTTTTCTGCGATTTTTTCCGTTACGGGGTATTCGCCCAATATATCATTTAACCCTTTAAGCCTTGATCGAATATTTTCGTATATGGCTTTGTCTTCGTAAATTCTAAAGAACTCTTCGGCTATTTTGTCTTCCGTTGCATCGTTTTGTATGAGTTCCTTAACCACCTCATCCCCAGAAATCAGGTTTGGCAGCGAGATGAAGCGTATATTTCTTATTAAGATTTTACCCATTCTGTAACTTGCAGGGCTGATTTTGTATACAACAACCATTGGCAGTCCAAACATTGCAGCCTCAAGTGTCGTTGTGCCGCTTTTTAGAATGCCAAAAAAGGCCTTATCCATGTATTCGTATGGATCGTGTTCAATCTCTATAAAATCGTAGTCCTCAAGCAACCTTTCCTTTAGTTCGTTCGGTAAGTGTTTTGGATAGATCCACACAAATCTAAAACCCTCTGTGTTGTTCTTTATGATCTCTGCCGCCCTAAAGATTACTCTACTGTTCAGTTCTAATTCGCTCTTCCTTGAGCCCGGCATTAGCAGAATGATGTTTTCCTTTTTGTGTATTCCAATCTTACCATGCAGGATGTCCACTAAAGGGTGTCCCAAGTATTCCACTTTGCTTAGATTGTTGAGCTTAAAAAAGAACCTTTCAAAGGGCAGTATTGGGATAATCAGGTCTGTATACTTGTCAAGCTGTTTAACCCTGTATTTTCTCCATGCCCAGACCTGTGGTGTAATGTAATAGACTACCTTTTTGCCAAGTTTTTTTGCAAGTTTTGCTATCTTCAGATTGAATTCTGGAAAGTCAAGGAGAATTACAAGATCAATATCCTTTTCCTTTATTGTCCGTTTTGTTTCGTTTAGGGTTTTTATGGCTTTTTTTAGTATGGGCAGTGCCTCTTTTGCACCGATTATGGATATATCCCTAAAATCGGCTATCTTTTCCGTTTTTTTTTCTAAAAGTGTAGAACAGATGCTAAAAAATTTGAAATCTCCCTTTTTGCTTAACTCATCAACCAAAAGGGAAGCGTAGTTTTCAGCCGATCTTTCGCCTGTAACAATGAGGGTGTTCATCTATCCCTTACAAAACCCCTGCTTGAGTCTTTTAAGAATTCTATCATGTGTATAACGTTTTTAGAGGGGCTGTTTTTCAGTTTCTCATATGCCTCTTCAAATCTCAATTTGCTCTTGAATACGATTTTATAGGCTTCCTTTAAACGTTCAATCTCTTCATTTGTAAAGCCTGCTCTCTTTAAGCCTACCAAGTTTAAACCGTGCAAGGTAGCCCTATTGCCCGCTGCCAAACAAAACGGCGCTATATCTTGGGCTATACCGCTCATACCACCTATCATGGCAAATTTTCCAATTCTGACAAATTGATGAATTGCCGTCATACCGCCGATAACCGCATTGTCTTCGACGGTAACGTGGCCTGCAAACTGTACAGCATTTGCCACTATTACGTTGTCTCCCAAGATACAATCATGAGCTATGTGGACATAGGCCATTATGAGGTTGTTGTTTCCTATCTTTGTAATGCCGCCTCCACCCTTTGTACCCCTGTTAATCATGCAGAACTCTCTTATGGTTGTATTATCTCCGATAATTAACTCGCTGAATTCACCTTTAAACTTTAGATCTTGTGGTATTGTGCCCACGACGGCAGATGGGAATATCTTACAGCTTTTGCCGATTTTTGTATATGAGCCGATGTAAGCATTGGGCTCAATAACCGTGTTATCTCCTATAGTTACGTTGCTTTTTATGTTGACATACGGACCAACTTTGACGTTTTCTCCAAGCTCAACATTATCCTCTATTATAGCTGTTGGATGGATATCTGTAGCCATCTATCCCGTCTCCCTATCTATTTTTGCTGCCATTATTGCCTCTGCCACAAGGTTTTCTTGAACAAATGCTTTTCCTTCCATTTTCCAAACGTCCAGTTTGTGTTTTAATATCTTAACCTCTAAAACCAATTGATCCCCGGGTACTACAGGCCTTTTAAACTTTGCCTTGTCAATCCCGACAAAATACACCATTCTTTTGCCGCCGATGGATCTTTCAAAGTCATCCTTATCCATTGATAAAAAGGCTAAAATTCCACCTGCTTGAGCCATTGCTTCTATAATCAAAACACCTGGCATGACAGAAGTATTGGGAAAATGTCCCTGAAAGAACGGCTCATTGAACGTTACGTTTTTCGCAGCTTTTATCCAATTGCCCTTTTCGTAGTCCAAAACTCTATCAACTAATAAAAAGGGATACCTATGTGGCAATATCTTTTTAATGTCTTCAATCGTTAGCATTCTCGATCTCCTCTAACCTCTTTTCCAGTTCTTTTATTTTCTTGTACATTTCGTATAGCTTTGGCATAACTGCCGAACTTTTAAGCCAATCTTTATGATCATAAACAGGTATGCCGCTGTATACACCCGGCTTTTTAATGCTTGAACCAACACCAGATTTTGCCGTTATTATGACGTTATC
Organism: Desulfurellales bacterium; assembly: GCA_027045065.1. GTDB lineage: Bacteria > Campylobacterota_A > Desulfurellia > Desulfurellales > Hippeaceae > Hippea. Next base: position 20,638 of record JALUBE010000171.1, on the reverse strand, counting down.
GGCTATCGTTAGGTGTCCTGCTATGCCCGTTTGACCGGCTAAAATTACGTTTTTACCCAATTTTGTAGATCCTGATATACCCGTTTGTGCAACTAATATGGAATTTTCACCTATCACGACGTTGTGCCCAATCTGAACGAGGTTGTCTATCTTTGTTCCCCTTTTTATAATGGTGCTTTCAAGTGCAGCCCTGTCAATTGTTACACAGGCGCCAATTTCCACATCGTCTTCTATAACTACATTGCCAATTTGTGGGATCTTTAGGTGTTCTCCTTCCTCGGTGTCTGCATATCCAAATCCGTCGCTGCCAATGACACTACCCGAGTGTATAATGACGTTGTTTCCGATTACACAGTTCTCCCTGATTGTAACGTTTGGATAAATGATGCAGTTATCCCCAATCTTCACGTTTTCACTTATGTAAACAAACGGCATTATGTGTGTTTGCTTGCCAATTGTTGCACCCTTTTCGATATAAACAAAGTCCTCAACCCTTGCAGTTTTATCGATTTTCACTTTCTCTTTTATAATTGCATGTTCACTGATAAACGGTTCTGGTGTACCGGGTAAGAATAGGAAACGTAAGATCTTTGCGAATGCGAGATAAGGGTTTTTACAGATTATAAAATTCAAATTTGGATAATCGTTTGGATCTATTTTATCAGAGACTATAATGCAACCCGCTTTTGTCGTGTTTAAAAATTTTTCATACTTAGGGTTTGAAAGGAAAGAGAGATCGTTTTCCTTTGCCTTTTCTATTGGCGAAATATTTGTTATCTCTAAATCCTTTCTAATTATGGGTTTACATTCGAGTATTTCAGCGATTTTGCCTATTTTCATTTTTTGCTTGAGTTCATCAATTTGATTATTGTATCTGTTATGTCCATGTTGTCGTTCCAATATACAACATTACCCTGACTTGTCTCAAAAACAGCGTCTATACCGTGCTTTTTGGCATAGTCCTTTATGATATTTATTGCCTTTGTCAGTATCTTGTTTGTTTCCTCTATTTCTTTCTGTCTGATTTCTTCGGAGGCTTGAGACTGGTACTGTTGTAGATCTGCCATATCCTTTGAATATTGTTTTTGCAACTTATTCTTTTCTGCTTTTGAGAGCTTTTTGTTATTGAGCTTTTTAATTAAGGACCTTAATGTGCTTTCCTTCCTCTTAATTACCATTTTCTTTGCTTCTATTAATGTTTTTAGCTGTTCTTTTGCCTGTTTCCCCATATTGCTTTCTTGCATGACTTTTTTAAGATTAACAAAAGCAATCTTTGTGGCAAAGGCGTTGGAGCTTAAGATAATAATACCCAGCAACGCCAAAAAACCAAAAATCGATAACCTCTTCATAAATCTATCCTCCTAAATTTGTTTTTTAAAATAAAGCACCCATAGAAAATTGGAATACTGTGGTTTTTTCATCATCCCTCGGTGAAAGGTTTTTAGCTATTGAGATCCTTATGGGACCGAGCGGTGATATCCACCTTATCTCAAATCCCGAATCATACCTTAGGTTTCCAAAGTCAAAACTGTTTGTCCAGACGTTACCTATATCGTAGAATAAAGCTCCATAAAGTCTTAAGTCTGAGATTATTGGGAATATTAGTTCAGCCGAACCATACGCCTCCCTATCACCACCTATATAGTTGCCATCGTTGTCCTTAGGCGATAGTTTGCCAACCTCAAATCCCCTCATATCGTCTATACCGCCCAAGAAGAACTTTTTATCTATTGGGACAACCTTACCGCTGTAACCTTCTGCAGCACCTATTTGTGCTTTTATATGACCTACAAAACCCCAAAATAGAGGATGAAAGTATTCCCCAAATAGAACAGCCTTTAGATATTTCCTGTCACCACCTAAACCGGCTATGGTTGTGTTGAGGGTTGTATGGACGCCACGTGTTGGAAGTATGTAGTTGTCAAGCGTGTTGTATGTTACAAATGGTTTAAGTGCGCTCTCTATGTAGCTGCCTTCCTGTTGTTTCAGATAGTAGCTTGGATAGTCTGTATCCAAATTAATCGTTGTAGAGGTTAAAGAGTATTTGACTCCTACTGTCAATGTTTGATCCCAAAATCTTTTTGCAATTGAAGGCACAATACCAGTTGTCTTTTCTGTGTAATCGTAACTATCGTATTCATCGTGAAATATGTTTACACCAATTGATATGGGTCGATTCCTCCACCATGGGTTGACGAGGTTTAGATTAAACAAGCTCGATTTATTCGTTACATTTGCTGATAATTTTGCGTGAATTCCACTGCCAAATAGATTTGTTTCGCTAATTGAACCTTGAACGCCAAATTTTGTGTATGTTCCATAGCCGACGCCAAATGACAGCATACCCGTTCTTTTTTCATCCACATGTACGATCATTTTGATCTTATTTTTTCCTACTCTTTTTGTCATGATTTTGACGTCTTTGAAATAGTTCAGGTTTATGAGGTGCTGCTTGGATTTTTTAATTTTGCTCGTTGAGTAAACATCGCCCTCTTTTAGCTCAAGCTCCCTTCTTATAACGTTATCATGTGTTCTTACGTTGCCGGTAATTTCTATTCTTGAGATATAGACCTTCGGACCTTTGTTAACATCCAACTCCAATGTTGCCGTATGGGTCTTTTTGTTTTTGTGTATAATGGGATTTATATCTGCGAAGGCGTATCCCCTATCACCATACATATCGGTTATTTTTCTAATGCCCTGCCTGAGTTTTACCATGTTAAACGGTTTGTTTAACTTAAGATCTAAGGCTTCCAAGAGTTCTTTCTTTGTCAAAGGCTTGATGTTCTTAAAATTTATGGATTTTAGAATGTACGGTTTGCCCTCTTTTATGTTTATGTCTATATGTATATTTCCTGTGTCGGGTTCTATGCTCACCAATGGTTCACTCACTTTAACGTCCAAATAACCTCTCGATAGATATTTATCGATGATCTTTTGTCTGTCATTTTCAAGATCATTTATCCTTAACTTGCCAGTGTAAAACCATGGCAGAAATGTTAAGATATAAGGACCTTTTTTTACGTGGTTTGATAATCCACTCTCCAAATCAGAAGTTGAAAGGGCTTTGTTTCCAATTATGTTTATATCCCTGATTACGCCCTCTTTACTTTCTTTTATGTGAAATACTATGTCCACTCTATTTCCAGGAACCTTTTTGAGTGTGTAGCTAACACTCGTTAAATACCTGCTCTTTGCAGCATACATACCGATAATGTTGTTTATTGTTTCCTCTATAAGCTTTTTGTTTAAGATATTGTAAGGTTTGATTCTGAGCGCTTTCTGTAGCTTTTTGTCGCTAATTTCTTCGTTTCCCTCAAACATGATGTATCTAACGGACGGTTTTTCCTTTACCTTAAAAATCAAAACGTCGCCTGCCGATGTTTCGTCGATCCATGCCGATACCGTCTTGTAAAAACCCAAGCTGTAGATATTCAGTATGTCTTCATCTATTGTTTTGGGATTGGGTTTGCTGCCAATTTTTGAATTTACCACACTGAGAACTGTTTCCTTATCCGTTCTTAAGTTTCCCTCAACCTTTATGGATATGATCTGCTGGGCAAGGGTTGGAAGGGAAAAGAGGAAAAAAACAACAATTGAAACACTAAGTTTCTTCACCCAATTTTCCTCCACTTAGGTACAACGTGCGTTTACACCTTTGTGCCACTTCTTTACTGTGCGTGGCTATTATGAACGTCTGTCCTGTTTGAAAGTTAATTTGTTTCATGTTGTTAACTATATCAATTGAGCTTGCTTTGTCAAGATTAGCCGTTGGTTCGTCTGCTATTACCAAATCCGGATTGTTTATCAAAGCCCTTGCAAGTGCAACACGCTGAAGTTCGCCCCCCGAGAGCATAGACGGAAATCTGTGCTTTTTGTCTATGGACAGACCAACAAGATACATAAGGTGTTCCAGTTTTTCTTTATCGGGCTTAACGCCTGCAATCATTGCCGGTAGTGCTATATTCTCTTCAACGGTTAATTCACCTATAAGCGAATAAAATTGGAATACGAAACCTATATGTTGATTGCGGAGTTTTGCAAGCATCTTTTCGTTTGAAAAGTCAATGTTTTTACCTAAAAAAATTAGATTTCCCTCATCTGGTTCATTTAACAGGCCCAAAATGTGCAAAAGTGTGCTTTTGCCACTGCCAGATACACCCATAATTGCAATCATTTCTCCTTGTTTTATGCTCAAATCCACCTTTTCCAATACATTGATGATCTTTTGTCCACTTTTAAAAGACTTTGAAATGCCGTTTGCTTCGATTATTGTCATTGGCGCAGAACCTCAACGATATCCAATTTAGATGCCTTGTGAGCAGGATATAGGCTTGAGAAGACAACCAAAACAAAAGATAAAACGGTAATTCCTAATATGTATAGACCATTTATATCTACGGGTATCGTTGTGATGTAGTACACACTCTTAGGTAGCTCTATGAAGTGGTATTTCTTTAAAAGAAAGCTTAACAGTATGCCTAAGGCATCGCCTATCAAAACGCCTACAATCCCGATTATGGCTGATTGTTTTATGAATATATTTTTTATGTTTTTCGTTGTTGCACCAAAACTTCTCAATATTGCCACATCCTTTGTTTTTTCCATGACGAGCATCATTAGGGAGCTTGTTATATTAAAAGCTGCCACAATAACAACGAGCAATAATATGATAAACATTGCTATTTTTTCTAACTTCAACGCTGTAAAAAAGTTGTAATTCAGCTCCATCCAGTTTGAGGCGTAAAACTTGAAAGGCAAAAGTGGGTTTAGTCTATTTGTGAATTGATCTGCCTTGAAAGGGTCTTTTAAAATCACAGCTATCGTATTTATCAGGCCTTTCATGTTTGTTTTAGACCATAGGTCTTTTAAGGGTAAATAAACGAAGCTTGAATCGTAATCGTACATGCCACATTTGAATATTCCCGAAACCTGTTCTGTGAAAGACAGAGGCGCAAACCCGAACGGCGTTGTTTTTCCAAATGGAAGGATTATCCTAACGGTACTACCAATTGTAACACCCAACATCTTTGCCAATTCGTAGCCCAATACAACACCACCTTTTTTTAAAGATCCTTCAATAATGTACTTTTGAACGGGATTGTTTTGATTTGCTTCTAAGCCATTTATCACCACTCCACTGGAATATCCATTTGCACTAATCATACCTTGGGTTATAAGCAGTGGGTAGACAAATTTCACACCTCGTAGATGTGAAATGGTATTCAGGAGTTTTTTGTTATAGGGGAAGACGCCGCTTGTGTTTTTCACCAAAACATGGGGATTGACATCGATAATCTTTTTTTCAAGCTCATTATCGAAACCATTCATTACGCCCATAACTATAATCAGGGCTGCAACACCTACGATGATGCCCAGCACAGACATCAGAGACGAAAATGATATGAACTTCTCTTTGCCTTTGGATGACTTTATGTACTTCAGAGCTAAAAACGTTTCAAAGTTCACTGCAACGGTTTAACCAGCGCCTTTTGCAAAACCTCGTCCATTGTCTTTACGTAATGGTATTTGAGTTTTCTGGACTTTATCTGGTTTTGAACTTCATTTGCGTCCTTTTTGTTGTCGAACGGTATTATAATATCGTAAATCCCTGCCCTCAACGCTGCAAGGGTTTTTTCCTTTAATCCACCTATCGGCAAGACCCTGCCCGTTAAAGTGATCTCTCCAGTCATGGCTATATCGTGCCTGACCGGTATTCCCGTAAGACACGATATAATAGACGTTGCGATGGTTATTCCCGCACTCGGGCCATCTTTAGGCACTGCACCCTCAGGAACGTGTATGTGTAGATCGTACTTTTCATAGAAATCCTCTTCTAAGCCCAACTGTTTGTACCTACTACGTGCAAATGTGACTGCAGCCTGAGCCGATTCCTTCATAACATCTCCCAAAGAACCTGTGAGGATCAACTTCCCTGAACCTTTAACCTTTTGGGATTCTATAAACAAGATCTCACCGCCCACGGGTGTCCATGCAAGGCCTGTGGCTATACCCACGTAATCCTTATCTAATTTCTCCTCAACGTTAAACGGTGGAACACCTAAGTATTTCGTAACGAGGTTTGCCGTTATGTGGAATTCCTTTTGACGCGTACCTTCTGCTATCTTCCTTGCTATCTTTCTCAAAACTTTGGATATGGTTTTCTCTAAATTCCTGACGCCGGCCTCACGCGTGTAGTTTTCTATGATTTTTCGAACGGCGTTGTCTGTCCACGTGATTTTGTATTTTTCCAAACCGTGCTCTTTTGTCTGTTTGGGGATTATGTAACGCTTTGCTATACGCATTTTTTCTTCTGTTGTGTAGCCTGAGAGTCTAATAACCTCCATTCTATCCAAAAGTGGTGGTGGTATGGTCTCTGTCGTATTTGCCGTTGTTATAAAGAACACCTCGGATAGGTCGAAAGGAACACCCAAATAGTGGTCTTCAAATTCGCTGTTTTGCTCTGGGTCTAAGGCTTCCAACAACGCGCTTGCCGGATCACCGCTAAAGTCCCTTGATAGTTTGTCTATCTCATCCAGTACAAACACGGGGTTTTTTACACCAGCCTGTTTCAAGCCCTGTATGATCCTACCCGGCAAAGCCCCAACGTATGTTCGCCTGTGTCCTCTAATCTCGGCTTCATCCCTAACACCGCCTAAAGAGATTCTAACCAGCTTCCTGTTTATGGCTCGGGCAATGGATTTTGCAAGTGATGTCTTGCCAACACCTGGAGGACCCACAAAGCACAAGATAGGTCCTTTCATGTCCTTTTTGAGCTTCTTAACGGAGAGATACTCCAATATCCTCGTTTTCGCTTCTTTTATGTCATAATGATCCTCGTCCAATATCTTTTGGACCTTCTTTATATCTATCTTCTCCTCTGATCGCTTGTTCCACGGCATTGAGACCATCCAATCAAGGTATGTGCGGATGACGTTTGCCTCAGCCGAATCCGGATGCATCTTAGCCAATCTCGATAGCTGCTTTTCAGCTTCTTTTCGTGCAACCTCTGGCATCTTGGCCTTTTTAATCTTTTCCTTGAATTCCTCTATCTCGTCAGTTACATCGCTCTCGCCCAACTCTTTCTTTATGGCCTTTATCTGCTCCCTTAAAAAGTATTCCTTTTGTGTCTTTGATATCTCTTCTTTTGCCTGGTTCTGTATCTTTGTTTGAAGGGCAAGCAGCTGCAACTCTTTGTCTAAGATTTCGTTTAACCTTCTAAGCTTTACTTCTACTGAATCTATCTCCAATAGCTCTTGTGCAATCTGTGTTCTTAATTGTATGTTGCTTGCTATGATGTCTGCAAATTTATCCGGTTCTTCTATGTTGTTTGCTATGACAACGATATCATTTGGTATGTTTTTGTTGTAAGCCGCAAGCTGTTGCAGTTGATCCTTTATGGCCCTCATTAGGGCCTCTGTTTCCATCTCCTCGTATTCGCTTAATGGCATTATGTCGATCTTTTCTTCAACTTCGGCTTCTATATAGGGTTCAAATTGCTTAAATTCTTTTACCCTGACTTTCTTTAGTCCCTGAACCAAGACCTTTACCCTACCGTCGGGCATTTTCAACATTCTTAAAATCAGACACGCCGTTCCCACATGGTACAGATCATCGGCATTGGGCTCGTTGACCTCTGGTTTCTTCTGGGTCAGGGTAACGATAATTCTGTCCTTTGATAGGGCCTCATCTATAGCGCGAATGGAGAAATCCCTACCCACAAACAGCGGAATTATCATATAGGGAAAAACCACCATATCTCTTAAAGCCAGTACGGGTAGTGTGTCTGGTAGTTTCATAATTTCCTGATTGTCGTTTTCAGCCATACTTTCACCTCTTCACAAGTGTTATCTTTAACAGTCCGTTTTTGTAGTTTATATCTTTAACCCTTTCAATTTCAAAGGGCAATTCCATTCTTTTCTTGAAGTTTCCAAAAACCCTTTCTGCTCTCAAGTAGATGGCCTCTTGAGACGTTTTTCTTTTCTTTGTCCCCAAGATCTCTATCTTTGACCCATCGATAATATTAATACTCAAGTGATTGAGGTCAAGATCTGTTATCTCCATCTCTATGTAAATGTAATTTCCATATTCACTAACATCGCATTGGGGTTCAAGTGTGTAATCGTGATTTAGAAGAAAGATGAGAACTTCCGTTATGGAGCTCATTTGTTGAATTCTTCTATCTCTTTTGTGTATTTGCTGTTTGGATACTTCTCTTTGAGTTCTTTGAAAAACTCTTCTGCCTCTTTCTTTTTGCCCAAAGCCCAGTAAACCTTGCCCATCAAGTACAACATCCCGTCGTTAAATTTGACATTTTTGAAGTGTTTATACATGTAATCGAGTCTATTTTCAGCGGCTTTGAATTCATCCAAATCAGCATAGAATTTGGCTACGAATAGCTCGTGCTTGTAGAGTTCCTCGACACACTGGGTTAAAAAGTAGTAAATTTTATCCCTGTATGGATTGTTGGGGTATTCTTTTAGCAAATCTAAAAACGCCTCTATAGCCTTTCTTACCGGTGTCGCATCCAACTTGTAGCCGTTGCGTGATTTGTACCAGCTTAAAGCTATCTTGTACTTTGCATATACCACATCTTTGCTTTTGGGATAGAGCTTTATGAACTGTTTGTAGTAGTCTCGTGCAAGCATGTAGTCGCCCTTTGCGAAGTATACATCTCCAAGAATGAGCGTGGCCCTCTTTGCGTAGATACTCCCTGGGTGTTGGGCGCTGATCATTGTTAAAGCATGTTCCGCTTCGTTGTAATCGTGGTTTATGTAATCTTGAATGCCCTCGTTGTACCATTCAAAAGCCGGTTTTTCTACTTCATGGGGTATGATTTTCTTATGGGATGCACAACCTGTCAGTAAAAAAGCCAAAAAAATACCGCCCACCCATATTATCTTTTTCATCTTTAAAAACACCTCAAAAATAGGCTCTTCAGATCAACCGCAACCCGGAGAAATACCACTTGGATCGTCTGCCCAATCGTCGTCTTCCCAGGTTTTCTCTGATGCCTTTTTTATCGTTTCTTCTGTCTGCTGCTGATCCTTGTTTTTATCATCCATTACAACACCTCTTTGAACCTGACCCTCTTGACCACATCTTCACCGATGATTTCATTCACCCTCTTTACTATCTCCTGCTCCATAAATGACAATTCTTGACTAAACACAGGGTTCGGTGTTCCAACCCAAACAACACCGTTTTTAAAACTTAAAATCTTAAGTTGATTGGACAGATCGCCAAACACGTGTTTTAAAACCTCATATACACACTGACTTAACGTTAACCTTTCATATAAACCGCTCTTTGCAAGGTCGTTAAATATGATCTGGCCTACACTCTTCACCATGGCGTACCCGGGGGGATTTGAACCCCCAACCTTAAGATCCGGAGTCTTACGCTCTATCCAGCTTGAGCTACGGGCACCTCATTCTTTACCATTACAACCCAGTCTCTCTCGTTTTTCTTTAAAACGTTATCCACAGCGGCTTTCTTCGCAAAGACCGCTTTTGCCACAACGGAGATGTCTTCATATCTATTGACGTAGACAAGCATATAGTTGCCCTCTTTTACTGACTCCAGACCACTCTGCACCTTTTCAGTTATTATATCCTCAGATTTCCCTCTAACGTCCAGTTCCTTGTCAATGTTGAAGGTATCACTCTTTCCGTCCATTTTATACCCCCAAACTTAGTTTGCCACGTTTCTTTTGTATTTTCTATTAAACTTCTCAACCCTTCCCGTTTCATCTACTATCTTCTGTTTGCCGGTAAAGAACGGATGGCACTTTGAACACACCTGAACCGTAAGGTTTGGAACTGTTGAACGTGTAACTATCTCATTACCACACGCACATCTTATCGTTGTTACCTCATACTTTGGATGTAAACCCTTTTTCATCTGTTTTCACCCCTCAACCTAAATTTTTCCCGAGCAAGATTAACATAATTTCGTCATACAAGCAAACTAAATCTTAATGTTCAGCCGCTTGTAATTAAAAATAGGCTCCCTTTTCATCAAATTCAAGGATAAATTTACACCCTTTAGCAGATTTTTCAATTCCCTTTCCTTCTCTAAAAACATGTTCAAGGTCGATTCGTTTTTAAAGAACACGTTACAAGATACAGAGCCGTTCGTATATATGCCGTCTATCTGTATCGTTCCCAGTTTTCTGTGTTTCCAAATCAATGTGATCTTAAAAGATTTACCAGACCTTCGATCCCCTTTGCTTTCCTTTTTTATATAGATCTCTTCTTGTTTTGAATTGATTACGAAAGGTATCTGAAAAAACAGGTTTTCGTTTGTGGGCTGTTTGTACGTGATGCTTTTCAAGCCATCTTTTATGAGGTGTGCAAGCGTTTTCTGGCTGTTTTCATTGTTTTTCGATAACTCATCAACGAGTCTTTCTATGCCGTATTTATCGAATTGTCGTTGTTTTACTAACTTGTCTTCTAACTCTTTAATCAAATTCTCAAGTCCTTCTGATTTCACTATGCCCGCAAGTTTCGTTATCTGAACTATAGCTTTCAATCTATCATTAGTAGAAAGTGCCTCTTTTAGTGTATTTATCGCCTGTTTTATGAGTTCGTTTTTATCCTCGATTATTATGGGTTGATTGTACTTAACGAAGTTTATTACGTCTTCTTCAGGCTCAACGATCTTCAGAACGATCTGGGGCGTTATTTGCTTTACCATGAGCTTTAGTTTGTTTGCTGTTATGGGTATATTCGATTGAGCTTCAAATAAGCTGTTTTTTATTTTGACCAAGTATTTCAGTTCACCCTTTTTCTCTATAACTTCTGCCTCAACAATTTGGCCCACCTTAAGAAGGTTTTGTATGTTTTTAAGATCCGCTATCTTTAAATTCAGACTTGTCTTTGTTATGAGCACACCACTATTCCCGTACACAGTTTTTTGATTTCGCCCAAGTTCTTGTCTTTTAAGCTTTCCCAAAAGGGAAAGTCCCTACATTGCTTTGGCCTTTTTGGATAGATTTCGCACCTATAGTTATCATCCAGAAACACGCACCTTTTCTCATTTTTTATCACCAAGTCAACAAGGGCAATCCTGCCGTTGATCTTTTTTGTGTAGAGCTTTAGGAATTCTTCTTTCTTTAGGGATAAAAACCCTGAAATATTCTCTATATCTTCGTCTATTAAAAATACGTATCCTTCGCCTATACAACATTTGCCTTTGCATGTTTTACAAGCATTTTCATTAAAACAAAAGTCAAATCCCTCTTTTTTAATCATTTTACGCCGATTTTAGGGCATATATCGTTTAAAGGACACTCCTCACAGTTGGGCTTTTTGGCTTTGCACACCCTTCTTCCATGCAGTATCAAACCCGTATAGAAAACAATCCAATCCTCTATTGGCACAGCTTTTTTTATGTCTTCTTCGATCTCTTCGGGATTCTCTGACTTTGAAATACCGAGTCTATAAGCCAGTCGTTTTACATGCGTGTCAACGCCTATAGCCGGAATGCCGTATGCCATTGACAACAGGATGTTTGCCGTTTTTCTCCCAACACCCGGGAGTTTTGTTAATTCTTCAAGGCTTTTTGGCACTTCACCGTTAAAGTCCCTAACTAATATTTCAGATAAAGCCTTTAGATTTTTGCTTTTTGTGTTGTGCATGCTACATGATGATATGATTTTGTCTATCTCCTCTACAGGTGCTTCTGCTAAGTCCTTTGGTGTTGGATAGCGCTTAAACAGTTCTTTTGTGATGATATTTGTCCTTTTGTCTGTACACCGAGCAGAAAGAATTAGAGCTACCAGGAGTTCAAATGGATTTGAAAAGTTCAGCTCTACAGTCGGTTCTGGATTCAGTTTTTTGATCCTTTCAACCAACTCTTTCATTTTTTGATTCCCTGTACGTGATTTTTATGGAGCAGCCCTTGAAGTTGAACAGGTTATACAGACTGTTCCTTAAATAACGCTTGTAGTTCTCCTCAATTTCATCTGGCCTATTTGTAAAGATAACAAAATGCGGTGGATTCGTATCCACTTGTGTCATGTATTTAAGCTTTACCTCTTTGCCCTTTCGTGAGAAGGGGGCATTCTGCCTGATTATGGAGTGAAGTTTTTCGTTTAATTCATGTGTTGGAATGCGTCTTGAACAGTTCTTGTAAACGTAGAGGATCTTGTTCAAGAGTTTATTTATATTTTTCCTCTCTGTAGCGCTTATTGACACGATTTCAGCGTAGTTTATAAGCTGAAGCTCTTTTTTAAGCTTCTTTGAATACTCTTCAAAGGTGGTCTTTTTAACGAGATCCCACTTGTTTAGAGCGATGATTATACCCTTATGCTTTTCTGTAACGGTGTTTATGATATGCTTGTCCATCGATGTTAAACCCTCGCTTGCATCAACAACAACAACACAGATATCACTTCTTTCAATGGCAAAGAGTGAGAATATGCTTGCAAGCTTATCCAGTGCCCCCTTTGTTTTTGATTTTCTCCTTATGCCCGCCGTATCAACAAGTAAAAAGCACCTATCCTTGTATTCAAAGGGTGTATCAATACTATCCGTCGTAGTTCCAACTTTATCACTAACGACACTCCTATTTTCATTCAAAATCGCGTTTATCAGTGATGATTTGCCAACGTTTGACCTACCCACAATGGCTATCTTTGCATCGCAATTGACCTTTTGTTCTTCTTCGTCAATTAAACTAACGATCTTTTCTTTCAAGATGTCAAAGTTTCTTCTGTGCGTTGCAGAAATATGCAATAGATCACCGAATTTGTAGTAATCGTATTCAAATTCCTTCCTTTTTATATCTGATTTGTTTGCAACTAATATGTACTTTTTGTTTTTCTTGAGAACGTATCGGAATATCTCCTCATCCTCAACGCTCAACGGTGAGGTCAAGTCAAATACGACTATCACAACATCGCTTGAGTCTATTGCATGGTGCACCTGCTCGTTTATGTGTTCTTGAAACTCGCCACTCCTTTCAAAACCGCCTGTATCGATGAATAGTATATCTTTGCCGTTAATGTTTCCATACTCAAAAATCCTATCCCTTGTAGTCCCAGGAATGTCGAGTATTAAGCTCTTGTTTTTGTTTATTAATGAATTAAACAGCGTTGATTTACCGACGTTCGGTTTTCCTACAATTGCTACCTTTGCCATTTTTCCTCCTTCAATTTGAAAAGCTTACCAATTTATCTGGATTTTGCAAGACAAGATTGTTAAAATCGGCTTTGGAGGTGGATTATGTGGGTAAATAAGCTTTTATTTGAGTTGTGTAGGCTGTCTGATTCGTTAGAGGGTGAAGACGCATTTCACCAAAGAAGGGTGTGTTACATTGCATACAATATTGCAAAGGAATTGGATTTTGATGAGTTTGGTTTGGATTTGGTTGTAAAAAGTGCACTTTTGCATGATATTGGCATATTAACGGATGAATCCAAAGTTGAAATGTTTAGAAATATTATCTATGAGGACTATGAGAGTTTAAATGGGCATGCCGTCATTAGCGGCAGGGTCGCCCGCTTCCTCAATATGCACTTGGACGTTACTTTGGCAATAAATTTACACCACACTCCACATGAAAACAACACATCGATTATTGGAAATATACTTTTCTTGGCAGACAACGTGGAGATTGCCTACAGGAGCTTAACAAACCCTTATGCCTACGATGACCTTGTTGAGTTTTTAGAACAGAAGAAGTTGTTTGATCCGAACATGTTTGAGGCTCTAAAAAACATAGCGAGAAAGGAGTGTTTTTGGTTCTCCCTACTTGAAGATCACATAGATGATGCGGTTTGCGAGATTTTAGATCGACTGCCAAAAGAGGAAGTGGATGATAAACTGAAAAACGCCGTTGTTTATTTGATTTCCTACATGAGCGACAGTATTGTGCCATTTTACGATAAATACACGCTCTTCGTTAAAAATATTTCTGTTAATCTGGGTTACAAATTGGGCTTGGACACCAAAGTTTTGCACAATGCTGCGCTTCTATCACATATTGGTAACCTGAAAATTCCTTATGATACATTTAAAATGCCCTCTTTGGATGAGGAGACGTACAACGTTGTGAAGTCCCATACATTCGAGGGTTATCACATATTGAAGCGCATGGGCTTTGAAAAGGAAGCAGAACTTGTCCTATTGCACCATGAAAACAACACAAAAGAGGGATATCCGTGTAAGGTAAAGCCTGAAAAAGAGGCTGCTGCACTGGCTTTGGCGACAATCGTTGCGGCTATTATGCAGGATAGACCCTATAGGGTCGCAAGAAGCGATGATAAGATAAGAGAGGGCTTAAAGAATTTTAAAGATATTGATCTGTTCGATAGTGAAGTTATTGATGCCATGCTCGAGATTGACCTTGAAAAGGTGAGAAAGACCGAAGATGAATACTATACAGCCGTAAAGAAACTCTTTATTTAGGGGGAAAGGAATGAAACTTGCCATTATTGGGAGTGGATACGTTGGTCTCGTTACAGGGACGTGCTTTGCAGAGATGGGAAACAACGTCATTTGTGTTGATATAGATGAGGAGAAGATTAATAAGTTGAATAAAGGTGTCGTGCCCATATTTGAACCGGGTTTGGATAAGCTCATAAAGAAGAACTTAGAGAAGGGCAACATCGAGTTTACAACGGATACTGAGTATGCTGTTAAAAGGAGCGATATTGTCTTTATTGCCGTTGGCACGCCCCAATCGGAAGATGGCAGTGCTGACCTGAATCATGTATTGGAAGCGGCAAGAAACATAGGTAGGTTTATGGATCATGAGATAATTGTGGTCGATAAATCCACTGTGCCTGTGGGGACGGCAGATAGGGTGAAAGCGGTTATCAAAGAAGAGCTTAAGAAAAGATTTCCCGATGGTGTTCCGTTTAGTTTTGATGTGGTATCTAATCCTGAATTCTTAAAAGAGGGTGATGCAATTAACGATTTTATGAAGCCAGATAGGGTTATTGTTGGTGCGAATAGTGAAAAATCTATGTTGATAATGAAAGAGCTTTACAGAGCCTTCACGCTTAACCATGAACGTTTTATAGAGATGGATGTTCGGAGTGCAGAGCTAACCAAATATGCAGCAAATGCGATTTTGGCGACGAAGATCTCATTTATCAATGAAATATCACGGATTGCCGAGGCTTTGGGGGCGGATATTAATAAGGTTAGGGTTGGCATTGGAAGCGACAGACGCATAGGCTATCACTTTATCTATCCCGGCGTTGGATACGGTGGAAGCTGCTTTCCTAAAGACGTTAGGGCTTTGGAAAAGATGGCAACGGATGCGGGCATAGAGCCGAAGATCATCAAAGCGGTACAGGAAGTAAATTATGAGCAACGTTTTTACTTTTTGAAAAAGATTTACAAGAGGTTTGGTGAGAACCTTGAAGGCTTTACTTTTGCTGTTTGGGGTCTTGCATTTAAGCCGCAAACCGACGATATGAGGGAGGCACCTTCAATAACGATAATAAATGAACTTACAAAGCGGGGTGCAATTGTTAAGGCTTACGACCCAGAGGCTATGGAGAATGCAAAGAATTTTTGGTTAAAGGACAATGATAGAATTGAATATTTTGACAACAAATACGATACATTGAATAACTCAGATGCTATGATTTTGATTACGGAGTGGAAGGAGTTTAGAAGCCCTGATTTTTATGAAATCAAGAAAAGACTTAAAAATCCTGTGATTTTTGATGGCAGAAATCAATACAATAGAACGGTCCTTAAAGAGCTTGGATTTGAATACTACCAAATCGGCGTGAGTGATCAGTTGTAGGCAGACTCAATCAAGGATTCAGCTTGTTTTTTTAGCTGCTTGATCTTTTTGTGGTTAAAACCAAAAGAGATCAGCGTTTTATCATCAGTTTGTAAGAAGTGTCTAACTGATACGATGTTGTTTTCCAACAATTTCTTTAATAATGCTTGTTTTATGCCAATAAGCGTTGTAACAGGGAACAGGTGTTTTTCTTCTATAATCCTTTCAAGGCCACCGTCTTCTGGATATCGCCAACCTATGGCTTTAAAACCGTAGCATTTTGCAAACCTCTTTGCTTCATTTGTAAGCCTTGTGTTTGTGACAAGCCAACCTTCAAACCTGCTTTTCTTGTATTTTTTCTTTAGCGATTCTTCCAAATCCTCAAAACGCGAATGGACGTACATTGCAACTTTTGAATCCGAAGCCCTTGAAGGACATGAATGGTATTTACATTCAACAGCCACGACAAGATCTTCTTTTGTTGCGAGCACGTCTATCTCATGGGGAATGCATTTTCCCTCTTCTATGACATCAACCTGCGTTTCAAACCCGTAAAAGTGCAACAGGTTGGCGAAGAAATGTTCAAAGGGATAACCACTTGGCCCAAGTCTTAGCATGGCTTTTTTGAGAGAGTAGCGTGATGCGAAAGAGTGATCTAATTTTTTAAGTAATTCCTTTGCGTACTTATAAATCAAACGAGTTGTTACATAATCGGGTATCCTTTCTATGATAATCCCAGCGATCTCTTCTGCCTTTTCCCTGCTTGCACCGGAGCGGACTAGCGACTCTATTAGCTTGTCCGCTTGGAATTCTTCTATTTCTCCACCGGCTTTTACAACCTTCATTATTCACCGTTTTCCCAAATGAAGCCTATTCTCAAGCCACCCCAATGCTTACCTTCAAAATAAATTGGAACTGAGATGTCATTCATTACAACGCCCGTATCTCTCATGTACGTCTGCAAGAGTACAGGGTTAGTGTTTCTTGCTGCTGCAAGTCCTGTTGGATCGTTGAATATTCGCATTGATCTGTTGCCCACCAAATCCTTTTCGTAATCACCGGTTAAGGGCTTGTCGTAGATGGTGTTGTGTGCCGGAAGGTATCCATTGTTATCCACTAATACTACAAATTTAAAGTTTGGATCCATTCCTAAATACTTATCTTCTATGGGTTGTATGTATTTCTTTGCAAAATCGGTGAATCTGGTTCTGTATTTTTGCGGGTTAGTGTTTGGAACAGGAACGTAATTTCTATCCCACAAATCGGCCGACGAGATAATTCCATTTTTTACAGCTTCTTCAAATGTATCCTCTATTTCTTTCTTAGCGTTGAGCAAAATTGAATAGACTTTATCAATGTACGACCCCGTTCTGAACTTGATCATAAACGTGAAGAGCTCCTCAGCGGTCTTTGAAATCTTGTATGTGTCTTCTCTGATTTTTTCGATCCTATCGGCAGATTTTGTTACGTCCTCTGTCATCTTGTCAATTCTTTCTGCTATCATGTCAATAGCCGACGACTGTTCTTCGGCAGCCGAAGCCACATCCTCTATCATCCTACTTGCCTCTTGCACGCCATTTGCTATCTCAATGAGCGAATCTGAAGCGGTTTTTATTAGTTCCTTGCCCTCATCCACCCTGTCTATCAAGCTCAGTGTTGCTTCAATTGTTGATTGGGTTTCGTTTTGGGTTTTAGAGACGATTTGTCTAATCTGTTCTGTAGATTGTGCTGTTTTATCTGCCAGTTTTCTGATCTCATCTGCAACGACGGCAAAGCCCCTGCCCGCTTCACCTGCGCGAGCTGCTTCAATGGCAGCATTTAGAGACAGAAGTGCCGTTTGATCTGTGATTTCATTGATTACTTCCACAATTTTCCCGATTTCTTCCGATGACGCACCAAGTTTTTTCATCATCTCTGCGTTGTTCTTCGTCTCCTTTGCTATTGCCTCTATTTTTTGTATGGCGAGCAACGCTTTATCGGAGCCGTCTTTTGCCAGATCGTTTACCTTTTGCATGAAATCCGACGTGTTGGCTATGTTCTGTGTAACGCTATTTATCGTGTCTTTTATTTCATCCATCGTTGCCTTGATTTCTTCCATGCCTTCGGCTTCCCTTTTTACATTCCCCGATATCCTTTCAGCGTTGAAACTCACCTTAGCTGCCTGCGTGGCCACGTTGTTTGAAACCTTGAGTGTTTTCTTCAAAGCCTCCTGAACATTTTTAATAAACGAATTCATGAGATTTAGAAAACTCAGTGGCTTCGGTGGTTTAGGGAGTCTGTCTGTTAGATCGTATGTAGAGCAAAGCCTTGTGCTACAAAACTTATCCAGATCTTTGAGTGGTTTTATGAATGTTTTGTAGTAATAGAACAGGAAAATGCCAAAGAATAGGGGTGATAGAATAATAAAAGCGATTAGCAAAATGCTTTTAGCTGTAAAGTATATGATCAACATGATTATGAAGTAAATAATGAAAATCGCAGAACTTATGCCAATGACATCCATATTGAACCCCCTTAAGTTTTTTATTTAACTATCACTTTATCAATTTAATGTCAAAGCATTTGTTTGTTTTCTTGTGCTATTTGTTTGAACTTAATTTGTTGCTTTAGAATGCGTTATTTTTGGAGTATTTTTAAAATTGACTGAATAGAAGTTTTTTGTATAATGCACCTTCAAGGTTGAAGGCGGTGGGGTTCGCCTTAAACCGCTCTTCTTTTAATTCCCAGAAGAGCCGATAACCCCTGCATAAGGGTCTATATAGTTTTTGCGGGAGGTGTCTAATGCTGTATCTGTTGAGTGTGCTACAGCTACTGTTTGTGGTTGCTTTTGCTCCGCTTGTTGTTGGTGTGTTTAACAAACTGTGTGAGATCTTTGAATCTAAGCAAGGTCCTTCGATTTTTCAGCCGTATTACGACCTCTACAAGTTATTCCACAAACAGAGCGTTGTTCCTCAGGTTGCATCGCCAATGTTTCAAATCGTCCCTTATGTTACTTTTACAATGTATCTGTTTCTAACGCTTGTGCTTCCCATAATAACGGGATTTCCACTCTCATTTGGCCCTGTTGTTGACTTTATAGGTGGCGGTTTGATTTTTGGTGCCATTGCTGGACTTAAGAAGCTTTCTGCCATCGATAGTAGGAACAACTACTCTCATTTAGGTGTGTCAAGGGCTTCGAGTATCGGTGCATTGTCCGAGCCTATAATTGTCTTAATATTCATAACTTTTGGTGTTATTACACACACGAACAATCCCTATGTGGTTAACAATGTTTTACAGACCTCAACCGATTGGTATTTGTCGCTTATACATTGGTTCGTGGTTTTTGCCTTCTTTATGGCTTTAATTATAGAGACAGGAAAACTGCCAGTCGAATCCCATACATCAAATGAGTTTGGAATGATAGACCAAGCAATTGAGATGGAGTATTCGGGGCGTGAGCTTGCCTTAATGAAGTGGGGTGGATACATAAAACAGTTTTTGCTTATGAGTGTATTCTTAAATGACTTTCTGTTTCCGTTTTTCGTTCCTATGAAGGTTTCTTTTGTGGCTGTGCTTTTGTATAGCTTAATCCATCTTGTTAAATTGTTCGTCCTTGTGCTAATTTTTGCCGTAATTCAATCAACGATATCTAAATATAAGCTGTTTAAAAACTTTGAGTATGTGGCTGTTGCATTTTCATTTGCATTTTTGGCTATTGTCGTTTTTTATGCAACAGGAGGTAAGTTATGAAAGAGCTGTTTATTCTTGTGGGTTTTGCAGAAATTGTTTTGGTTATTTTTATGCAGTGGCAGTATTACTTAAAGAAGATTATAGTAACATTTGCGATTTCTTCTCTATTAATTGGATTATTGCTATTTATACAGGGGGGTTTACAAAACAACACAAGTTTGATTGTTTTGGCAGCTTTAACGCTTGCTGTTAGGTTTTTCTTCATACCCTACTTCATGCTCAGCCATCTTGGGAAGGTTTATAAGGAGAAAAATCCTAAACAGGTTATCTCCACAGGAGCATCAATAGTAATTTCTTTACTGCTTGTAATTTTAGCTTATGTTATTTACAGGTTAACGCTTTATAGATACATTTCAGTAGAAGCGGGCTCTGTTCCAATAGCAATAATACTTCAGGGCATTTTCCTTGTGATTTCAAGAAACAACGCATTTGTTCAGCTTATTGGTTATATGATTATGGAAAATAGTTTGTTTTTTATGGCTGGGTATATGTTTCCAGATTTACCATTCATAGTTGAAGCTGGCGTTCTTTTAGACCTTTTAGGTCTTGTTATGATTTCAGGTGTGGTTATGAAACTGAGGGAAGGTTCTGTTTCAGAAGTTATAGATGAATTTGATGAGTTCAGGGGGTAGGGTATGTTTGTTTATTATTTTCCTTTTATTATCCTTGTTTTTGCTTCTCTCTTGTGTGTTTTTAAAAGAGATACACTCGCAGCCTTCGTAAGTGTTTTATCGAGTTTAATTGTGAGTGCTTTGTCCATAATTATTCTTCTTAAACCCAATGTGAGTGCGGGCTATCTGTTTATAGACGGTTTTTCAAAAATCATGGTAGTTTTAATTTCGTTTATCTATCTGACAACAGTGCTCTTTTCCATAACTTATCTGAAACATGTGGAAAAGCCTCTTCTTAAGAAGAACTTTTATTTTCTCTATTTAAATCTATTTATCCTTTCCATGCTGTTTAGTGTTGTGGTTAAGAATTTGGGTTTAATATGGGTGGGTATAGAGGCTACCACTATAACAAGCGCCTTACTTGTTGCGATTGACAATGACGAGCCTGCAATAGAGTCTGCCTGGAGATATATAATTATAGTCTCTGTGGGACTTGTAATGTCTCTTGTCGGTGTTGTGTTTGTTTATGGAGCTTGTCACACTTTGGA
>JALUBE010000170.1 GCA_027045065.1 Desulfurellales bacterium | reverse complement strand
GTTTTAAACAGCAAATTTATAAATACAATAAACAGAATTTCAGAAAAGAGAAAGAAACTAATAGAGAACATAGAAGGTTATGTAAACGAATACTACAGTGGCTTTTACAATAAAAAAATAAATCTAAAATACAAGATTGGGCAGATAAATAAGGATATTCTTAAAGATGAGGTGCTAAAAAAAAGGGTTATTCTTTCTTTAAAAAAGGATATGTTAAAAATAGATACTAATGGCTTAGATGTCTTTTTGTACTCATCGGTTGGAGAGAAAAAGGTTATCCTCTTATGTATTGTATTGGCAATTGTAAAATTGTATAATTCACGCGGGCTTCTGCCCGTTTTTTTAATTGACGATTTAGAGGGTGATTTGGACAAGAGTGCTCAGCAAAGGGCATTTGAAACTATAGTATCTTTACCCAATCAACTGTTTATCACAACACTGGGCGCCTTTAGAGGATACAACACAATAGAGTTAACGGAGGATAGAGTAAGTTGAGGCAATACACGGCTGAAGATATAAAGGTCTTAAAAGGATTAGAGGCTGTAAGGAAAAGACCTGCCATGTACATTGGTGGAACGTCCATTGAAGGATTGCATCACTTGGTCTATGAAGTTGTGGATAACTCAATTGATGAGGCGATGGCGGGCTTTTGCGATACAATCAACGTTTACATAAACGAGGACAACTCAATCACCATTGAAGATAACGGTAGGGGTATACCTGTCGATATACATCCAGAGGAGAAGATACCCGCTGTAACATTAGTTTTAACAACACTACATGCAGGTGGTAAGTTTGACAGTAAGAGCTATAAGGTTTCTGGTGGCCTACACGGTGTTGGAATAAGTGTCGTTAATGCACTGTCCGAGTCCTTAATCGTTGAAATCAAAAGGGATGGAAAAATATACAGGCAAGATTTTGAAAGGGGTATACCAAAGACCGATTTAGAGGTAATAGGTAGAACAAAGGAAACAGGAACAATAATAACGTTTCTACCGGATAAGGAGATATTTGAGGCAACAGAGTTTAGTTATGAGATACTATCAAAAAGACTTAGAGAGCTTGCATTTTTAAACAAAGGTGTAAAAATAAGTTTAATTGACAGAAGAACAGATAAAACTGAGACATTTTATTATACAAAGGGTATTATAGAGTTTATAGATTACCTTTCAAAAACCAAGAGTAAACTATTTAATGAGCCAGTCTATTTTAATATACAGGAAAATGCTGTAAATATTGAATTGGCTTTTGTTTATACAGATTCTTATTCATCCAATATACTGACATTTGCAAACTCCATCAACACAGTTGAGGGTGGTGTTCATTTATCGGCTTTTAAGACGGTTCTAACAAAAACGATTAATCGATACGCAAAGAATTCGGGGCTCGTTAAGAACAATGTTGTGTTCTCTGGGGATGATGTCAGGGAAGGAATTGTAGCTGTTTTATCCGTTAGACTGCCAAACCCACAGTTTGAGGGTCAGACAAAGACAAAACTTGTCAACACAGAGATACAAAACATCATACAAACAAAGTTGTACGAAAAGCTCAATGAATATTTTGATGAACATCCAGCTGTAGCAAAGGTCATTGTTGAGAAGGTTTTAAAGGCCTACAACGCCAGGGAGGCGGCAAGAAAGGCTAAGGAGTTAGTCAGGAGAAAGACGGTATTTGAATCCAAGGGTTTACCAGGAAAATTAGCAGATTGTCAGGAAAAGGATCCGTCAAAAGCAGAACTGTTCCTTGTTGAAGGCGATTCTGCTGGAGGTAGTGCAAAGCAGGCCCGTGATAGGGTTTATCAGGCGATTTTACCGCTTAAAGGTAAGATTCTTAATACGGAAAAGTCAAACCTGAAAAAGATCTTGGAAAGTGAGGAGATCAGAAATATTATCACAGCTTTAGGTACAGGTATCAACGAGTCGTTCAATATAGACGATGTTAGGTATCATAAAATCATCATAATGACCGATGCAGATGTTGACGGTAGTCATATACAGACGTTGATACTAACACTGTTCTTCAGGTACTTTAGGGAGCTTATCGAGAAAGGCTATGTGTATATTGCGCAGCCTCCGCTTTATAGATGTAAGATTGGGAAGAAGGAGTTTTACATAAAAGATGAGAAACAGATGAAGGAGTTTTTGGTTAACAAGGGTATTGAAGGATTTGTCCCCATTGTTAATGGAAAAGAACTTTCCAAGGATGATTTTAGGAAGATTTTGAACAAACTGATTGTGTATGAGAGTATGGTGGAAAAGTTGTCGAAGAAGTATCCATCAGAGGAAATAATAAGGTGTTTGTCGATAGTTGATGTGAATCTGGACAATCTCAATGATTTTAAAAACAGACTGAATGATTGTTTAAAGGAAAACTCTGGCATTACTATTAAGGAGATTGAGCCTGAAGGTGATGCATTGGTGTTTAAATACGAAGTGGACAACGAGGATAAAGAGATTTTTGTAAACAGGGAGTTCTTTAACTCTCATGAATATAAGCTAATAAGTCAGTATACACCAAGTAGAAACCTTTTAGGTGAGCCACCGTTTAAGGCTAAAGTGGGTAATGAAGTTTTAGAGTTTAAAACGATTAAGGAAATGCTGAATTTCATAGAGGATAGGGCTAAAAAGGGACTTGAAATACAGCGTTATAAGGGTTTGGGTGAAATGAACCCTGAGCAGCTTTGGGAGACGACAATGGATCCTGCTCGTAGAAACCTGCTGCAGGTTACCATATCCGATGCTGAAGAAGCTGACAGAATTTTCAATATGCTCATGGGAAACAACCCTCAGTTGAGGAAGGATTTTATTGAGAAAAACGCAAAGTTCGTGAAACACTTGGATGTTTGAGGTTGATCTATGAAAGATCTATTTGCAGACTCTAACGTAATACCCATTGATATAAAGGACACGATGCAGCAGTCCTACCTCGACTACTCCATGAGTGTTATTGTGGGTAGGGCAATTCCTGATGCAAGGGATGGATTAAAACCCGTTCACCGTAGGATTCTCTACGCAATGAAGGAATTGAACTTAGAGCACAATAAACCGTACAAAAAGAGTGCGCGTGTTGTTGGTGATGTTATAGGTAAATATCATCCCCATGGCGATATGGCCGTTTATGATGCTTTGGTTAGGATGAGTCAGGATTTCTCCATGCGCTATCCGTTGATCGATGGACAGGGTAACTTTGGCTCCATTGATGGCGATAGCCCCGCTGCAATGAGATATACTGAGGTTCGGTTGACAAAGTTAGCTGAGGAAATGCTTAAGGATCTTGACAAGAACAGCGTCGACTTCGTTCCAAACTACGATGACTCACTCCAAGAGCCTTCCGTTTTGCCCACTTTTATACCAAATCTGTTAATGAACGGTTCTGATGGTATAGCAGTGGGTTTTGCAACAAAGATACCGCCGCATAATTTGGGCGAGGTAATCGATGCGTGTATTGCCTTTTTGGATAAAGAGGGGGACATCACCGTTGATGAGATTTTGAATTACATAAAGGGTCCTGATTTTCCAACGGGTGGTATCTGTTTTGACAGTGCTTCAATAAGGGATGCGTATAAGAAAGGTGTTGGTAAGGTTCAGGTTAGGGCACGTGTAAAGGAAGAAAAGATTAAGAACAAAAAAGCGCTTATAGTTTATGAGCTGCCGTATCAGGTCAATAAGGCCCTGCTTTTACAGAGTATCGCTCAGCTTGTTAAGGATAAAAAAATTGATGGTATTACCGACCTGAGGGATGAATCCAATAAAGAAGGCATTAGGATTGTAATAGAGTTGAAGAAGGATGAGCAGGCAGAGGTGGTTTTAAATAAGCTGTTTAAATACACGAATCTTCAAACGACGTTTGGTATTAATATGATGGCTTTGGTAGACAATACACCAAAGCTTTTGAATATAAAGGATGCAATTGAGGTATTTATCAGGCATAGAATAGATGTTGTTAAACGCAGAACCTCGTATCTTTTAGTTAAAGCCAAGGATAGGGCGCACATACTTGAGGGTTTACTGATTACACTTGATAACATTGATGAGGTTGTAGCTATAATAAAGTCATCCCAGTCTACTCAAGAAGCAAGGAACAGACTGAAGGTTAGGTTTAAGCTTTCTGATAGGCAGACACAAGCCATTTTAGATATGAAACTTGCGCGCCTCGTTGCTTTAGAGAAACAGAAAATCATAGATGAATATAAACAGGTTTTAGAGGATATATCGTATTACGAAAGAATTTTAAGGGATAAAGATGTTCTTAAAAAGGTCATAAGGGATGAGCTTTTGTATGTAAAAGAGACCTATGCTGATGACAGAAGAACGCAGATATTAGACAAGGTTGAGGATATTACGGTTGAGGATATTATAAAAGATGAAGAGTTTATAATCACGTTCTCAAAGAAAGGTTACATAAAGGCTGTGCCTTTGGATGTTTACTCTACACAGAATAGGGGTGGAAAGGGCAGAATAGCGGCTACATTCTCAGATAACGACTATATAACCGATATCTTCTTAACCAATAGTTTGAGTACACTGTTGTGTTTTACCAATTTTGGCAGGGTATATGCTATTAAAGCGTATAATATTCCAAAACAATCGCCTTCATCAAAGGGTAGGCCCATTGTTAATTTTATCAAACTGCAACCCCAGGAGACGATAAAAACAATAGTGCCAATCAGTGAAACAGACAGTTTGTTCTTCGTTACGGAATCTGGAACGGTTAAACGCTCATCTTTTAAGCATTTTGAGAACATACTATCCACGGGCAAGATAGCTATTAAGTTGGATGAGCAGGATTCACTTGTTAGGGTATTTGACGTTAAGGACGATGACGAGATTGTTATAGTTACAGAAAACGGCATGTGTATAAGATTTGATGCCGATGAAGTGAGGGATATGGGACGCACAGCTCAAGGTGTCAGGGGTATGAGGCTTTCTGAGAATGATAGGGTTGTGAGTGCGGATAGATTTAGAGAGGGTGAGCATACAAAGGTTATAGTTGTTACGAAGGATGGCGTGGGTAAGCTCTTGAAAGTTGAGGATATAAGAAAGATCAAGCGTGGTGGTAAAGGCGTAAAGTGCGTTAAGCTAAAGAGCGGAGATAGGGTTGTTGGTAGTCTGTCTTTAAACGATTCGGATGATGTGGTTGTTATTACGAAAAACGGCAAGATGATAAAGATAGATGCTGAAAACATCAGTGTCATGAGTAGGTATGCCCGCGGCGTAAAGCTAATCAATTTGGATGAGGATGACGAGGTTGTGAGCATCTCTATAGCAAAGGATAACGGTGGATATTAAACTTAAAGCTGTAATAAAATCCGATATTGGCAAAGTTGATAATAAGTTAAAGGAGATTGTAAAACCTGTAAGCGGCTTGTTGTACGATGTGTATCGACAGGTGATTGATGGTGGTAAGAGGTTAAGACCACTCCTTGTGCTTTATGTGTCAAAGGCTTTGGGTTTTAAAGAGGAAGACGATGCTTTGGTTGTGGGCAGTGTTATTGAGCTTGTGCATACGGCAAGCCTTTTGCACGATGATATAATCGATGAAGCACTCTTTAGGAGAGGTAGACCATCTGCTAACTCCGTCTTCGGCATCAAGCCCGCTGTTTTGGGAGGTGATTACCTGTTTTCTTTGGCCTATAACGTTGTCTTAAGGTATGATAAAGAGATAGCAAGGCGTATATCTGAAGCTGCATATACGTTGACAGAAGGTGAAGTGCTTGAGATTGAAAGGGCCTTTGATGTTGATATCTCTAAAGATGACTATTTTGAAGTTATATACAAAAAGACGGGTATTTTGATAGAGGTTAGTTGTGTCTGCGGTGGTCTGCTTACCAAAAGCGATTACATTGATGTTTTGTCTGATTATGGAAAAAATCTTGGCCTGGCCTTTCAAATAAAGGACGATTGTTTGGATTATATGGGCGATGTGAAAGAGGTAGGAAAAGATTTGGGTATAGATTTGAAGGAGGGTAAGGTTACCCTGCCCGCTTTGAACGCTCTTGAAAGGAAAAGGGATTTAAAGGATAAATTGAGGGAGTTTTTTGAAACTAAAGATGACCGATTGTTAAATGAGCTGATCCTTGAGATAAAGGAGTATGGACTGGATGATGCACTAAAAGAGGCAAAAAGATACGCAGATTTGGCAAAAAAAGCAATTGATGATCTGCCGTCATCAAAGTATAAGGATTACCTCTTGGCAATAGCTGATTATTCTGTTGAAAGGACAAAATGAGCGAAATTGTTGTTGTGGGCGCAAATCACAACACATCCCCCCTTGATATTAGGGAAAAGTTAGCATTTGATAACTCCAAATTGGATAGATACCTGCTTGAGTTGAAATCGTTGGATGGCTTGGATGAGGTGATGATACTTTCTACATGTAACAGGGTCGAGGTTTTATATGTTTCAAAGACGGATATTGTTGATAGGGTTTTGGAGTATTTGAGCTGCCATTCTGGTATTGAGCAGGATGAATTAAAAAGGTATCTGTACATAAAAAGGGATATTGATGCTGTAAGGCATGTGTTTAGGGTTGCATCCTCTTTGGATTCTATGGTTGTTGGAGAGCCACAGATATTGGGACAGATAAAGGAAGCTTACAAGTGGTCCGTTGAGTTTTACACAAGCGGTGCGACGATTAACAGGATCATGAGACGCGCGTTCCATGCTGCAAAAGTAGTGAAAACCAAAACGGACATTTCAAAGGGTGCAATCAGTGTGGCCTATGCAGGATTTTTAAAGGTTAAAGAGTTGATGGATGTAAAAGGGAAAAATGTCTTGAGCATAGGGAATTCAGAGATGAACAGGCTCTCCTGTGAGCACTTTTCGGATCACGGCGCAATTATTAAAGCAGTTGCAAATAGGACCATTGAAAACGTTTTGGATCTTGCGGAAAAGTACAATTCCCAAGTTTTTGGTCTTGATAGGCTAAAGGATGCTTTTCGTGATATAGACATCGTTGTCACATCAACGGCTTCAAATGAGCCCATTATAAAGCCCGAATTCATACCTTTAGATAGAAGAATTGTTATCGTCGATTTGGCTGTACCACAGGATACGGATCGCAGCGTTGAAAAATTAGACAATGTTAGGGTTATACATATCGATGACTTGAAGAATATAGTCGATCAATCGTTGGAATATAGGAAGAAACAGGCAGAACTTGCTGAAAGAATCATTGACAATGAGATTGAGGCCTACAAGGAATACGTTAAATCGCTGGATTACGATGAGGTGATAAAAGAGATAAGGTTGAGGGCTGAAAGGGTTAGGAAGTTGGAGATTTACAAGTTTAAAAAGATATACAAGAACAGGGTTGACGATGAGCTGCTTGAAGGCATTGATAAACTGACAAAATCATTACTATCAAAGATACTCCATGAGCCCACGATGAATATCAAGGGATTTTTGAACCATCCAGAGGGCGATCTGTATGTTGAACTGTTGAGAAGGTTGTTTGATATAAGTAAATCAAAGAAGGATGTGAGATGCTTCTTCTCGGAAAACAATTGAGGATTGGGACAAGATCGTCAAAACTTGCACTGTGGCAGGCGAATTTTGCAAAAGAAAAGCTTGAGCAGTTGGGTTTTGAATGCAAGATTGTGCCCATAAAGACTGAAGGCGATAAGACCGACAAACCACTCTACGATTTGGGTGGAAAGGGACTCTTTGTTAAAGAGATAGAAAAGGCTTTACTTGACAAAAAAATCGATGTTGCCGTACATTCCTTAAAAGACATGAGCGTTTATGATAGTGATGATTTCGATTTCATAGTTTTTGAAAGGGACTTTTATCAAGACACGTTTGTTTCTTTTAAGGGTAATCTGCTTGAACTTGAAAGCGGTGCAAAGATTGGAACAACCTCGTTGCGGAGAAGGGCAGAAATAATGCGCATTAAGCCCGATGTTGAGTTTGTTGATCTGCGTGGTAATTTGGATACGAGGTTAAGAAGGCTAAAAGAGGGTGTTGTCGATGGCATTGTTGTCTCTAAAAGTGGTCTTGTAAGGTTGGGTTTGTACGATGAGAGCTATATGTACGACCTTGAATTTATGATTCCCGCTGCGGGGCAGGGTGTTGTTGCCGTTGAGTTTTTAAAGGATTTTGAGTTTAAGGAGAAAATTAAAGAAATAGAGGATAAAAAGACAAGGGTATGTGTTGATGCAGAAAGGGCTTTTGTAAGGCAGATGAACGCATCGTGTAACTATCCAATAGGTGCTCATGCCTACTTTGATGGAAGTGAGTTCTGTATGAGTGTGATGTACGGCTGTCCAAAGGATTTAACCAAAACCATAAGGTATACAAGCTGTGATAGTAGCGTGATGTTTGTGATTGCCGATGTTATAGATTACGTTGAGAGGAAGAAGGGTGAGAAGGATTTCTGTTAGCGGGTCGTTGCCGCTTAAGTTCTTTCCCACGATAAAAAGTAGTGTTTGGTTTGAGGATGGTTTTGAGCGCAAGTTTTTACTGAAGTGCAACAATATCGATGAAAATAGTTACGACTATTTCTTAACGCATTCTTTAGAGGGTGACATAGAGTTTCTTTATAAAGGCGCAAAGCTTGATAAACCAAAGGTTCTGTTTAGTGCAAACAAAGATGATCTAATAAGATACACAGAAATTTACGATGATCGTTTGGATATATTTCCAGTTGAGTCGATGGAGTTTAGGGGGGTTGATTTTATCATAGACAGCAAAGCCGATTGGGTGGTATTCACAAGCAAAAGGGCCGTTGAGTTTTTCTTTAAAAAGGTTTCTGTGAGATTTTTGTGCGATAAAAAGCTCGCTGCCGTTGGCGATAAAACGGCTTATGCTTTGATGGAGAGGGGCTTTAAGCTGGATTATGTGCCTGAAGAATTTTATGGATCCTCACTTGTTGAGTTTTTGAAGGATAAGGGTAAACTACTTGTTATAACGGCTGCTAAATACAACAAGATTTACGATGAGCTGGACAATGTCACCGTTGTGCCTGTGTATGAAAATGTGATACCTGAAAGGATCAAGTACTTTGAGCCAAAGGGCGAATTTGACTTTGGTCTATTTTCAAGCCCATCGGCGTTCTGGCATATAAAGGAGGCATTTGGAAGCTACGGGTTTGTGGAGAGTATCAAAAGGATTGTCGCTATTGGTAAAACAACAAAGTCTTACATCGAATCATGTGGTTTTGAAGCCGAAGTACCAAACAGGGCAACAATTGACGATATGTTTAAATACGTGCTGGATTTGATTTAAGGGGGAGTGTATGGAGGATTTTGCCGAACTTGAGCGTATAGCAAAGGAAATCAGAAAAGATGTGCTCATTATGTTAAATAAGGCTAAAAGTGGTCATTCTGGTGGATCGTTGAGTGTTGTTGATGTATTGGTTGCGTTGTACTTTGGCGGTATAATGAACTACGATCCAAAAAACCCTGCGTGGGAAGATAGAGATAGGCTCGTTCTGTCAAAGGGTCATGCCTGCCCGACCCTGTATGCCACACTTGCAAAGGCTGGTTTCTTTGAAAGGGATCTTTTGTGGACGTTGAGGAAATTGGGTTCTCCTTTGCAAGGTCACCCGGATGCAAAGAAATTGCCAGGTATTGATGCATCCACCGGTTCTCTGGGTAATGGTATAACGCAGGCCGTAGGAATGGCGCTTGCTGCGAGGGTTTTAAAGAAGAGATACAAGGTTTTCTGTATCATGGGCGATGGAGAGCTACAGGAGGGTATTACCTGGGAAGCGTTCATGGCAGCTTCACACTATAAACTATCCAACTTGATTGTGATTGTGGATTTCAATGGTTTGCAGATAGACGGTAGGGTTATGGATATTATGAACATATCGCCCTTGAAGGAAAAATTTGAGGCGTTTGGATTTAGAACGTATGAAATTGGTGGTCATGTGTATAAGAACTTAATTGACACGTTGACTACAGCGAAACGCAATGTAGTCAGCCCCACAGCGGTAATTGCAAGGACCGTTAAGGGATACGGCGTTTCGTTTATGGCAAACAGGGTTGAGTATCACGGTGTTCCACCTACTGATCAAGAGTTAGAAAGGGCACTAAAGGAGTTGGACAATGGAGTTTAAGGCAACAAGAGAGGCTTATGGTAAGGCTTTGGTTGAGTTGGGTAAAATAGACAACAGGGTTGTTGTGTTGGATGCCGACTTAAGTGGATCGACAAAATCCAAGGAATTCCAAAAACAATTTCCCAATAGGTTTTTCAATATGGGTATAGCAGAGGCCAATATGGCCGGTGTAGCAGCCGGTATGGCCTTAAGTGGTTTGAAGCCCTATGCATCGTCGTTTGCCGTGTTTATTACAGGTAGGGCGTTTGAGATTGTAAGGCAATCCATATGTTATCAGAATTTGCATGTGGTACTGTGTGGTTCACATTCGGGTATCAGCGTTGGTGAGGATGGCGGTTCGCATCAAGCCATAGCGGACATTTCCCTTATGAGGTCTTTGCCCAACATGAAGGTTATTGTCCCTGCGGATTACAATGAGACCTATTTGGCCGTTTTGGAATCCATTAACATGGAAGGGCCTGTGTATATAAGGACATCGAGGGCAAAATCACCCGTTTTTATTAGAAAAGACAGATTTGAATTGGGAAAGGCGGATATTTTGAAGGAAGGCAAGGGCGTTACGGTTGTTGCCTGCGGCATGATGGTGAACCTTGCTTTGGAAGCTGCGAAGCTTTTGGAAGAAGAGGGTATAGATGCTGAAGTCATAAATGCGTCGTCTGTAAAGCCCATAGATCGGGACACAATCGTTAAATCGGCCAAAAAAACGGGTGGAGTGGTTACCGTTGAGGAGCACACAATCATAGGCGGTTTGGGAAGCGCCGTTAGTGAGGTTTTAACGGATGAATACCCGGTTCGGGCGTTAAAGATCGGCATAGAGGATGTATTTGGCGAGTCTGGATCAAAGGATGATCTGTTCTGTAAATTCGGATTTACAAAAGAGGCCATAGCAAAGAGGATAAAAGAATTTGTGAATGGTTGAGTTTATTGAGGTAACAAAGAGCTATAAGAAAAAGCCCATATTTGTGAATCTGAGTTTTAAAGTGGTGCCGAATAAAATCAATCAAATTGTTTTGCCTCAATCAGCAGGAAAAAGCACCATTCTAAAGATGATCTACGGCGCTGAAAAGCCGGATAGTGGCTTCGTTCGTGTGTTTGATTTCAATGTGACAGATCTAAATTATTCGGGTATTCTGCTTTTGAGACGATACTTGGGCATAATCTTTGAGGATATCAGGTTGATTTCCAATATGACCGTGAAGGATAACCTGAAGGCTATAACGAAGTTAACAAAGAGAAACCTATACCTGTCTGAAGAGATATTCGATATGCTCTCAATCGGACACCTTTTGGATAAGTATCCCCATGAGCTTTCCATAAGCGAACAATCCCTCATAAACATTGCAAGGGGCGTTATCTACAACTTTCCTTTGGTTTTGGCCGATGAACCTTTGAGGTATCTTTCTTTGGATTACAGGATCAAGGTGATCCGTCTGTTTAAATACTTAAACGAAAAGAAGAGCATAACGTTTCTCATAGCAACACTAAACCCCATAGAC
>JALUBE010000169.1 GCA_027045065.1 Desulfurellales bacterium | reverse complement strand
TATCTACTGCATGCCGAAAGATGGCATCAATTGGAAGCCCATGAGTGAAATCTTAAGCTTTGAGGAGATTGCAGATTTTGTTAAAGTAGCAGCCTCTTTGGGCATAAGGAAGATTAAATTAACGGGCGGCGAGCCTTTGGTCAGAAAAGGTGTCCAGGACCTGATAGCTATGCTTAAGTCCATTGACGGCATCGAAGAGGTCTCTTTGACAACAAATGGCAGTCTTTTGAAGAGATTTGGGAAGCAGTTAAAGGCATCGGGACTTGATAGGGTTACAGTTAGTATAGATACTTTAAAAAGAGACAAGTTCAAAGTTATTACAAGGCTCGGCAATTTGGATGATGTGATTGCAGGCGTCGAGACGCTTAACGAATTGGATTTTAAAAAATCAAAGATTAATACCGTTGTTATAAAGGGTATAAACGACGATGAGATTGTGGATTTGGTTGATTTTGCCAAAAGGGTGGGTTTTGATATAAGGTTCATAGAGCTCATGCCAACCGATTTAGTAAACGATTGGAAGGCTCATTTTATCTCCATTGACGATGTGAGATCGAAAATAGAGAAGAAATACGCACTCGTACCATCTGACAAAAAGACGAACGGTCCTGCTGTTTACTTTAAGCTTGATAATATCTATGTGGGTTTCATTACGCCGCTTTCCCACGCATTTTGTAGTGTGTGCAATAGAATTAGACTAACAAGCGACGGGTTTATCTTGCCCTGTCTTGGTCATACTAATAGAGTAGACGTCAAGAGTGCTTTGAGGATGAAGGACTTAGAGAAGGTCAAGGAGTTGATTAGATACTCTGTTAAGATCAAGCCCAAAGAACATTCGTTGTTGTGTGAAAGTATTCATTCAAGCATGGCCAGTGTTGGAGGTTGACAGATGGACTTTACACATTTCAATGAGCAGAAACGCGCGAAAATGGTTGATGTAAGCAATAAAAATGTAACAGTTAGGGTTGCGAGGGCTTACGGTGAGGTAGCCCTTTCAAAGGAAGCCTATTTAGCCGTTAAAGAGGGCAGGGTTAAAAAGGGCGATGTTTTGGCTGTTGCTCAGGTAGGAGGCATAATGGGTGCTAAAAACACGCCATACCTAATACCCATGTGCCATCCTTTGAATTTGGAGGGCATAGATATCAACTTCGAGATGGATGATGAAAACCACCTAATCAAGATTTATTCAGAAGTCAGAGTTACGCACAAAACCGGCGTTGAGATGGAAGCGCTGACAGCTGTGAGCATCGCTGCACTGACGATTTACGATATGTGCAAGGCCATCGATAGATCAATAGAGATCAGAAACATCTATCTTTTGTACAAAGAGGGTGGAAAGAGCGGCAAGTTCGAACGCCCCTTTTGAAAAGAATAGACAATAATCCTTTTTTTTATATAATTTTTAAAAAAGAGGGGGTGATGATATGAAGAGGTTATCTTTTGCGATCGCCTTTTTGCTATTTCCCATCTTTAGTTTTGGCATTACGGTTGAAAGTGTTCAATGTGGTTTGGGTGTTAAGAATAGGACTATAGTAAAACCATCTGATAGCTTTAAAGTGGGTGATAGGGTGTGGTGTTTGAGTGTGATTAAAGACATTAAAAAACCAACTTTCATTGTACATAGATGGGTTTTGGACGATAGGCACTTCGATGTTAAGTTGAAGGTAAAGCCTTATAAGCGATTTAGAACGTGGTCTTATAAAACCATCTATCCATCCATGAAGGGTGTCTGGAAATTGGAGATTCTTGACAGCAAAGGAAAACTACTCAGGGAAAAGATATTTACCGTGAAGTAGAGGAGGTTTTATGTTTTTTAAGAAGAATAAAGGGGGCCAAACTGACAATATAGATCGATCGGAAAAGATAGATAGTATAGCTTTAGAGGTTTTGAGGGATAAGGAGAAGGAGCTAAGTGAAGATGTAAAGGATAAGCTGAGGAACGCCGATCCTTTAACAAAGGCAGAAATAATCTGTGACCTTTACTCCATAGATGCCTATTGCTGGAGGTTCTTTCGTGAGAATTTCTTTATAGTCTTCGCCGTTAGCCCAGAAAGGAGATTTTTATACTTCAATAGGGCATTTGAGGATATAACTGGAAGGGATAGGAGTAGCTTGATGTCTATTGACTCGGCTGCCAAAGTTCTGTGGCCTGAGAACCCTGCCGAGTGTAGCGTGTGTAAATTGGTTGGTAAATCTATGAAAGAAAAAAGAATTCTTGTGGATAAGGCTAAGATAATGAATAAAGTTGGTGAAGAAATACCAGTTATGGCGAATGTTATGCCTATAGTCAAAGATGGTAAAATTGTTTATGTCTACGTGATTCTGCGGGATTTGAGAAGAGAAATCGAGGAAAAGAAAAGGTATCTTGAGGAAAATATTGCCGCAATAAAAAATGCTTTGATCAAGGTGGCAAACGGTGATATAGCTGAAAGGGTTGAGATACCAGAGGATAACGAACTTCACGATTTGGAGGCGCCGATCAATGCAATTATAGAGAATTTGCAGAATGTTGTTAAAGGCATCCAAGAGTCGGCCAAAGTGGCAGACAGTATATCGATTGACACAGCAAAGAGTGTTGAGGATGTTGCCAATTGGAATGAAAATGTATTTCAAAAGTCCCAA
>JALUBE010000168.1 GCA_027045065.1 Desulfurellales bacterium | reverse complement strand
CCAACAACAAAATGGGGTAAAATTAGATTTAGTTTGATTATAGGATTTTTAATGGTGATATTTATATCTCCACTTATTGGATATATTGACTATAAACCACAGGAGGGAGATATTATTTTTCAATCAGAAAAAAGTTATAAAGTTCTAATAAATTAACTCTTTTTTGAAATAAACAAATTATATCTAAGAAAAAAGATCAATAGCCATTGACTTTTTTCAAAATCGACATATGTTCAAAAACGAGGAGGTGAAAGATGAAGATCGCATTTCCAACAAACAACCTAAAGATACTATCTAATCACACGGCACTCAGTAAGTTTATAGCCATAATAGGCATTGAAAACGGCCAAATAACAGAAAGGATAGCTGTGAAAAACCCTGTACCGCAAATGGCATCCGAACTAACAACCTCAGAGGAAGAAGGAAGGAGTTTAGGTGCTGGAAGAATAATACCACAGATACTTCTAAACTACCATGTCGATGTGTTTGTTGCTCGGGAAATAGGAGAAGGAATGCGGAGAAACTTAGAATATACAGGGATTAAGGTTGTGTTAACAGAGGAGAAGGAAATTGAAAAGATTTTAGAAGAAGTTGGAGGTTTAAAATGATGAGAAGATTTAAATGCGCTGATTGTGGTGCTGAATTTGAAGAGCCCTTTGGCACAGGAAGACCCACATGCCCAAAATGTGGCTCTGCCAACTTATATAGGATTGACGAATACGCAGGCTTAGGTCCTGGAATGGGCAGAGGCATGGGACGCGGAATGGGTAGAGGTATGGGACGAGGCATGGGTCGTGGTATGGGCAGAGGTATGGGACGAGGCAGAGATTGGTTTGATGGGTAGTAATGTGGAACAATGGAGAATAGTTAAATGGTTGAATAGTAAAATGGGAAATAGTTGGAAATAGAATCGATAGTAGTGATAGGAAAAAATAAGAGTAAGCAGTGGAATAGTGAGTAGTTAGGGGATAGCTCTAAATAACCTAACATTTTAACAAACATAGGAAATAACGGGCTTTTTTAGTGTTTTAATTTTGAAAGAAAGGGTTAATTTTATTTTTCACTTGACATATTCCAATATTGGAATATAGTAGAAATAGAAATTAATGAATGGGAGGTGGTAAGATGTTTGAAAGGTTTAAAATCCACAAGGAGGTTGTGGATAGTATTAAAACGCTGGACGATACGGAAAAGGAGTTGCTCTATTCTGCACTAAACATCCACGGCCATTTCTGTGGTGGAATGCCAATGGGGTATCTTGCAGGCCTTGCTGGCTTAAAGGCATTGGGAACTACAAGGGAACTCAGCATGGACAAAGAGGTAGTAGTATACGTTGGTAATCATCACGCAGGTGGATGCTTCGCTGATGGCGTTCAGTTTGCAACGGGCTGCACATTTGGAAAAGGTATAATGACAAAAGACCCCCGTGGCAAATGGGCTTACATGCTGATCGATAAAAAGAATAAAAAAGCTGTTAAAGTAACCGTACGACCAGAGATCATGCAGGCAGCCTTTAATGCACCCTTTATAACAAAATTTAGAATAAAGGGTATACCACCGGCTGAGGTTGATCAAGAGGTGGCAAAACAGGCATTCTTAGGGTTATTCGGTAAGAAATTCGAAGAGATTGTGAGAATTGAAGGACCGTTTGACTATGATCCAGGAAAAGGTGGCTCCTGCTTCAACCTGGCGTTCTGCGATAAATGCGGCGATGCGGTCGCTGAAAATTACTTGAGGATTGAGGATGGCAAAAAAGTGTGCTTAGATTGTTTCAAGTACACAAACTTGATTGAGAGGTAAAAAATGACACCCTCTATCTCTATTCTTGGGTTAACATTCATAATTATATGGGCAGCATCTTTCCTCTTTGCAATGTTAGGGCTCGGTGGCGGTATGGTGTATGTGCCCGTAATGAAATGGCTCGGATTTGATCTAAAAAGCGTCGCCATACCGCTTGGTCTTTTGCTCAACGGCCTAAATACAGGCCTTGCAATGATACCCTATCATAAGGCAAAGCTCATCGATTACAAAGGTGCCCTACCCTTTGCTTTGGCAGCCATAATAGGCGCACCAATCGGCGCATACGTTGTTCAGTACTTGCCAACAAGGATCATCTTAATACTGTTCATCATAGCAGTTTTGGTGGCAGCAACAAAGGTGTTCATATCAACAAAAGCGCCAGATCAAGATAATCTGATTGAGTTTAAAAAGAGACTAATCTATGGTGGTTTGAGTGGCCTTTTAATAGGCTTTATCGGTGGAATGTTGGGTATAGGCGGCGGATTTTTGGCAGCACCGATCCTTATGAGTATGGGCTATGGAGCAAAGAGGGCAGCAGCTACAACGGCCTACGTTGTAACGTTCTCATCGGCAAGTGGATTTTTGGGCCATGTAGCTGAAGGGCACTTTGACCTAACCACAACTGCTGTTTTGGTTGTAGCCGTACTTCTCGGTTCCCAATTGGGAGCTCGGTTTACAGTTAAGAAAGCAAAACCCAAGACAATCAAGACAATTTATGCTATTATTCTGTACCTGATAGCCATTAAATTGACTTTGGGGCTGTTTGGGATAAAATTCAAATGAAAATGGACATGTTCGAGGCTAAAACGCAGGTGGCAAAGGCGTTGGCTCACCCCTTGCGCCTTGCCATCTGCGAATACCTATTAAACATAAAAGAGCCAAAGTGTGTTAATCACCTTGCCAACCACTTTAAAAAGAACCAATCCGTCATCTCAAAACACCTAAGTATCCTCCAGCAGGTCAATATAGTGACATTAAAAAAAGAGGGCATATACAACCGATACACACTATCAAACCCTGCGCAAATTAGGTGTATAATCGATGCAATAAACTCAATTGTTAGAGAAAATGCCCTAAAGAATTCTAAGATTGTTGAGATGATGGATTAATTTTTTTCCTTTAAAATCGCATCAGCTAACCGCAAGGCCTCTTTATGTGCTTTAACATCGTGAACCCTGAATAAACGTGCGCCCCTAATATAGGCAACCACATTAGAGGCAATTGTCCCAAATAGCCTCTCTTTTGGGTTCTCTATACCCAAAACACCTCCAATAAAGCTCTTTCTTGAAGTGCCAACAAGTATAGGTCTGCCCCACACCTTAAAGGCTTCTATGTTGTTCAAAATCTCAAGGTTGTGTTCAAATCTCTTTCCAAAACCAATACCAGGATCAAACACAACTCTATTTTCATCTATACCAGCACCTTTGAGTTTATCTAAAATCTCCCCAAATTTTTCGTTTATCTCCAATACAACATCGTCATAATGCGGGTTTTTTTGCATATTCTTTGGAGTTCCCCTTATATGCATCTCAACAATACCACAATCACTACCAGCTAAAACCTCTATTAGCTTCTCATCAAAGCCAAGCCCACTTATGTCGTTTACAATCTCAACACCCCTATTCAAGGCCTCTTGCGCAACCTTTGACTTATATGTGTCAATGGATACAACAACCTCTGGAAATCCCTTTTTTATAGCTTCAATAACAGGGAGAACCCTTCTTAATTCCTCATCTAAACTCACAGGTTCAGCAGACGGTCTTGTGGATTCACCGCCCACATCAACAATATCTGCCCCTTCTTCTATCATCTCTTCAACGTGCTTTAAGGCTCTATCTTCATCGAAGTAATCACCACCATCAGAAAACGAATCGGGGGTTACATTCAATATACCCATAATCAAGAATCTGTCTTT
Organism: Desulfurellales bacterium; assembly: GCA_027045065.1. Taxonomy (GTDB): domain Bacteria; phylum Campylobacterota_A; class Desulfurellia; order Desulfurellales; family Hippeaceae; genus Hippea. Next base: position 8,340 of record JALUBE010000168.1, on the reverse strand, counting down.
CAAAAATATCTCTCTACCTTTATACCTGAATACAAAATCACCTTTTGTAACTCTATTCAGACGCCCTTCTAATTCCATTCCTATTTCTCTTAAAAACTCAAAATTCTGACCTTTTAGCTTTTCTGAAAGCTTATAGAGTCTTTTAACATCACCCAAGATTAAACAGTCCGACTTATCCACTTTAGCCGTAACGACATTCTTCTGAACAGCGCAATCTACACCCAAAGATAGAGTTTCTTGTTTCAAAATATTAGCATGGTAAAACTTGCAATTCCTTATCAAAACCCCGTAGCATACACCCTTGCCCTCCATTAATCGAAGGGCAGCGTTATCCACACCTATGGCCTTTAACTGTTTCCTTACACCATCCAACGAATCAAATTTAAGCAACCTTATCATCGCTTAAGCCCAAAATCTCATCGATTTCTTTGGACTCAATAACCTCTTTCTCAAGCAACCTCTGGGCCATTTTCTCTACCTTATCCTTATTCTCCTCTATAATTCTTACGGCTACGGAGTATGCCTCTTCAACGATCTTCCTAATCTCAAGATCCACAAGCTTGGCCGTCTCCTCAGATAGCGTCTTTCTCACAGCTATATCCCTGCCTAAAAACACCTCTTTTCCCTCATCCACAAAGTGCACAGGACCCAAAGAACTCATGCCCCACTCACACACCATCTTTCTTGCAATTTCCGTTGCACGCTCAATATCGTTTCCTGCACCTGTAGTGATACTCCCAAGCATAACCTCCTCGGCCGCTCTGCCGCCCATTAAAACGGCAATCCTGTTCAATAGATACTCTTTGTCGTAGGTATACTTATCATCTTCAGGTAGCTGTTGGGTAACACCCAAGGCCATACCACGCGGAATGATGCTAACCTTATGAACGGGATCTGTGTTAGGCAACATTTTGGCTACAATTGCATGGCCAGACTCGTGGTAAGCGGTAATCCTCTTCTCCCTTTCACTGATCAAAACGTTCTTCCTTTCAGGTCCCATCAAGACTTTATCCTTTGCCACTTCAAAATCTTCCATTTCAACCTTACTCTTGTTGTTCCTTGCTGCAATGAGGGCAGCTTCATTAACAAGATTTGCCAAATCTGCCCCAACAAAACCGGATGTTGTTTTTGCTATAACCTCTAAGTTAACATCCTCACCAAGCGGTATCTTTCTTGTGTGAACCTTCAAAATCTCAAGTCTTCCCTTAACATCGGGTTTAGGCACGACAATACGTCTATCGAATCTTCCAGGCCTTAAAAGTGCTGGATCCAAAACATCAGGCCTGTTCGTCGCAGCCATAACGATGATATTCGTATCTGTCTGAAATCCATCCATTTCAACAAGTAACTGGTTTAACGTTTGTTCTCTCTCGTCATTGCCACCCCCGACACCGGCACCCCTCTGCCTTCCAACGGCATCGATCTCATCTATAAACACAATACACGGCGCATTTCTCTTTGCCTGATTGAAAAGATCCCTAACCCTGCTTGCGCCAACACCGACAAACATCTCAACGAAGTCAGATCCACTAATTGTCAAAAACGGTACACCCGCTTCGCCGGCCACAGCCTTTGCAACAAGCGTTTTACCCGTACCTGGTGCGCCAACAAGTAGCACACCTTTCGGTATTTTAGCACCCAGTTTTGTGAACTTCTTGGGATTTTTCAAAAACTCTATGATCTCAATCAACTCATCCTTTACCTCGTCGATTCCAGCCACATCCTTAAACGTCACACGGTTCTTTGGATCACTAACAAACATTCTAACATTGCTCTTACCAAAGGATAACGCCTTTCCACCCCTATTCATCTGGTTCATAAAGTAGAACCACAGGAATATGAAAACGAGCATAGGAGCCCAGTATATAATTATATTTGTAAGCAATGAGTTGTTTTGTTCAGGTTTAACCTGAACAGGTATATTTTCTTTTGCAAGCTTATCTGCAATACCCTTAACATCCGGTGTATATGTCCTGTATCTTTTACCACTATTCGTAACCAAGTAAACGTTATGGCCATCAAATCTAACAGATTTCACGTCTTTATTATCAACAAGCTGTACAAACTTTGTGTAGTTTATTTGCCTATAAGAATAGTGACTCGAATTAAACATGTTAAAAAGCAAAATCATCACTACGGCTATAATCATCCAAAGTAAAGCATTCCTGTAAATGGGCGACATCTTTACCTCCTGCAAAAATTACAAACCAAATATAGCAAAACTTCCGCGCAAAATCTATACTTCTTGAATATAACCGTCAAGGCCGAGTTTTTCAACAAGATTTAGTACATAAAAGTACTCACCTGAGTTTATTTTTCTGTTGAGCTTTTCATGGTTTAAAGCCTTATAAGCAGGAAAGTATTGAAACATAACAGAAACGGCAATATCCGGTATATTTTCCTTTATCCAATACAAGGCTCTTTCTGTGTTTTTTAAAAAACCCGGTAAAACCAAATGCCTGACAATCAAACCCCTTTTAGCTATCCCGTCTTTTAAAACAAGCTTTCCTTTTGTTCTATACATTGCCAAAATTGCCTTAGTTGCAACATCAAAGTAATTCGAAACTCCTGAAAGCTCTTTAGACATTCTGTTATCCGCGTATTTCAAATCAGCCAAATATACATCGACAAAGTCATCCAAAGCATAAATCACCTCTTCCTTATCGTAAGAAGAGGTATTGTATACAATGGGTACGGTTAACCCTTTATTTCTTGCTATTTTGATTGCCTCTGTTATCAAATGAACAAAGTGTGATGGCGTTACAAGGTTTATGTTGTGAGCTTTTTTTCTCTGTAATTTTAACATTATGTCAGCCAATTCTTCTGTGGTTAAAGCCCTTTTTGCCTTTACAAGCTGGCTAATGGGATAGTTCTGGCAGTAGATACAAACCAAGTTGCAACCTGCAAAGAATATCGTCCCACTACCACTTCTCCCACTTATTGGTGGCTCTTCGCCACAATGTATGTTGTAACTTGCTATTTCAAGCTGATTTGAGGTCTTACACAGACCTTTAAACCTATTCCTATCTACACCGCATTCACGGGGGCAGAGTTTGCAGCTATTACCAACTAAATCTTTCAGCTTTACCATAATAAAAAAAGGGAGAGCCCTTGCGAGCCCTCCCTCTATTCTTTCTTTCAACAGGTGGATTACTTCTTGACGCCTGCAAGCTCCTCGAGCATGTCTGTTGTGATGGACTTTGGCCTCTCGATCTGGAAGCCAAGACCCCTGTCCCAAATGATGTTTGCTGTAACACCCAAGGACCTTCCAATACCGAAGAGTACTGTGTAGAAGTCATACTCCCTTACGCCGTAATGCCACTGGATGCAGCCGGAATGTGCGTCTACGTTTGGCCATGGGTTCTTTACCTTGCCAAGCTGCTGCAAGATTGGTGGAACTACCTGGAATAACAGGTCTACATACTTGAAGATTGGATCATCTGGCAAATGCTTGAGAGCAAACTCCCTCTGTGCCATATACCTTGGGTCTGTCTTTCTCAAAACAGCATGACCGAATCCTGGTATCACCTGACCGCTGTTCAATGTATCCCAAACAAATTTCTCCATCTCCTCTTTCGTTGGGATCTTGCCACCCATCTTCTCCATTACACCCTGTATCCATTTCAATGTTTCCTGGTTGGCAAGACCGTGCAGAGGACCTGCAAGACCGCACATACCAGCAGCATATGAGTAGTAAATATCGGACAAAGCACTCGCTACTAAGTGTGTTGCATGTGCAGAAACGTTTCCTGATTCATGGTCAGAGTGCAAGATAAAGTACATCCTTGCAACATCGTCATAAGGCTCTGGGATACCCATCATATGTGCGAAATTGCCACCGAAGTCAAGATTTGGATCGCTTGGAATGTGTGTATCTCCCTTATATTTCATTCTGTAGATGTAAGCACCCAAAAGTGGCAATCTTGGTAATAAATCCATTACGTCTTCATACATATAGTCCCATGCATCCATCTTGTTAAATTTACCGGATGCATACCATTTTGCGAACTTAGAATCCCTCTGCATAGCAAGGATTCCAGCTGCAAACATAGTCATTGGATGGGTATCCCTTGGCATTGTCCTCAAGATGTCGATTACATATTGAGGCAACGTCTCTCTCTTCTTCCACTCTGTAAATACCTCTTCAACATCCTTTTCCGTTGGCAATTCACCTGTCAACAACAGATAGAAATGACCCTCAACATAGGGCATCTCTTTGCCCTCTGGTTTTGGCAACTTCTCCATTACTTCAGGGATTGTATAACCCCTAAACCTAATTCCCTCATAAGGATCCAGGTAAGAAATGTCTGTCAACAAACACTTTAAACCTCTCATTCCGGCGATAATCTTGTAAGGTGTCACCTGATCCACCGGAACATCCGCATACTCCTTGTAGAGTCTTGTAATCCTTGGCCTGTGTGCCTGGATCTTTTCAAAAAGTTTCTCCTTAATACCCATAGCTTAACCTCCTAAAATTAGATTTTACCCACAGTTTTAAAATACTATTAAGTTCACTTTTCATCGCTTCCAAGATATCTATAGCACTTTAGTTATCTTTTGTCAACACTTTAAAAAGTTTACTGCCAATAAGAAATATTTCCTTGTTAATCCAAATTATCAATAATTATGATGGTTATAAAAACAGTGCATAAGTTATTATTCAAAACAACCACTTGAAAACATAAGAATTTTGTTTAAAATGTACAAAAAGAGGGGGGTGGAGAAAATGATAATCCAGTTCGAAAATATAAATCTAAACCTAAAGTACCTTTTGCTTGATTATACAGGAACGCTATCGGAACATGGAAAACTTATGAATTGTGTTAAAGATAAACTCGAAACACTACAAAGTAAATTTGACAAAATACTCGTTTTAACTGCTGACACGTTTGGCACGGCAAAAGAGGAACTCAAAGACATACCAGTAGAGGTGGTGATTCTAAAACACCCAACATCGAAAGGTAAACTTAATATAGTTAATGAACTCGGGCCTGAATATTGCGTTGCTATAGGAAATGGTAACAACGATATTGACATGCTCAAAGCATCTAAGCTTTCATTTGCCGTTATAAACAAAGATGGATGTAATGCCAAACTAATAAACCACGCCGATGTAATCTTTAAATCCACCTGCGATGCACTGGAGGCTTTGGCCGATCAAAGAATTATAATTTCACTGTTAAGAGAGTAGCATTATAATTATACTACCAAATGAATTGATAAAATAAAGAATTGAGGTGTAAAGATGGAGGTTAGGATTACTGTTCTTACGGAAAATAGTGTTGTTGTTCCTTTTGACGTAATAGGAGAACATGGCTTTGCAGCCTTTGTTGAAACGCCTGAATTTAACTTCCTTTTCGACACAGGCCAAGGAAAGGCTCTAATCAACAATGCGTTAGCATTAAAAAAAGATCTATCCTCAATTAAGTTTCTCTACCTTTCACATGGGCATTACGATCACACGGGAGGACTGCTGGATCTTTTAAAAATCAAATCACCTTTAACTATCTACACACACAAGGATGCATTCTCAAAAAGGTATTGGTTCAAGGGTGGTGTCAAAAAATACATAGGCATACCGTTTAGTAAAGCGTACCTTGAAAGCTTAGGTGCAAATTTCTTGTACGAGAAGGAGTTTAGAGAGATCGAGAAGGGCATATATTCGAGTGGTGAGGTAGAAAGGAAAACAAGTTTTGAAAAGATCGATAAGGAAATGAAGGTAGAAAATGAAAACGGCGAGCTTGTGCAGGATCAAATATGGGACGACTTCTCTTTGGCCATAGACACATCAAAGGGATTGGTTGTTATTCTGGGATGCGCTCACTCAGGCATTGTTAACATCCTCAACCACTTTATCAACAAAACGGGTAGAAAAGAGATATATGCTGTTATAGGAGGGACACACTTGGGCTTTGCAACAGATGAACAGATCAATGCAACGCTTGAGGTTATTGACAAATATAACATCAAAAAATTAGGCGCTTCACACTGCACAGGATTAGAGGTTGGTGCAAAGTTATACAACAAGCTAAAGGATAGGTTCTTTTTTGCTGGAGTTGGTAGTGTGTTAGAAGTATAGGGAAGCGAATTGTGCTACCTTTTCACAGTGGTAAAACACTACACCCAAAAATCATTAAAAATCTATTTGAAGTAATCAAGGAAAAAGAGGTGTAAAGTGGATCTCCAAATCAGAAATGCTCTTGTTGTTGACTTCGATAGTCTGACATTTAAAAGGCTCAACGTGGGCATAAAAGACGGTATAATTGCAAAGTTAAGCCAAAGTGAGATATCGGCGAAGAAAAACGTGGATGGTCAGGGCTTATATCTATCACCGGGGCTCATTGATTGCCACTGCCACATAGAAAGCACACACCTCACGCCAAGCGGCTTTGCCAATATTGTTTCACGTTTTGGAACTCTATATGCCGTCGCGGATTGCCACGAGATCGCAAATGTGGCAGGCATCGACGGCTTAAGCTATTTCATGGATGAAGCAAAAAACAGTCCGATAAACATTTTCTTTGCAATACCTTCATGCGTACCAGCAACACCATTTGCCACAAGTGGCGGAAAGATAGACGTTGACGATGTGAAAAAACTGATAAAAAGCGAGCTGGTTCTATCATTAGGGGAATTGATGAACGTAATGGGTGTTGTGAATGGAGAGCAAAGGTTCTTGGAGATGATAAAAATTGCAAAAGAGGCAGGCAAAAGGGTCAACGGGCATGCTCCCCATCTTGATTTTGAGATGTTGAGAAAATACAAAGAAAGGGGTGCTGAAGACGACCACGAAAGTTACGGTTACGATGAAATAAAACAGAAATTGGAATTGGGCTTCTTTGTTTTCTTAAGGGAAGGGAGCACAGAAATCACAGAAAACCGGGCTTACAGGATTATAAACGAATACCCTGATAGGATAGCATTCTGTACAGACGACAAAACTGTTGGCGACATTCTGAATACAGGTCACATAAACTACAATGTCAAAAAAGCCGTAAAAAATGGCATAAACCCAGCTCTGGCTTTGAAAGTTGCATCGTTCAACGGGCTAAAGTACTACGGACTCAAAAAATACAGCGAAATAAAGGTAGGCAACGTTGCGAATCTGGTGCTATTTGATGAGAAGTTCAACGCAAAAACTGTGATTGTTAACGGAAAACCTTTAAGAGAACTAAAGGTTATAAGCGTAAAAACGCCCGATTTCTTGAAAAATTCAATACACGTCAAAATACCCTTTTCTATACCAAAGATAAAAAACAAAAACATTGCAATAAAGGTCAATGACGGATCTCTGATTACAGACAAGCTTACAGTAGAGCCATTCGAAAGCGAATACGACACAGAAAAGGACTTATTGAAATTGGTTGTAATCGAGCGATACGGTCATGGATTTAGTTCAGCATGTTTAATAAACGGTTTCGGCTTAAAAAAAGGCGCGTTAGCATCCTCTTTGGCACATGACTGCCACAACATCGTTGCCGTGGGAACAAGTGATAAATACTTAACTAAAGCCATTGAGAAAATCATAGAAATGCAAGGAGGCCAAGTGGTTTTTGACGGCGAACGGTTTACTACTATGCCTTTAGAAATTGGCGGTATAGTGACAAGGGAAGAACCGCAAAAGGTGGCAAAGACGGTAGAAAGTTTAAAACTCGCAGCGGACAAATTGGGTTGTCCACTCAAAAGTCCGTTCGATATGCTCTCATTTATGGCGCTTGAGGTCATACCGCACATAAAATTGACAGACAGGGGATTGTTTGATGTTGACAAATTCACATATATAGGTGATGGAAATGAACTATCCGAAGGAAGATAGTATAATTCTTTTATACGACAAAGAAAAGAGCAAAAAACACATAATCAATCTAAAAGACATTCAGGATTCGTATTCCACATCCAACGGTATGATAAAGAAAGAAACCATACTGCAAACGGAATTTGGGAAAACAATTAAAACCCATTTGGATTACGAGTACGTTCTGTTCCCTGCAACCCTAAACGACTTCATAATGAAAAAACTAACAAGACTCACACAGATCGTATACCCAAAGGATGCAGCCTATATTGCACTTAGATTGGACATAAAACCGGGTGATAAGGTTATAGAAAGTGGCATAGGCAGTGGGGCAATGAGCGCTGTTTTTGCTCAAATACTGGGTAAAAAGGGAAAATTGATAAGTTACGAAAAGAGGGAAGAATTCATAAAAAATGCGTTGAAGAACTTAAGACGTTTTAATTTGGATAAAGTTGTTGAGGTTAAACACAAAGACATTAAGGATGGTTTTGATGAAAAGGATGTTGATGCTGTATTCATAGACGTTAAAGAACCGTGGCTATACC
>JALUBE010000167.1 GCA_027045065.1 Desulfurellales bacterium | reverse complement strand
GACTATTATAACTACCAAGTCTAAAACCCTAAAAACAGAAAGGAGATTGGGTATGTGTTTCACCATAAACTATTTCCTATGTTTGTGTAGATACTGCCCCTTTTAACTATTTTTCTATTAACACTACTACCATTGCCATGAGAATACAACTTTGCTTCTTCTCCGCTGTAAATGTTCATAAACTTCTTAACATAACGTTGTGTCTCACTGTAAGGTGGAATGCCATTGTACTTATCCACAGCTGTCTCACCTGCATTGTAGGCAGCTGCCACTAACCTAACATCGTGGTACTTTGCAATTAAGTGCCTCAAAAAGAGTATTCCACCCTTGATGTTTTCCTTAACATCGAAAGGGTCTCTAACACCGTAGCTCTTGGCTGTTTTATCCATAAGTTGCATAACACCCTTTGCCCCGGCATTGGATACACTATTTGGATTGTAGTCAGATTCAATTTTTGCTATTGCTTGTGCTACTTTAACGTCAACACCGTATTTTTTTGCCATATACTCAATCATGCTCATAATCTTTTGCTTACTCAGATGCGAATACCTAAAAGCATTGGAAAAAAATATGTTTTTTGAGACATTCGTTACAGTGACAACCCCGTTTTTCACAATAACATGCAAATCCGAAGCATGACAGGTGATACTCAACAAAACAAAAATTATCACACATCTTTTCATTTTGACTGCTTTAAAAACTCTAAAGCCTTTTTATCCTTTGGTTTTAGCTTCAGTAACTCTTTAGCAATTTTCTTTGCCTTATCGTACATCTGTTCAGCCTTATAAACCTCAAGTAGATGTTCTAAAGACACAACACGGGCATCTAAGTCAGAACGCGAGTAATTCTCTATCGCTTTTGTTAGGTAAATTTCAGCCTTTCTGTACTCACCCAACCTATAGTAGCCCCAGCCCAAACTATCTAAGTAATACGGATTATCCTTGTTGATCTTCAATGCCCTTTTAACCAAAATTATGCCTTTTTTTACATCTATATTTTTATCTATGTAAAGATAACCCAAGTAGTTCAAAGCTTCAGCGTAGTTTGGATAAAACCTAATCGCTTTATTCAAAAGTTCTATTGCCTTATTTGTACTTTTAAGATCAGAAAAGTAAAGATCGGCTTCGTAAAAACAGATATACGCCCTTTCTTTACTATTCCTTGCCACTTTAAAGGCATCATTGAACAGAACCAAAGCCCTTTTATACTCCTTATTCTTTAAGCAAAACTTACTGATGACAAAAAGGTACGATTTTACATCGCCAATCTTTGCAAGTTCCTCCCTTAACTCTTCGAATTTTCCTAACTTGCACAAGCACTCCGCTTCGTTGCTTACAACCTCGCCATAAAATTCCACCTTTGGATTTATGCTTGAAAACTCTCTTAATGCCTCACTGCATCTGCCCTTTTCAGACAGCGCTATCGCATAGATCAGCTTCAGTCTATCGGATTCACCAAAGAGCTTAGAAAACTTTTGTTTTAGTGAAATTATTTCGTCAAAATTGTTCATGTTTAAAAGCACATACGCCAAGCGCTCAAGGTAATCAATCCGATTTGAAGCAAGAAATGCCTTTTTGTAATAAGAGGCAGCATCTTTTAGGTCTTGAGCCATATAGTAATCGTTAGCTATGACAAAATAGGTAACTGCATTCTGGGGTAATCTCTTGTAAAGATCAATGGCTTTATCAAACTCACCTCTTCTCTCATAAAGCCCGGCAAGAAAGATCAAATATTGATAGTTTTTGGGTGAGAGCTCTACCGCCTTTTTTGCGTTTTCCAAAGCGCAGTTATCCTTCTTAAGCCTCAAGCATACCTGAGCCAAAAGGTAATAGCCGGACGGATCGTCTTTGTACCGTTTTACATAGATTTTAAGCTTCTTATAGGCATCTTCGTACCTTCCCGACTTTATGTATAGTGTTATTATCCTTCTAAATGTATTCTCCGTTTCCTGGAAACGCTTCTGTATTTTTTTCATTACGTTAAAAGCATCTTTCTTTTTGCCCTCTATCGTGTAAACATCGAATAGCTTGTAGTAAAATTCTTTGTCATTAGGATAGACCTTGATAGCCCTTTGCAAAACGTACTGCGCCTCTCTGTACCTTCCAACATAAACCAAAATATCCGCAAGCTCCTCATAAAAATCATCGCTCACAACAAAGGGAAAGACCTTCCATAAGTCATTTGCTGCACCTTTGAAATCGCCGTTGTAGAGTTCTAAATATCCTTTAACAAAATGGTAATCTACGAATTCACCCTCACCTTTGGCTTGAGCATCTGCACTCACTACAAAAACAAACAGAAACACAAAAATAAAATAACTAAACCTCTTTAGCATATTCCTCTACCACCCTAACAAACTCATCAACCAAATTCTCTTCTTTTACCTTTTTTATCCTCTTACCCTTTTTTATAATCAAGCCAAAGTGCCTGCCACCTGCTATGGCCAAATCCGCCTCCTTTGACTCACCAATGGCATTGACAACGCAACCCATCACAGCCACCTTTATGGGTTTTTTTATATGTGACAGTCGCTTTTTGAGCTCCTCCACCAAACCTATTAAATCAATCTCAATTCTACCACACGTAGGGCAGGAAACAAAGTCAATTGATCGCTTCTTTCTCAGCCCCAAAGCATTGAGCAGTTCATAGCACACATCTATTTCGTTCTCAGGCGGTTCACTTAAGGAAATTCTTATGGTATCACCGATACCTTCCCTTAACAAAACACTTAAAGCCGCAACAGATTTGATTATGCCCTCTTTTGAGTTCCCAGCCTCTGTCACACCCAAGTGTAAGGGGTAATCTATGAGCTCAGAGATCTTTTCATTGCACTCAATCGTTGTTAAAGTATCCGACGATTTAATAGAGACCTTCATGTTTATAAATCCCGTATCTTCAATCCTTCTCACCCACCTATAGGCACTCTCCACCATAGCATCCGCCGTTGGTCCGTTGTATTTGTCAAGTAGATCTTTCTCCAACGAACCACTATTAACGCCAATTCTTAAGGGAATTCCGCGCTCGTTTGCGGCCCTCAAAATCTCCTTTACCCTATCAAACGAACCGATGTTACCGGGATTAATCCTCACACAATCCACACCGCTTTCTATGGACTGGATTGCAAGCCTAAAGTTAAAGTGGATATCGGCAATTACGGGTATTGGGCTCCGTTTTTTTATTTCCTTCAAAGCCCTTGCCGCTTCCTCATCAACAACGGCACACCTGACAATTTCGCAACCCGCATCATAGAGTCTGTTGATCTGATCAAGCGTAGCCTTTATATCCCGCGTATCCGTATTTGTCATGGATTGAACAACAATAGGCGCTCCACCGCCAATTTTCACACCGCCCACGTCTATCTGTTTTGTTAATTTTCTCTTTATCAGGCTCATTTCACATGCTCTATCTTCTTCTCAACGTACTTTGTTACACCGTACCGCCTGAAATCGTTGAAAAATGCAAATATCATCAAAGCCAACAGTATGGCTATGCCGATCTTTTGGAAGTTCTCCTGAGTTTTTTTGCTTACAGGCTTACCTTTAATCGCTTCAATCGTGTAAAATAGCAAATGACCGCCGTCCAAAACGGGGATGGGTAACAGATTTAAAATGCCCAAATTTATGCTTATTATCGCTATGAAGATCAAAAACGCTCCAAGACCCGCCTCGGCCGCCTTTCCCGCCACATCAACGATCATTATAGGCCCACCTATATTGCTTGAAGGAATAGCTCGCTCTATCAACCTTATAATGCCTACAATTGTGACCTTTGTTATGTAAATTGTCTTCTCAATACCCAACTCAACGCTCTTTAAAAAACTGTACCTCACAACAATTTCATCACCGCTGGGCAAAATCCCAAGCAAACCCACATAACGCTTGTAACCCAGAATATCCGTGATTGTTTTACCCTGAGGAATAGCCTTCAGCATTAAAATCTTACCGCTTCTTTCTATTTTCAATACAATTGGCTTGTTGGGATGGGACTTTATGATCTTTGACATCCCTTTCCACGTGTGTATCTTTATATCATTGATCGCGACGATAACATCTCCCTTTTGCAAACCAATTCTTTGGGCCTCGGAATTAGGTAAAACCTTGCCGATTTTTGGTGCAAGTGCATTTACTCCAATATGGTAGGCAATCATTATGAAAAACACAGCAGAAACGATGTTAAACGTAGGACCAGCTAAAACGATCAAGAAACGCTTCCACAAAGGCTGGGCATAAAATGCGTCCGATTCATCATCAACGTCCTCTTCCTCACTCTCACCTTTGAGTTTTACATATCCACCAAGTAGAATGAGCGACAAGGCGTACTCCGTCTTTTTGGGTCTAAACCTAATCAGAATAGGGCCAAAACCAATTGAGAAGCGCTCAACACCCACACCCAACATCTTCGCAACAATAAAATGCCCGAACTCATGTATGATAACCATGAGGATTAAGCCCAATATTCCATAAAGCCAGGTCACCTTCAACCCCCAATCTTGCTTATAAGCTCTAAGACACCCATCCTTACCCTTTCTATCTCTCCCTCAACGTCAAGTATATCACTGGGCATCTCACTTTCAAATCTTTCCATCGATTTTTCCAAAATCCAAAATATATCCTTAAAACGCATTCTGCCTTCAAGAAAGGCACTTACAGCCAATTCATCAGCTACATTCAACACAAGCCCTAAATTTTTTTCTTCCCTTTTCAAGGCTTCGTAGGCAAAAGTCAATGTGGGAAATTTTCTAAAATCGGGTCTTTCAAAACTCAAACTGCCGATGGATGCAAGATCCAATTTAAACGGCAAACTCACCCTTTTGGGTTTAAACAAAGCATAGGCTATGGGTATCCTCATATCATGGTCTGCAATCTGTGCTATGATTGAACCATCAACAAATTCAACGGCAGAGTGAACAATGCTTTCTTTGTGAACAACAACCTCTATTTTTTTATAGGGAACATCAAAAAGCCAGCGCGCCTCAATGATCTCAAAGCCCTTATTCATCATAGTTGCAGAATCTATTGTAATCTTCTTACCCATATCCCAAGTGGGGTGAGACAGGGCTTCATCTACGGTTACATTGTCAAAATCACCTCGATCAAAAAACGGGCCACCCGATGCCGTGAGTATCAGCTTTTCAACATCCTCTTTTCTTCTACCCTCAAGACATTGATAAATAGCTGAATGCTCAGAATCTACGGGTATTACTTCAACGCCTTTATCCTTTGCTAAATCTTTAATTATCTTGCCCGCTATAACAAGGCTCTCCTTGTTCGCCAAAGCCAATCTTTTTTTAGAAAGTATAGTGTAATACGTTGGCAAAAGTCCTGCTGTACCCACAAGTGCGTTAACGACAAAATCCACATCATCCCTTTGAACAATCTCAATGATACAATTTTTGCCTTCCAAAACCTCTAAATCTGAAAACCTCTGCCTAACCCTTTTTGCAAGTCCTCTTTCAGCTACACAAACAAACTTAGGTTTAAATTCCTTTATCTGTTGGGATAAAAGCTCTATGTTTCTAAAACAGCTTAAACCAACAATATCAAAGCCTTTGGTCCTCTTTATGACATCAAGCGTGTTCTTGCCTACGGAGCCTGTGGAGCCTAAAACAACCAGTCTTTGCATAACAACACCACGTAAGAGAAAAATACGGCAAAGGCAAAGCTATCAAGACGATCCAAGATACCGCCATGCCCAGGGATTAAATTTGAGGAATCCTTTTTCCCAAAAAAGCGCTTGGGCACAGACTCCGTCAAATCGCCCAAAATCCCAAATATATTTGAGACAAGTGCAACTAAAAGCACATCCAAGAATCCAATTTTCAACAACAATCCAAAGATAACACCTATAAACGTTCCGCCTATGACACCACATATAGCCCCTTCTACGGTCTTCTTTGGGCTAATTATGGGTGCAAGTTTGACCTTTCCGAACCCTTTGCCGCAAAAGTAGGCAAACGTGTCACCGAACCATATGGAAACAAACAACGTTAAAAGAAGCAACCGTCCCGATTGCAACTGAACAAATGGAACAGCAAAGAGATAGAGAGAAACGTAAAGCAAACCAACAAAGTAGTATTGATCTTTCAAAAAGCTCTTATCGTTTAAAGAAGAAAAGCCCAAAACCAAGTGAAAAGTCAGGCACAGAAAGAGTGCAAGTAAAAACAGATGATTGAAAAAGAGAAAAACAAAACCAACTACAAGGAAACACGAAAGGTAAGTGGCTTTTTTTACATTAAAACTTTCAGAATCAAGACCCAGCCACTCAGAATAACCCAGACCTGCAGCCAACAAAACCACCAACTTTACATAAAAAAGACCCGCCCACACAACCAAATATACAACTAAAGGAACCAAAATTAAGGCAGATAAAACCCTCTTTTTCACAACCCGCCAAATCTTCTTTTACGTCTTTTAAACTCATCAATTGCACGCAAAAGGTCTTCCTCTGTAAATTCAGGCCAGTATTTATCAAAGAACACAAACTCTGCATAAGACGATTGCCAAAGCAAAAAATTGCTAATCCGCTTCTCGCCCCCTGTCCTAATCAAAAGATCTACATCGGGCATATCGAACATGTAGAGGTAGTTTTCAAAAAGGCCCTCATTAATATCGCAAACGTTTACATTCCCCTTTTTCACATCCTCACACAGCCTCTTTGCCGCCTGAACTATCTCGTGCTTTCCGCCATAATTTAAGGCAAGCGTCAGCCTCATTCTTCTATTGTTTTCTGTTTTACCAATTAAATCTTTAATCATCGTAACAATTCTATCATCAAAGACAGAAAGATCACCGATCACTTTAAATTGCACATCATTTTCCCTAAAAAGCACCTCTTTCTTTCTAAGCTGCGTTTTCAACAGTGCCATTAAATATCTAACCTCACTTTTTGGCCTCTTCCAGTTCTCCGTAGAAAACGTATAAAGTGTCAGATACTTAATTCCGACATTTGCGGCAGTTTTTGTTATCTTATCCACAACCAAAGATCCTACGTAATGCCCGTATGTTCTCTTCTTTCCTAAAGATGTGGCCCACCTGCCGTTGCCATCCATGATAATGGCAACGTGTTTCGGAAAATTCTCAGCCATCAAATATTGAGTATCTCTTTCTCTTTTTCGTCAAACATGTCGTCTATCTTCTCTGTGTATTTCTCAACAAGTTTCTGTATCTCCTTTTCGGCTTTTTTTAACTCGTCTTCTGAAATCACCTTTTCCTTTTCCATATCCTTGACCATTTTAAGAGCTTTCTTACGCGCATTTCTTATGGCAACCCTGTAAGCCTCTGTTTCCTGTTTCATCAGTTTAACAACTTTCTTTCTATCCTCTTCTGTCATCGGCGGTATGATAATCTTAATTACCTTACCATCATTTTGAGGCGTGAACCCCATATTTTCCTTCAGTATTGCCTTCTCTATGTCTTTTATAACAGAGTTATCCCATGGCTGAATAACGATGGTTGTTGCATCCGGCGTAGTAATCGTTGCAAGCTGTTTCAACTGCATTTGTTGTCCATAGGCCTCGACCTTTAGGTTTTCAAATATCGACGTATGGGCCCTTCCCGTTTTCACAGTCGTTAAGTATTTCTTATATGAACTAATGGTTTTTTTCATTTCTTCCTCAGCCATCTTCAACACGTCATTTACGCCCTCTACATCCATGGCAACCTCCTCACTCATTTAACCAGTGTTCCAATGTTTTCACCCAACACGATACGCTTCAAAGCCCCATACTCCTTGATGGAAAACACAATTATAGGCATGTGGTTTTCCATACACATGGATATGGCCGTTGAGTCCATGACCTTCAAGTTTTTGTCCAAAACCTCAATGTACGTTATTGTCTTTATACGCTTTGCATCCGCATAAATCATTGGATCCTTGTCATAAACACCATCCACCTTCGTGGCTTTAAGTATAACGTCCGCACCCATCTCCATGGCCCTTAAGGATGCAGCTGTATCCGTTGTAAAGTAGGGGTTACCCGTCCCGGCAACAAATATAACAACCCTGCCTTTCTCAAGGTGCCTCAAAGCTCTGCGCCTAATGTAGGGTTCAGCTATTTCACGCATTTCAATGGCACTAACTACACGTGTCTGAACACTTTTTTTCTCTAAAGCATCCTGCAGCGCCAACCCATTTATGACTGTTGCAAGCATACCCATGTAATCGGCGCTCGCCCTGTCCATGCCCATTGCTGCACCCTTAACGCCCCTGAAAATATTACCACCACCAATAACAGTGCACACATCAACGCCTAACTCTTTCACCTCTTTTATTTGCTCGGCTATCTCATTGATCGTTTCTTCACAAATTCCATAAGAAAGGGAGCCCATAAGGGCCTCCCCACTTAACTTCAACAGTATCCTTTTGAATACAGGCTCGCTCATAACCTATTCACCTATCTGGAACCTTGCAAATCTCCTTACGATTATGTTCTCGCCCATTTTTGCTATTGCATTCTGAATGAGATCCTTAACCTTCATGCTATCGTCCTTTATGAATGGCTGGTCAAGTAAGCATGTCTCCTCGTAAAACTTCTCTATCTTCCCTTCAACAATCTTATCGAGTATGTTTTCAGGCTTGCCCTGTTGTCTCAACTGTTCCTTCATGATGTTTTTCTCTTTCTCCAAAACCTCTTCCGGAATCTCTTCCCTTGAAACGTACTGTGGGTTAGCGGCGGCTATGTGCATTGCTATATCCTTGCAGAGGTTGTTAAACTCATCCGTGTTGGCAACAAAATCCGTTTCGCAGTTAACCTCAACCAATACACCAATCTTTCCGCCTGCATGTATGTAACTTGCAACTTTACCCTCTTTTGCCTCTCTACCGGCCTTTTTAGCTGCAGATGCAAGGCCCATCTCTCTAAGCTTGTCTATTGCTTTCTCTATGTCTCCATCTGTCTCCTGCAACGCCTTCTTGCAGGCCATCATGCCAGCACCAGTTCTTTCGCGCAGTTCCTTTACCATCTGAGCAGTTATATTAGCCATGATTACTCTTCCTCCTCTTCTTCAGCTTCTAATTTTTCAGCCCTTCCCTCTTCAAAGGCTTCCTCTTCCTGTCTTAACTCAAGTTCCTTTTCATACCTTGCCTGACCATTCTTTATGGCCTCGGCGAGCCTCGAAGCGATAAGCTTAATAGACCTAATGGCATCATCGTTGCCTGGAATAACATAGTTAATGGGGTCTGGATCGCAGTTTGTATCAACAAGGGCAACAATGGGTATACCCAATTTATTGGCCTCTTTTACAGCCAATTCTTCCCTTTTTACATCAATTATAAGCAGTGCATCGGGCAGATCCTTCATATTCCTAATGCCCTCTAAATACCTCTGCAACTTCTCCTTCCTCTTCCTCAATATCTTTTGCTCTTTCTTCGTATAAGCCTCAATTTCGCCCGTCTCCTCCATCTCCTCGAGACGTTCCAATTTTGCGATGCTCTTTTGAATTGTAGAGAAGTTTGTCAACAGTCCACCCAGCCATTTTTCGTTGACATAAGGCATATTGCACGACTGAGCAGCTTCTTTAATCTCCTCTTTGCCCTGCTTCTTTGTACACACAAACAGAACGGTCTTGCCCTGGGCTGCCAAATCCTCTAAAAACTCATACGCTTTGTCGAAGTAGACAATGGTCTTCTGCAGATCGATAATGTGGATGTCCTTGCGAGCCGCAAAGATGAACGGCTTCATCTTTGGGTTCCAGCGCTTGGTCTGATGACCAAAGTGAACACCTGCCTCAAGCAGTTCCTTCATCGTGACATAAGACATAAACTCAACCTCCCAACAAAAGGATTTTTACCACCATTCCCCAACCCCTCCGCACGGAGGAGATCCTTTGACAAGGGAATGTGAGTGGTCATGCAAATTTATATACAAAACAAATAGCTTTTACAAGTTATTTAACCCTAAACATGCGCGCATACGGAAAATTGTTGTAAACCTCCTCAAATTTGTCTTTATCTATTTCGCCCAAGATAAACATCTTGTTAAAATTGCTATTGAACACCCGATCATCGCATACAAGCATAAAATCCACATCCAACTGATTAGAGTTTGGCCTTTTGGTTAAGCACAGTTCAACGTTTAAGCCATTTGGGTGCAAATCCACATCCTTTTTAACACGGCCGTTGACCACCCACAAAAACCTCTTTATAGGTATTTTGCTATTTATATAACCATGAACAATATCAACAAAACCCTTGTCACAGGTGAATGTGCCGTTTTCAAATCCGCTACAATAGTACATGGCATAACCGTCGGGATAGGACTTCTCCTTCTTAAAATCCCAGCTACCGAGATAACTGATGGCGTAGAATTTGCCAATCATATCCTCTGTGAACAAAACGTAGTTGTCGTTATCTTTTATCGGCTTTGAATAATCAAAGGCCATCTGAACAGCTTTTCCTGCTGAAATATTGTCTTTCTCTATGGCATCCATAATGGGTTTCACACCGTAGCTATCCATAAAAGAGATAATATGATAGAGAAGTGTCTCATTATCGCTTATTAAGGCCTTTGCCACAAGGTATGTCCTTGCTCCGCCATGGGCACCACCGTCGTGATATGTGGCATAACCATCCATGTCCTCTATGGCATATCCATAGTCCCACCAGGAAAATATAGCTGCCTTGTTGATCCTATTTTTGATTTGCAAAAAAGACTTCACGATGGGGGCTTGAATAGAGGGAAGAGGAATAAATTTATACGCTGTGGTATGCAACAAAGCTATCATCAATATTACCGTCACAAAAAACGACGCAACATTTGCCTTTAAACCATCAAATTTTAGTTTATGAAAGACCATATCAAGTGCAAAACCCAAGCCAGCACCGACAAACGGGGCTAAAAACATAACCGTTCTGTTTGCACTTCTGAAAGCCAAAAAGCCTAACAAAACTATGGGTAAGATTGGTATAACCCTAAGACCAAGTGCAAATAGCATACCGAGAGATAAGATTAAACCAACGCCGTCCAATAGCTTGTTTGAGAGAATATACACAATAACCTTTGAAGGACTGATATGCTCAGCTTCCGTTATCGTTTTTAAAATATTGGGAAAATCTCCAGTGGAAACACTTTTGATCTTGCCGTAGTTTACAAAGAAATCCACAAAACCACCAAAGCCATCTATCACCCACAGTGGATTTGCAAATATGATAAAAAGCAGAGCGGCTATAACTATCTGCTTGGGTTCAACCTTGCGTATCAAAAGCATAATGATAAAGAGTGCAAGATAGACAACGTCTATACCGTAATGGGCATACCACCAGCCAAAAAGTAAGAAGTTCAGCCCCAAAAGGGCAGAGTAAATAAGTCTATTCCGATTACTCTTTGTTTCCGATGCAAGAAGTATAAGTAAAGAACCCGAAAACATGAAAAACAACTGTAAAAGATCCGTATCAACACGACCCATGGCCGTCCTTATGGCATACATCCAAGAAAAGGCACCCACAAAGGCACCCGTTAAACCGGCAATAGGCATATCAGCCAACCAGAAATAGTAGGCCATAGGCAAAATAAAAAAACCTGCAAGAACAGAAACCAAGATCAACCCACTCATGTAGATCGATTTGCCAGAAATAGAAGAAAACCAGCTAATCATGGCACTCAACAATGGTACAGGATGGGGTTTCACGGTACTTGTAGGATAAGCCCTCAACGTGTCGTTATCCGATTTATAGTATGTGCCGTTTTTATACTCCTTTGCATACCTCAACCAAAAGTAGGCATCAAGCGTCGTCATGGCAGGGTAGTTGTCAACAAAGTATACCTTTGGATGCGCCTTCCACACCTGAAATTGATGGTATCTAAAGTAAAACGAAGCAAAGTAAAGCAAAACAGCCAAGACCAATACTGTGGGCAAACCCATATAAACCGCTTTTTTCATTTTACCACCCACTTCTTCTCAACCAAAACAACACCTTTATACAGTATCCTCCCAATAAACTCATCACCGACACTAAATCCACCAACACCCTTAGGCGTGCCTGTCATTAACAGATCATAGTCGTAGAAATTAAAGTACTTTTTAGCTTCTTCAAAAATCTCCAATGGCTTGTGCATCATAAGCGACACATCGCCCTTTTGCTTAAGCT
>JALUBE010000166.1 GCA_027045065.1 Desulfurellales bacterium | reverse complement strand
GCCGGGCATCCTGCGTTTATGTCAATACATTCGCAAAGGGGCTCAACCGTTTGAGCAGCATACAGGAAAATATCGGGTTCAGAGCCAAACAGCTGGATACAGTATGGCTTATCAATTTTATCTCTCTCGATTAATTTGTAAGTTTTCTGATTTTTATAATACAGGGCGTTAACGGAGATGAGCTCACTAAAGGTTAAACCACATCCAAACTCCCTGCAGAGCTTTCTAAAGGGTCTATCAGTATAGCCCGCCATTGGGGCTAAAAAGTAGGGCGAATTTACTTCAAGAGAGGCAAATTTCATCAACGGTTCATAGAATCAAGAAATTCCTTATTTGTCTTGGTTTTAGACAGTTTATCTAACAAGAACAGCATCGCATCTATGTCATTCATCTCTATCAGAATCTTTCTCAGTATCCAGATTCTGTTAAGCTGATCTTTCGGAACAAGCAGTTCTTCCTTTCTTGTTCCAGAGCGCGTTATATCAATAGCTGGGAAGATTCTTCTATCTGACAAGCCCCTATCCAGATGCAGTTCCATATTACCCGTTCCCTTAAACTCTTCAAAAATAACATCATCCATTCTTGAACCCGTATCAATCAGGGCTGTTGCAATTATTGTCAAGCTACCATCACCTTCAACATTCCTTGCCGCACCGAAGAACCTTTTCGGTTTTTGCAGTGCATTTGAGTCAAGGCCTCCTGATAAAACCTTGCCGCTCGGCGGTATAACAGAGTTATATGCACGGGCGAGCCTTGTTATTGAATCAAGAAGAATCAGCACATCGTAACCATACTCAACAAGCCTTTTAGCCCTCTCAAGAACGATCTCTGCCACCTGAATATGTCTTTCTGGCGATTCATCAAACGTCGAACTGATAACCTCAGCCTTAACGGATCGCTTCATATCGGTCACTTCTTCGGGTCTTTCATCAATCAAAAGAACAATGATCTTAATTTCTGGATGGTTTGCCGTAATACTATTTGCGATATTTTGTAAAAGCATGGTTTTACCCGTTCTCGGCGGTGCAACGATTAAACCCCTCTGACCTTTACCTATTGGCGTTATTAAGTCCATTACCCTTGCTGGCATGTTATCTGGAGTTGTCTCAAGCTTTATCCTCTCCATGGGATAAAGGGGTATAAGCTCATCAAAGTCCTTCCTCTTCAGTGCCTCATTTGGATCTTTGTAGTTTATCTGCTCAATCTTCAATAATGCATGGTATTTTTCATTCTCCTTTGGTGTTCTAACCTGACCATATATGTAATCCCCTGTCTTCAAGTTAAACTTCCTTATTTGGCTCGGCGAAACGTAGATGTCACGCGGACCAGCAAGGTAGTTGTTGTTCATAGATCTCAAGAAACCGAAGCCATCTGGTAGAATTTCCAAAACACCTTCACCCTTGAGAAGACTTACGGGTTCCTCTTTTTTCTCTACGGATACACTATGTAGAATGCTTTTCTTTTCCTCAATTTCTTGCTGTTGGTTCTCTGTATCCTGCTTTTCTGCTGTTGTTCTTTTCAATATTTCCTCTATGAGGTCATTTTTCCTTTTAACGGTAGTCGGTATTCCCAAAGATTTACCAATCTCCACCAGTTCAACGAGTTTTTTCTTTGATAAAATTTCCCTATCGAAATTCATACACTCCTTTCTCCTTATGTGTTTTATTTTTAAAGATTTTTCATCTACTTATAGCACTAATTTGTACAACCGGCGAGTCCATACCTTTGGTTAATACATCCAAGCTAAACTGTTTGGATAGATCAAGATAATCCTTAATCCTTTCTACGTTCAGGGAGAGAAAATCGAACAACTTTTCATTTAATACAGCTTTTTTAACCACCCTTCTACCCAATGAAGCCCTAACCATACCCTTAAAGATCAGCTTACTTACACCAAAGCTGAAAATCACACTCTCAACCAAACCCTTAAAATTCTCATCCAACTCACTGTTGTTCTTTTTTAAAATCTGGTCCGCAAGATGTCTGTATGTGGAAGGATACATGCTGTCTGCTATAAGTTCAATAATTGTATGCTTTGCATTCTTAAATTTTCCGTCCATTTCGTTAATCATTATTCCATGAGCCACAGCATCAGCAGCTAAATGAGAAAGGTAACCGTAGGCAAAAGCTATTCCTTGATCGTCTTCTGCTCTGCGTAAAATTTCAAAACCCAAATTCCAATTATGAGAATGCTTTGAAAACGCTGATAATGTTTTACCTACTATGAAATCAGGAGCTAAGCATCCATACAAATACTCATTAATGTTACTCATTACAAGAAATTTAATGTAGTTAGGTAATTGATCCATAACAGACAAAGAAACTCCAATATGCACACCAGGACCCCATGCATAACTACTTATGGGAAAAAGTAAAAATGTAATTAAAAATAGAAAAAACAACTTGAACATCGCTTTTGAAGTATAATAATAAAGTTGGGCAAAAGTCAAATAAAATCTTTTCTTTGAGCTTGACAAAAATCAACCAACCAGCGATATTATTGTTATGAAACCAATAAAGTTCTGGGTTTTAAAAGCTTTTTTGTTCCTTCTTTTTGCAATTCTACTCATACAACCAGTATCATCCAACTCCGCCACTCTAAATAAAAACTTGTTTACTGGAAATAAAAATGAACTTCTAAAAAAATACCGCTTGATGCTAAAAAGTAAAAATAGCACGCCTGAACAAAAGATACTTCTCCTTGCACTGATAAAAATAGCAAGCTCAAAACCTCCATTTCCTCAAATTGAAAACCTTAAAGTCAAAAATCAGGAAAATTTTCTCATACTCCTTAAAAGAATTGCAAAAA
>JALUBE010000165.1 GCA_027045065.1 Desulfurellales bacterium | reverse complement strand
TTTTTAAAGGTATATCAAGGTATTTTTTGAACTCCTCCTTTATTCTTTTGCTCTCACTCATTGTATTATAAAATCTAAAAAGTATATCTTTCTCACCAAATTTCTCCCCAAAGCCTGGTTTATAGCAGTTATAAGCTCATTTTTGAGTTCCTCTTTTCCAGATACCGATAGCAGATCATCAGACGTTTTTGAGGAAAGAACGCTGATTATCGTATCCCTTATAATGGCGTCTTGTAAAGATATACCCTCTTTTTCCCCTTCTTTCTTTTCCTTCTTGGCCGCAGTTGGCACTTCTAATAAGACGAGTTTTATTTTGAGATATCTATCACCACCCACATCTGCCAAGTTTACAATTAATGGTCCAATGACAACAGGCGTTAAATTGGCTTCATTAACTGGTGCATAGGTGGGTTCGGGTGCTGGCGGTGGTGCGGCTTCTTCTTGGGGTGCAGCTTGCTGTTCCGTTTTTTCTGCCTTTTTTGCCGGCTTTTTTTTGCTACCCAAAATAAACATCTTTACTGCAACACCAGCAACGACCAATACTAAAACTGCTATGATTATAATTAGTAACTTTCCCTTTCCCTTCTTTTTACCGCCTTCTTGGTTTTCTGCGGGTGCCTCTTTTTCCTTAGCCATGATAGTCTCCTAAAGTTTTCTTTTTAACTACCATAAAACTAAATCAAAGTAAATAATTTTCTTCTTTTAAAGGCCTACTCATCAATGAATCCAGCGCATCCATTGGGTTCTTGTTGTTGTATATTACCTCATATACCTCTTTTGTAATCGGAAGGTCAATGTTGTTCTTTAAGGTATATTCAAAAACCGCCTTTGTTGTATTCACGCCTTCTGGTATCATGTTCATTGACAAAAGTATTTCTTCCATTTTTTCTCCCTTCGCAAGTTTTAAACCCACTGTTCTGTTTCTACTTAAATTTCCCGTGCATGTTAACACTAAATCACCAATACCAGAAAGACCCATAAATGTGTCTTTCTGTGCACCAAACAAGAAACCCAATCTCATGATTTCACTCAACCCTCGCGTTATAAGACTTGCCCTTGCGTTTAGACCCAAATTAAGACCATCACTGATACCTGCAGCAATTGCCATAATATTCTTCATTGCCCCGCACAGTTCAACACCCTTTATATCGCTTGAGGTGTAAACCCTAAATCTGTTGTTTGAGAAGATCTTTTGCAGAAGTTTTGCCGTTTCCTTGTTTTTGGATGCTATAACCGTTGCTGTTGGCAAGCCTTTAGCCACCTCTAAAGCAAAGTTTGGCCCGCTCAATGCGGCAATCTTTGACCCATCAAGATCTAAAGTGCTCTTTATGACCTCTGTTGCCGTTTCGAATGTCTCTGTTTCTATACCCTTTGAGAGAGAAACGACATAAGAATTTATCCTAAAATCCGCGCCCTTCAATGTTTCCCTCAAAAAAGGCACTGGTATGGCTATGGCGACAACGTCTTTGTCCAAAAGGGCTTTGTTCAAATCACCTTCAAACTCTATTGAACTGTGTAACTTTACTCCCTTTAAATAGGCTTCATTTTCCCTTTTTTCTTTTATCTCATTGAGAAGCTTTTTATTTCTTACCCACAGCGTTACTTTATGGCCGTTCTTTGCAAGCAGGTTTGCTATGGCAGTGCCCCAGCTACCAGCCCCTATGACAGAGATGTTAAACGTTTTTTTCATAGATTACCTTTAAACCAAAGAGCGTTAAATGTGGTCTGTAATACTGTATCTCTGGTAAATGCCTATAGAATAAGGCGCTATCCCCTCCTGTGATTACAACCGTACAATCATGCCCCATCTCTTCTTTGATGCGTTTTATCATGCCTTCAATGAGTGAAAGATATCCGTAAAACAGCCCCGATTGTATGCTATGCATGGTTGTCTTTCCTATAACTTCCGGTGGCATTTGCAGTGGAACGCGGGGTAATTTGGCCGTTTTTTCAGCTAAAGCATCAGCCGATATGTTTATACCCGGTGTTATTGCACCACCTATGTATTCGCCCTTTTTGCTTATGACGTCAAATGTTATGGCCGTTCCTGAGTCAATCACAATTAAGGCATCTCTAAATTCTTCGTATGCCCCTACGGCATTGACAATCCTGTCAGCGCCCACCTCTTGTGGATTTTTGTACTTTATCGGCATGCCGGTCTTTATACCAGGACCAACCTCTAATGGTTTTATACCAAAAACCGTTTCTATGGCGTTTATCACCTTTGGTGTAATCTGTGGGACAACGGATGAAACAATGGCCCCTTTGACCTTTGAACTGTCGAGGTTGTACAGATTAAAAAGGTTGTACAGATTTATGCAGTACTCGTCCTGTGTGAGCTTTAAATTAGTGCTTAACCTGAAGTTCAAAAACCTATCATCCAAGAACACGCCAATGACTATGTTGGTATTGCCAATATCGAAGGCAATAAGCATTACTTTAACACCACCTTTGCTATTTTCTTTTTACCAACCCTAATGACATACTCACCCTTTTTAAGCCTTAAATTTTCATCCTTGACCTTTTCAGAATTTATTGAAACGGCGTTGGATTTAATCATTCTGCGTGCCTCAGATGTGCTTTTTACAAACCCTATATTCTTCAAAAGATGTGCTATCCAGATGTCACTTTCATCTAAATTGTATTCTATTGTCTCTATATCCTCCGGTATATCCTTCTTTTTAAACATCTCATCGAAGTGCTTTGCCGCCTGTTGGGCCAGAACTTCGTTGTGAAACCTCTTTGTTATCTCAAATGCGAGCATCTCTTTTGCTTTCTTGGGGTGCAGTTTGCCCTCTTCAATCTCTCTTTTCATCCTGTCTATCTCTTCCTCAGATAGGTCGCTTAAAAGCTCATAGTATCGCCACATCAACTCATCGGATATGGACATGATCTTGCCGTACATATCGTTTGGCTCATCCGTAATGCCAACGTAGTTGCCCAACGACTTACTCATCTTTTGAACGCCGTCCAAGCCCTCTAAAATCGGCATCATAATAACTGTTTGTGGCCTTTGACCCCATAGTTTTTGCAGATGTCTGCCAACAAGCAGATTAAACTTCTGATCCGTTCCGCCAAGTTCCACATCACACTCCAAGGCCACGGAGTCGTACCCTTGAAGCAGAGGATACAGGAATTCGTGTATGGAAATGGGTTTATTTGAGTTAAATCTCTTTGAAAAGTCGTCTCTTTCAAGCATCCTTGCGACGGTCATTGTTGAAGCAAGCTTTATCATATCAACCGCCGTTAACTTTGAATTCCATTCGGAGTTGTAAACGACCCTTGTCTTCTTCTCATCTAATATTTTAAAGATCTGCTCTTTATACGTCTGGGCGTTTTTTTCAACCTCTTCCTTGCTCAAAGCCTTCCTTGTTTCACTCTTTCCCGTGGGATCACCTATCATCCCAGTGAAATCACCTATTAGAAAGTAAACCTCGTGGCCTAAATCTTGAAAGTGTTTGAGCTTTTGTATTAAAACCGTATGGCCGAGGTGCAAATCTGGTGCTGTGGGATCAAAACCCGCTTTCACTTTCAATGGCTTGTTGTTCTTTATGCTGTCCCTCAATTTTTCCTTTAATTCGTCCTCATCGATTATTTCAACAGTTCCCCTTTTTATCAGGTCAAACTGTCTTTGAACTTCCTTTTCTAAATCCATCATTCCTCCCTAACCACACCTTGAGTATCCACAGTTTCTGCACACGGCGCAACCTTCAACGATCTCTAAAGGAGAGCCACACTCAGGACATTCTTCACCCACAACTTTCTTCGGCTCTTTAACCTCTTTTCCTGTATTATTCAAAAAATGATCCCTAAGGATCTGCGCTATGGCATCTGGAACAGACTTTATCAGCCTGCCGTTATTCCAGATCGGCTGTGCACCCGTTATGCTGATGAGTGTGTTTATAATGCTCTTCACATGCACACCGTTTTGCAGTGCTATGGAGATAAGCCTGCCGATTGCCTCGGATAGGGCAGATATATCACCGCCGGATTTTCCAATATTGGCAAATACCTCTATGGGCTTACCATCCACTGTGTTAACCGTTACATACAGCGTGCCGCGTGATGTCTTGACCTTTTCTGTGAAGCCATGTAACACAGTCGGTCGTGTAAAGGTTTCTGTAGTTTCCTTTTCCTTTTTCGGCACAACCAATACTTGCTCCTGCCTCGATCCGTCCCTGTAAACCGTTATGCCCTTTAGCCCTTTCTTGTAGGCATAGTTGTAAGCCTCTTTGACGTCCTCAACGGTTACGGAATTTGCCATGTTTATCGTTTTTGAGACGGCGTTGTCTGTGTACTTTTGGAATGCCGCCTGAATGTCTATATGGGCCTTGTACGATATGTCCATAGCTGTGACAAAGACCCTCTTTACATCTTCTGGTATCTCCTCTATGCCCTTTAGGCTTCCTCTGTTATCTATGATCTTTTGTGCTAATTGCTCAGTGTATATGCCCTTTTCTTTGAGAATGTTAAATAGTCTTTCGTAAACATACGGCAGTCTTTTTCCATCCAACACCTGCTTGTAGTACGCAAGTGCAAATATGGGCTCTATGCCGCTTGAAGCATCCGCTATCATGGATATGGAGCCCGTCGGTGCAATCGTTGTTGTTGTTGCGTTTCTCATGGGTATTTTATCTTTGGCATATATGCTGTATTTGTAATTTGGGAAGTTGCCACGCACTTTGGCAAGTTCGCTGGAAGCCTCCTTTGACGTGTCCTCGATGAACTTCATGATCTTTTCAGCCATCAAAACGGCATCTTCCGAATCATACGGTATGCCAAGATCGATTAAAAGATCGGCAAAACCCATCACACCCAAACCAACTTTTCTGTTTTTCTTGGTATTCTCCTCAATCTCTTTTAAAGGATACTTGTTTACGTCGATGACGTTATCCAAGAAATGTATGGACGTTGTTACGGCTTTTTTTAGACTACCCCAATCTATGCAATCATCATAGTCAACCCCCTCTTTATTGTTAACCCAAATGTTTTTTGCACTTTCTTTAACGAACTTTCCAAGATTTATGGAACCCAGATTGCAACTTTCATAGGGCAGAAGCGGTTGCTCGCCGCAGGGATTTGTTGACTCAATTATACCAACCTCTTCTGAGAGCGGATGTTTCTCGTTGATTCTGTCTATAAAAATTATCCCAGGTTCGCCGTTTTTGTGTGCGCCTTTTGCTATCTCATCCCACACAAAGCTTGCCTTTAGCCTGCCGACAGATTGTTTTGTTCGAGGATTGATAAGGTCGTATTCATCATCATTTTCCAACGCTTTCAAGAATTCGTTTGTTATTGCAACAGATATGTTAAAATTCTTAAATTCCCCTTCCTTCTCTTTGCAGTGTATAAATTCCAAAATATCTGGGTGATCGACACGCAAGATACCCATATTGGCGCCACGCCTCACCCCGCCCTGCTTTATTGCCTCTGTGGCGCAATCAAAGACTTTCATGAACGACACAGGGCCACTTGAGACGCCCATAGTTGATGAGACGATGTCGTTTTTCGGTCTTAGTCGTGAAAAGGAAAACCCTGTTCCGCCACCAGACTTGTGAATTAAAGCCGTGGCTTTAACAGCGTCGAATATGCTCTCCATTGAATCATCAACAGGCAGAACAAAGCATGCAGACAACTGACCAAGCGGCCTTCCGGCATTGACCAACGTTGGCGTGTTGGGTAAGAACTTTAAGCTCGTCATTAAATCGTAGAAATCCGAGGCCGTTTTCTCTATCTCTTCCTCGCTTGCACCGTAATTCTTGTCTGCTATTGCTATGGCTTTTGCCACCCTTTCAAATAGCTGTTCTGGCGTTTCGACTATATTTCCCTGATCATCCTTTTTTAAGTACCTACTCTTTAAAACGACCAGCGCATTTTCCGAAAGTAACACAATCAACCTCCTTGACTAATAAAAAAGGCATCCTTTAATGTGAATGTTGGGTATCCATTTTTCATTGTTGCTGTAAATAGAACGTCGTACATATGACCTATGTTTAAATTCAGTTTGTCGAAGCTGACCATCCACAAATTCGATGTACCATCGTCCAACAGGTATTTTGGGTATTTATTGAGAATGTATGTCTTTTCCTTCACAATAACATTTCTACCAAGAAACAGAGGTTCCTCGTTTAATGGTCCATGTGGTTCAAGCAAAACCAATTCTTCCAGAAATCTCCTTGTAAAAATTGAGAAGGATGTATCGCAGTCTACTTCATACTCAAACATAGATTCGTAATTTTTGTATTCCTCTTCTATAACCGACTTCAGCGTTTCTTTAAATTCTTTTAAGTTTCTGTTCTTTATTGTTATACCAACGGCCATCTTGTGGCCACCAAATTTCTCAAGCAAATGTGCAGTCTTCTTTATAGCCGAGAACAGGTCGATCTCCCCTACACTCCTACCACTACCTATACTAACATTCTCACCTTTTGTAATAATAATTGTTGGTTTCTTGTATCTATAGGCTATGGCGTTCGCCACAATGCCTATGACACCCTTATGCCAACCTTCTTTCGCTACAATAATGATTGGATCTTGGGTTTTTTCTGCTATGCATTCAACCTCCTTGATTATCTCAAGCTGCAGTTTTCTCCTCTGAGAATTGATTTCTTCGAGCTTTCTTGCTATGACTTCGGCCTCTTCAAATGTTTCCTTCATGAACATGTCAACAACTATTGATGCATCGTAGAGTCTACCAGCGGCGTTTATTCTTGGAGCCAAAACAAAACCTACGTGTTTGGATGTTAAAATTCCATCAATTCCAGACACCTTTTTTAGACTCTCAAGACCAATGGTTGAATGTATATTGTTAAAAAGTCCGATTTTCACACAAACCCTGTTTTCATCCAAAAGTGGCACAATGTCGGCTAACGTGCCCAATGCAACGAGATCCAAATACTTCTTTAGGTTGGGTTCCTTCACATTTCTAAAGTAACCCTTTTTTCTCAGTTGATTTCTCAAGGCCATAACCAAGTTAAACGCTACACCAACGCCGGATAATTCCTTAAATGGAAACCTTGAATCGCTCCTTTTTGGATTGATTACAGCATATGCATTGGGCAACTCTTCTTGTGGCTCATGGTGATCTGTGATTATTATGTCTATACCCACATTCTTTGCAAACTCTACTTCGTCTATACTTGTAATGCCGTTATCCACGGTTATTATAAGCGATGATCGGTTTTTTAAGGCTTTTTTAATTGCTTCTGTACTCAACCCATAGCCATCGTCCCTTGTAGGTATATAGAACGAGGCTTTAACACCTATCTCTTTGAAAAACCTCAAAAGCAGGCTTGTTGCTGTAACGCCGTCTGTGTCATAGTCTCCAACTATGAAAATCCTTTCATTTTTGTAAATTGCCCTTATGATCCTACTTACAGCAATATCCATGTCTTTGAGTAAGAACGGATTGTACAGTTGCGATAGGGTTGGATGGAGAAACGATTTTATCTCTTTGGGATCTTTTAAGCCCCTATTGTTCAAAATCTTCTTTGTTGCTTCAAATAGCTGTAACCCACCGCATCTGATTATTCTATTGTTAAAGCAATCATCCTTTACTATCAAACGCTTTCTTGATCCATCCAAGCTTTCAAGTTCAATCTCTGTTGGCATTTCTCTGTCTTTCGAAGAAGTCTTTGAGTATCTTTTTATGGTCAAACACTATGGGGTCGGGCAGACTATTTTCGTCAAACAGTCCAATCTCCTTTGCATCGTCTCCTGCGCTTGGTCCGCCATCTGCACGGGCTATGAATACCGTTGTTACTGTGTGCGATCTTGGGTCTCTGTCCGGATCGGAGTATACGCCCAGTATACCTTCTAATTCCACATCGAGGGATGTTTCCTCTTTTGCCTCTCTTATTGCTGCACTTTCAGCAGACTCTCCATAATCGATATAACCACCTGGAATAGCCCATCCATAGGGTTCGTTCTTTCTCCTTATCAAAACGATTTTATCCTTTACTTTTATAATGATGTCCACAGTTGGTATTGGGTTTCTGTAAACCTTGACAGGATACCCGCATCTTGGACAGTTAACAGTATTTCCATCTTCCCTTTCACTTAGCTCTTTTTCTATTTCTTTGATAACCTCTAAAACATTGCTCTTTGCCGTTCCGCCGTAGCTCGTTCTTGAGTTAACGGCTTTTTGATAGTGCAAGACATTTAGAACATCGCTTTCTATCAACTCTGAGAAGCTTTTAAGCTCATCTATTGACAGTTCATTCAACTTTTTGTTGTTCTTCTCAGCATAGGCTACGATCTCCCCAACGATCTTGTGCGCTTCCCTAAATGGTGTTCCCTTTCGCGTCAGGTAGTCTGCCAGATCCGTTGCTGTTATATAACCCTTTTCCAAA
Organism: Desulfurellales bacterium; assembly: GCA_027045065.1. Classification (GTDB taxonomy): domain Bacteria; phylum Campylobacterota_A; class Desulfurellia; order Desulfurellales; family Hippeaceae; genus Hippea. The sequence goes on along the minus strand of JALUBE010000165.1, from coordinate 4,043 downwards.
GCCTTTTTTAAGGACTCTTCTTTTGGCTTTATCTTCGGTATGAAATTTATCAGAACATCCAACACATCGTTGATTGTATCTATTGAATCGAAAAGGGATTCCTTGTCTTCCTGCATGTCCCTGTTGTACGTTAAGGGCAAACCCTTCATTAGCACGAGCATTTGTATTAAATTTCCGTACGTTCTCGCAGCTTTTCCACGCACAAGTTCCATTGCATCTGGGTTTTTCTTTTGCGGCATAATGCTTGAACCCGTGCAGAATTCGTCGGGTAATTCTACAAAATCAAACTCCTGTGATGAAAATATGACCATCTCCTCTGCAAACCGTGATGCGTGCATTGCAAAGATGGCAACGTCGTTTAGGAACTCTATTGCAAAATCCCTGTCAGATACGGCATCCATAGAATTTCTCGATATTTTGGAAAACTTTAATTGCTCTGCCACATATCTCCTGTCTATGGGAAAGCTCGTGCCTGCTAAGGCACCACTGCCCAAAGGCAAGACATCAATCCTTTTTAACGTCTCCCTAAATCTATCCTTATCCCTTTTGAACTTCTCGTAATAGGCGAGTAGATAATGGGAAAACAATACAGGTTGTGCGTGTTGAAGATGTGTAAATCCTGGCATCACGACGTCTATGTACTTTTTAGCAAGCTCAACAATTACCCTTAAAAGCTCATCGAGTTTATCGATTATTCCTATCGTAATATCTCTTAACAAAAGCCTTATATCTAAAGCGATTTGATCGTTTCTGCTGCGTGCTGTGTGAAGCTTTCCGCCCGTTTTTCCTATCAACTCTATGAGCTTCCGCTCAATATTCATATGGATGTCTTCATCCTCAATCCTGAACTCAAACTCCCCTTCTTCTATAAGGTGCTTTATCTTTCTTAAGCCCTCTACGATTTTATCTGCTTCGCCTTCTGTTATAATGCCTTGTTTCGCAAGCATCTGCGCATGGACTATGGAGCCTTCAATGTCATATTCGTAAAGTCTCTTATCAAAGCTTATTGACTCAGAGAATCGCTCCATCACATTATCCGTCGGTTTTGAGAATCTTCCACCCCATAATTTCTTATTCATCGTTATCCACCCTTATTAGAAGTACTTTCTCTTTGATTACATCGAGTTTTTCTATTATTGCGAGTGCCTGTTTTATTGAAGACTCTCGAGCTTTATGTGTAAACACTATCAAAGGCACCCAGTACTCACCTTTATTGAGTTGAATGACACTTTTAATACTGATGTTGTAGTCTCCTAAAATACCTGAGATTTTCGACAGAACTCCTGCCTGATCCTTGACTGTAAATCTTAAGTAGTAAGACATCTCAAGATCATCTATGTTTAGGATTTCCCTATTTTTGACAAAGTTAAACGGAAATGCCATCAACGGTACACGTAGATGTGATTTATATTTTATGTTCCTCGCTACATCCATTAAATCGGCAACAACAGCGGAAGCTGTAGGCAGGCTACCAGCGCCTTTTCCAATGTAGACCGTTTCATCATCCATATCTGTTAAAACCTTAATTGCGTTATACTCGCCATCGATTTTTGCGAGTATGTCATCCTTCTTTATCATTGTTGGATGCACTCTAACATCCACCTTCCCGTCGATAAGCCTTGCAATACCCAGAAGCTTTATTCTATAACCCAGTTCATCTGCGAATTTTATATCCAATAGAGAAATTCTTGTTATACCTTCTGTGTGAACCTCACTTGCCTTAACATTGTCACCAAAGGAAATGGAGCTCAAAATCGCCATTTTATGAGCTGAATCTAAGCCCTCGATGTCAAACGTAGGATCAGCTTCAGCAAAGCCCCTCTTCTGCGCGTCTTTCAAAGCGTCATCGAAACTCATCTCATTGTAAAGCATCTCTGACAGTATGTAGTTGCATGTTCCGTTTACAATTGCCTTAATCGATTTTATATTATTTGCTCCCAAAGATTCCTTTATTGCCTTTATAATGGGAACGCCCCCTGCGACGCTTGCCTCATATCCCACATCAACCTTGTTTTCAAAGGCTTTGGAAAAGATCTCATAGCCGAACTCTGCAAGCAAAGCCTTATTTGCCGTAACCACACTCTTTTTCGATTCAATTGCCTTTAGGATAAATTCCTTTGCAAACGTAGTTCCACCGATTAATTCAACAACTATATCTATATCATCATCAAACAGTTCGTCTACGGAAGAAGCAATCTTACCTTCTAACAGATTGACTACATCCTCCCTGATAGAATTTGAGTAAACCTTTTTTAAATTCAGCTCAAAGCCGAGCCTCTTTTTAATTATATCAGCATTTTGAGTTAGTATCTTTACGACGCCACTGCCAACCGTTCCAACACCCAAAAGCCCAACGTTCACTCCGTCCATAAGCCCACCTTTTCCTCACAAGTGTTAAACTTAAATATAAATCAAATGGGGCTCAAGTGTCAAAGATTAAATCATTGAATCCTTTTTCCCACAACCTCACCGATTTTCTTTAAATCTTGAACCAAGTCACAGAATTCCTCTATTGTCAACTGTTGAGCAGCATCAGATACGGCTATTTTTGGGTTGTAATGCACTTCTACCAAAAGCCCGTCAGTTCCAGCCGCTATAGCTGCCCTTGAAAGTGCAGGCACGTAATCCCTTTTACCTGCGGCATGTGAAGGGTCTATAATTACAGGTAAATGAGTTTCTTTTTTCAGTACTGGTACAGCCGATATATCAAGCGTATTCCTTGTTGCTGTTTCGAATGTTCTAATGCCCCTTTCGCATAGAATTACATCTGCATTGCCCTCGCTCATTATGTATTCTGCGCTCATCAAAAACTCTTGAATGGTTGTTGCCATTCCGCGTTTTAGGAGAACCGGTTTATCTGTTTTTCCGACTTCTCTAAGCAGTGCAAAGTTTTGTATGTTCCTCGCCCCGATTTGCAAGACATCAGCGTATTTCATTACAACATCCAAATCCCTTGGATTCATAACCTCTGTAACAACAGGTAATCCCGTTTCCTCTGATGCTTCCTTCAAAAGTTTTAAACCCTCTTCACCCAAACCCTGGAAACTGTACGGCGATGTTCTTGGTTTGAATGCTCCGCCCCTTAGCATATGTGCAGAGCATTTTTTAACACCCCTTGCTGTAGTTAACATTTGTTCTCTATTTTCCACAGAACAAGGACCAGCAATGATTGTAAATGTGTCTCCTCCAACTTTTATACCTTTTACGTCTATTATCGTATCTTCAGCTCTACTTTCTCTTGCTGCCAATTTGTATGGTCTTGAAACCCTGTAGACCATATCCACCGAAGGATCCAAAGAAAACAAAGCTATGGGGTCTAAGTTTTTTGCCTTTTCATCGATGTCGCCAATGACGCCAATAATTGTTTTTCTGCTACCCTTTGATATGTGTGCCTTTAAACCCAACTCTTCAATCTTGGAACTAATCCTCGATACATCCTCTTCGTTCGAGGATGGTTTCATGACGATTATCATTTCAACACCTCCAAAAAACGTAATAAAAAAAGCCGTTTGGACTGGCTATCCTAAGGAGGATAACCGATCCAAACGGCCCTACAAAAAGCCTAAGACACTACGGTTACCCCCCTCGTTGCCAAAACCAATAATATGTATAGAAAAAGTATGTAAAGCTCACCTTTATTCCTACCTCTCTTCTCATAACAGTTGCCTTATACCAAAATAAAAATGAAAAAGCAAGTATTTTGCCTTATTTGCAGAAAAAAAAAGAACGGGTTAAGAGTTTTTAAAGACTCTTATTTAACAAAATTTCTTGTATAGGTTTCTATAAATCATTTTTTTCTTATCTTTTTGAAGTCAATGGCGTAGATAAAGGAATGATTAGAAATTGGCAGGTTTTTTATGGCTATCAAAAAACCTATTAAAAAGCGATCTTTTACAATGAAATTAGGCCTATTTCTCGTGCAGCGGGAAATGTTGTTTTGATAGTGGATCACAAAAACTTGATAGCAATACTATCAAGCTATATCCTTATAGAAACAGGCTTTTTGAGAGATCTGTTGCACTATTCCCGCTTCTGAAGGGAAG
>JALUBE010000164.1:2442-2823 GCA_027045065.1 Desulfurellales bacterium | reverse complement strand
AATCAGTTTTACCCTGTTCTGCGCCTCCTGTAGTTTTTTAGAGCAGTAATCCACAAGTTTCATGCCCTCTTCGTATAGGTTTATTGCCTCATCCAAGGCAATGTCTTCCCTTTCCAACAGCTTTGCTATCTGTTCAAGCCTCTTTAGGGCCTCTTCAAAGTTTTTCACTTACAAACTCCAATAGATAATGTCATCTCTCAGTGTATTTTTATCAACAACGCCCTTAATGTCAACAAAAACCCCGTTTTTATCTGTGAGTCCCAAAAAATCATTAATATTTTTCAAGAATTTTTCGTGTTTTACGGCCAAAATCACAAGATCATACCTGCCTTTAGGCTCATCTATCAAATCAATTCCATATTCCCTTTTAACCTCTTCCTC
>JALUBE010000164.1:0-2432 GCA_027045065.1 Desulfurellales bacterium | reverse complement strand
TCCACATTTAAGCCGAAGTCCTTAAGCTCCCTGACTATGTCAACAACCTTGCTGTTCCTTATATCTGGTACGTTTTCTTTAAACGTTATACCCAAAACCAGTGCTTTGGAGCCAAGAACCGTCCTACCGCTTTTAATGAGCTTTTTTACCGATTCCTTTGCAACGTATTCACCCATAGTGTCGTTTATGCGCCTACCGGCGAGTATTACCTCTGGGTGATACCCTACCTCTTGGGCTTTGTATGTCAAATAGTACGGATCAACGCCTATACAGTGACCGCCCACAAGACCCGGTTCAAATGGCAAAAAATTCCACTTTGTTTTGGCCGCCTCAAGTACGGCGTAGGTATTTATACCCATCATGTTAAAGATTTTTGATAATTCGTTCATCAAGGCTATATTTAAATCCCTCTGTGTGTTTTCTATGACTTTTGCTGCCTCTGCCGTTTCTATAGATTCTGCTATAAAGATGTTATCGTTGTTTATCTTGCCGTAGATTTTGGCCAAAAGCTCGGCAGTTTCTTTGGTGCATCCACTCACCACTTTGGCTATTTTGTCCAAAGTGTGAACCTTATCGCCAGGGTTGATCCTTTCAGGGGAATAACCCACGAAAAAGTCCTTACAGGCCTTTAAGCCTGATGTTTTTTCTATAACGGGTGCGCACTCCTGCATTGTGCAGGTTGGATAGACCGTTGATTCGAAAACGACCGTAGCACCCTTTTTTATGTGTTTGCCGACGGTTTCAGAAGCTGAAAGCAGAGCCCTTAGGTCTGGTAACTTGTGGTTGTCTATTGGTGTTGGCACGGCTACGATGAATAGGCTTGCCTCGTCCAGTATGTTTTCGTCGCTTGAAAACTCAATGCCGTATTTTAAAAAATCAACGCCGTCTAACTCACCCGTTGAGTCAATGCCCCTTTTTAACTCCTCGATGCGCTCCTTCTTTAGATCAAACCCTATGGTTTTAAAGTGTTTTGAGAGATGGTAAAGCAGGGGCATGCCCACATAGCCTAAGCCGATCACGGCAATCTTTTTTACACTCTTCTCAAAATCCTCAAACATCTTTAACCTCACAGTCCTAAGATTTTAAAAACTATTGAAGCCACAATCCTATATACGCCAAAGCCAACGAGTGTAAAGCGTGAAACAAAGCTAATAAATGTTTTAACAGCCAAAATTGCTGAAAAGAATGAAACAACGAAACCTATAGCTATCAGGTGCCACTGGTGCGCATTTATGTATAGGCCACTTTTTAAAATATCATAACCCGTTGCTGCAAACATCGTTGGTATGGCAAGTAAAAACGAGAACTCAACGGCTTCCTTTCTTGACAGTCCTACGAACATACCACCTATTATACTCGATGCCGAACGCGACGTTCCAGGGATTACAGCCAATGATTGAACAAGTCCAACTATTGCAGCCTTTGTGTAGCTTATGTCGTTTATATTTTGCTTCGGCGGATGTTTCTTAAAGTAGTTTTCAAAGAGTATTATCAAAACACCACCGATGAACAGTGAGTAAACGACAATGTGCGGATTGAAAAGATACGCCTTTATGATTTTGTAAAGCAAAAAACCAACAATGCCGGTAGGAATAAATGCGAAAATAATCCTTTTCCATAACTCAAAGTCCCTTTTTAGCCTATTGAAGTATAAAAACACAACGCTCAAGATAGCTCCCAACTGTATTATGATTTCGAAGCTTTTTGTGAAATTCGTTTGCGGCAAACCTAAGAGCTTGCTAGCTATGATGAGATGCCCCGTTGAAGAAATTGGTAAAAACTCTGTCAATCCTTCAACAATTCCCAAAATGATTGCATCTATTACACTCATTTGACCCCCTAAAAGCTTTCCTCGATAAAACCACTTAAGATTACGCAATCGTTTAGGTAAACGCAAGCCACTTGCCCCGGCGCCGGTGCAAATTGCTTTTCTTCAAACTCTAAAATAAACCTCTCATCTTCAACGTAGACTGTGCATGGTTCATTGTTCATCATCGAGCGCAATTTGGCCGTGGCTTTAAAATCGCTGCTTGGCACGTAGATTTCGTTAACCTTTTGTACAACAACGTTCTTTTTATACAACTTATTCTTTGTTGAAAGCATTATATCGAATGTTTCAGGATCTATCTTTTCAACGTATAAGGCTTCACTGTAAGGAATCTTTAAACCCTTTCTTTGACCCACTGTATAGTTGAATATACCTTCGTGTTTCTTTAGTCTTTTTCCTTCCAAAACAAAATAGCCAACGCCGTACTTTGGGTATCTTTTTAAAAGCATATTTCTGTAGTCGCCCTCAATAAAACAGACCTCGTAGCTTTCCTTCTTTTTAGCGGTGGGCAAGTCCAACTTTTTTGCGATTTTCCTCGTATAGAGCTTTGATCCAATCTCCTCCAATGGGAAAATGAGTTTTTTTATTTGATCTTCCTCTAAAA
>JALUBE010000163.1 GCA_027045065.1 Desulfurellales bacterium | reverse complement strand
CCTTTGTCAATGCTTTGGTTCACATTACAGGCGGCGGATTTTACGATAACATTCCGAGGGTTTTGAATGGTGAATTTGATGCCATTATTGAAAAGAAGAAATTGCCAGAGGTGGATATATTCAAAGCTTTCCAAGAACTTGGAAATGTTAATGAGAAGGAAATGTTTAGGACTTTCAATATGGGTGTGGGTATGGTTGCAATCTGTAATGAAAAGGAAAAAGATAGCATCAGGGAACTTGCTGAAGATGAGGGTATAAAGACCTATGAGATGGGTTATTTAAAGAAGGGTAGCGGGAGGGTTGTAATTGTATAGATTGGCTGTTTTGCTCTCGGGAAGGGGATCGAATTTTGAGATAATTTTGAATGCCATAAAAAATGGATACATAAGAAACGGAAGGATTGTTGTTGTTATTAGCAATAATGCAGATGCGAGGGGTTTAAAGGTAGCAGAAGATAACGGTTTGGATGCGATCTTTGTTGATCCAAAAGGTAAGGACAGGGAAACTTACGATAGGGAGATTGTTGGGATATTGAAAAAATACGGTGTAGATTATGTTTTACTTGCCGGTTATATGAGAATACTATCTTCATACTTTGTTAATAGCTTTAAAAACAGGATCTTAAACATTCATCCTGCGCTTTTGCCTTCCTTTAAGGGATTACACGCTCAAAGGCAGGCCATTGAGAAGGGTGTGAGATTTTCCGGTGCGACGGTTCACTTTGTTACGGAGAATTTGGACGACGGGCCCATAATCGTTCAATCGGTTGTTCCGGTTTATGATAGTGATGATGAGGATAGTTTGAGTGAAAGGATATTGAAAACGGAGCATAAAATCTACCCGTTGGCCGTTAAATTGTTGACAGAAGATAGGCTAAAAATCAATAATGGTAGAGTTTTAGTTGATTGGGATGAGGCGGATGATTTTTATGTGACGAATCCTAAAGTCGGAGGAGAAGATGGAGTATGAAGCCGTAATAGGTTTAGAGGTTCACATACAGCTTTTAACTAAAACAAAGATCTTTTGCAGTTGCTCAACGGATTTTGGCGCTCCACCCAATACGCATGTGTGCCCTGTGTGTATGGGTATGCCGGGTGTTTTGCCTGTTTTGAATAAGAAGGTTGTTGAGTATGCAATAAAGTTGGGACTTGCTTTGGGTTGCAAGATAAACAAGTTTTCAAGGTTTGCAAGGAAGAATTACTTTTATCCCGATTTACCTAAGGGTTATCAGATTTCCCAGTATGAATTGCCCATACTTGAAGGTGGCGGTGTAGAGATTTATGTCAATGGCGAATACAAAAAGATAGCCCTTGAACGCATACATATGGAAGAGGACGCAGGTAAAACCATACATAGGCCAGATGGCAGTTACGTGGATTTCAACAGGGCCGGCGTGCCTTTGCTTGAGATAGTTTCAAAACCTGTTATGTATACACCAGAAGAAGCCGGTGAATACTTAAGATCCTTGAGAAGAATTGTGCGCTATTTGGGTATATGCGACGGCAATATGGAGGAGGGATCTTTAAGATGCGATGCCAATGTCTCTGTTAGACCCAAGGGTGAGACAAAGTTGGGCACAAAAACAGAGCTTAAGAATATGAACTCGTTTAGGCATGTTGAAAAGGCGTTGGAATATGAGATAGAAAGGCAAATAGATGTTTTGGAAGAGGGTGGAAAGATAGAGCAACAGACGAGATTATGGGATGAGAAACAGGGTATTACTAAGCCCATGAGGTCAAAAGAGGAGTCATTTGAATACAGGTACTTCCCCGATCCGGATCTTGTGCCTTTGATAGTTGGCGATGAATGGATTGAGAGAATAAAAAGCGAGATACCCGAGCTTCCAAGACAGAAGCTTGAGCGTTTTGTTAAGGAATATAGCATAAAGGAAGAGGATGCACGGGTTTTGACAGAAGAAAAGACGCTGGCTGATTATTTTGAAGAGGCAGCCAAAGGATACAAGGAACCACAGACCATAGCCAATTGGATTTTGTCCGAGCTATTGGGTTATTTGAATAAAGAAAATAAGGAGATTGAAGATACACTCATTAAGCCCAAGCAGATTAGGGAGCTTGTTGAACTTGTGGATAGCGGAACAATCAGTGGCAAGATTGCAAAAAGTGTGTTTAAGGAGATGTACCAAACGGGCAAAAACCCAAAGAAGATAGTTGAAGAGAAGGGGCTTGTTCAGATAACGGATAGATCGGCTTTGGAGAAGATAATAGATGAGATCATTGAAAAGAACCCTAAAGCTGTGGAGCAGTATAGATCGGGTAAAAAGAATACAATAGGATTCTTTGTGGGTCAAGTGATGAAGGCAACGAAGGGAAGGGCTAATCCTAAGTTGGTCAATGAAATTTTGAGTGAAAAGCTGGGGGAGAAATGAGAAAGGTAATTAGAAATGCGTATGTTATATCGCCTTCAAACAACTTTGAGGGCTTTGCGGATATCTCCATTGTTGACGGTTTTATTGAGATGATTGGTGATGTTAATGGGGTTGAGATTGATGAAGAAATTGATGCAACAGGGCTCATAGCTGCACCGGGTTTTGTCGATATACACGCCCATTTGAGGGATCCGGGTTTTACGCACAAGGAGACAATAGAAACAGGATTAAAAGCTGCTGTTAAAGGTGGTTTTACCACCGTTTGTTGTATGCCCAACACAAACCCCACGATAGACAACGTTCAAACCGTTGAATACATAAAAAGAAAGGCAGAGAGGGTTGGCATTTGCGATCTGCATCCCATTGGTACGATCACAAAGGGCGAGAAAGGCGAAGAGTTGTCCGATATGAGGACTTTGAAAGAGGCTGGTTGTGTGGCTTTCTCTGACGATGGAAGGCCAGTGATGAACGCTGAGATCTTAAAAAAGGCACTGATTTATGCTGAAGACCTAAATGTGCCACTGAGTTTACATGAAGAGGATTTAAATATCAGTGGAGATGGAGTTGTCAATGACGGCAAAATTGCCTTTGAGCTCGGTTTAAAGGGCATTCCTAATGTTTCTGAGTCAAGCATCATTGCAAGAGATGTGGAGATAGCTAAAAGCACAAAAGCCCATTTACACATATGCCACGTAAGTACAAAGGAGTCAATAGAAGTGTTAAAAAAGGCTAAAATGGACAATGTAAATGTAACCTTTGAGGTAACACCCCACCACCTCTCTTTGACGGACGAAGAGATTAAGGGTTATAATACATTTGCCAAAGTCAATCCACCTTTAAGGTCTGAAGATGATTTAAAAGCCGTGTATGCTGCATTTTCTTCTGGTTTTATTGATGCCATAGCAACGGATCACGCTCCCCATGATGAGGAATCTAAAAGGTGTACAATGCAGAAAGCGGCTTTCGGCATCAGTGGCTTCGAAACGGCATTTGCAGTGGTTAATACCTACCTTGTGGAAACGGGTATTATAAGTTTGGCTGAGGCTATTTCTTTGATGACCATGAAACCTGCAAAAGTATTCAATTTAAATGCTGGAACGCTTAATGAAGGACAACCTGCAAATATTGTTCTTTTGGATAAAAAGGTCGAATGGGTCGTGGATAGGTTTTTATTTGTTTCAAAGGGTAAGAATACGCCGTTTCATGGTAAGAAACTAAAGGGAAGAGTTGTCAAAACATTCTATAAGGGCAATCTGGTTTATTCGGAAGGGGAGTAGATATGGGATTGTTTAGAAAAAAGAAGAAAAAGGAAAAAAAGTGGATACAGTGTAAGAAGTGTAATGAAACGTTTTATGTCGAAGAGTTACAGCAAAATTTCTGGGTTTGTCCAAACTGTGGTAACTACTTTAGAATTTCTGCCTACGACAGGATAAAGATAACGGTGGATGAGGGTAGTTTTAAGGAATTTGATGCGCGTATAACGACGAAGGATCCGTTGAAATTTGTGGATTTAAAGCCTTACAAGGATAGACTGAAAGAGGCCATTGAGAAGACGGGCTCAAAGGAGGCGGTAGTTAACGGTGTATGTACAATAGATGGTGAGCCATGCGTTCTGAGTGTTATGGACTTTTCGTTTTTGGGTGGATCCATGGGGTATGCTACAGGCGAGAAAATTATTAAGGCTATAGAAAGGGCTATGAAATTAAAGATTGGCCTTGTAATCATCTCTGCATCTGGCGGTGCGAGGATGCAGGAGGGAATTTTATCTTTAATGCAGATGGAGAGGGTTTCCGCTGCTTTGAGCTTGTTGGGTAAACAGGGTTTGCCGTATATATCCGTTTTAACAGATCCCACAACGGGTGGTGTGGCTGCAAGCTTTGCCATGTTAGGCGATGTTATTTTGGCAGAACCCAAAGCACTTATTGGGTTTGCTGGACCGAGGGTTATTGAGCAGACAATTGGTAAAGGCTTACCCGAAGGATTTCAGAGGTCTGAATTTTTGCTTGAGAAGGGATTTATAGACGTTATTGTTGAAAGAAAGGAGCTTCCGAAGTACATAGGTAAATTCTTGCGTTACTTTTCAAATAATATGAAAAAGAAGTAGAATGGATGATGACGATAAACTCTCTGTCTATAGGGTTCTTGAGCCAAAGGGCGTAGAGACTATAAGGCAATTCAAGAAGGAAAAAAGACAGAGAAAGCGAGAGTACAAGCAAAAGAAAAAATACACACCGCCAAAAGAAGATTTTAAGGATGACTTTTTAAGGCATTTTAAACTTGATAAAGAAAGATTCTCGGTTAACTTAATAAAATCGGAAGGCAGATGGATAGTTGAGGTGTGTAACAAAAGAACAAAAAGATGTGTCTATCACGATTACGATGTGGTGTGCGATCTTATGGATAGGATATGTAAACTGCCCGATAGTATGATTGGCTATAACATAAACGTGGAGGCTTGAGGTGGAGAAGGTTCTAATAACGAGGAGAATACCGGAGAACGGTTTTGAGATACTGAAAGGGAAGTTTGAAATTGTTGTAAACAATGAAAACAAGAACTTACGTAAAGACGAGATCATGGAGCTATCAAAGGATGTATTCGGTGTTGTGAGTATGGTTTCTGATAAAATTGACAGTGAAGTTATAGAGAATGCAAAGAATTTGAAAATAATCGCCAATTACGGCGTTGGAATAAATAACGTTGATATGGATGCTGCTACAAAGAGGGGTATTTTCTTTACCAATACGCCTGATGTTTTAACACAGGCCACAGCCGAGCTGGGCTTTAGTTTGATTATGGCATGCGCAAGGCATATACCGCAAGCCGATAAATTTACAAGGAGCGGTAAGTTCAGTGGCTTTGACCCAGTGCTTTTCTTAGGCAAGGAACTTTATGGTTCAACGTTGGGCATAATTGGCATGGGCAGGATTGGTTCAAGTGTTGCTCGGATGGCCCGATATGGTTTTAATATGAATGTGCTATACTTTAATAGAGGAAGATCAGACAAGGAAAAGTTGGTCGATGCAAAAAGGGTTGAACTTGATGAACTTCTTAAAAATAGTGATGCGATAATTGTTTGTGCACCGCTAAATGAAGAAAGTAGACATCTGATAGACAAAAGGGCTTTTGATTTGATGAAAGACGATGCGATATTTGTTAATATTGGCAGGGGAGAGATAGCCGATACGGAAGCGTTGATTGAAAAGGCAAAGTCGTCGCCTGAATTTGTAGTGGGTTTGGATGTTTATGAGAATGAGCCTAATTTTGATAAGAGGCTGTTGGAGCTTAAAAATTGTGTGTTGTTGCCGCATATAGGCTCTGCTACAAAGAAGGCACGAATGAAAATGGCAGAGATCACGTGCATGAATATATTGAAGGTGAAAAACGGCGAGTGCCCCGACTTTGTTGTTAACGGAGGAGAGCTATGCCGTGCAAGAGACTAAGGGTAACTGGTGTTGTGCAAGGCGTTGGATACAGGGCATGGGCTAAGAGGCTTGCGGGTATGTTAGGTGTCAAAGGGTACGTGAGGAACATGCCCGATGGTTCTGTTGAGATGGTTGTCTGTGCGGATGAAAAAATTATTACTGTTATGATAAATGCAGCAAAGAAGGGTCCTGCAGCAAGTGTTGTAAAAGATGTTGAGGTGTTTGATACGGATTTTAAACCGGAAAAAGAGGAGTTTGAGATATGGATATGAAGAAAAGAAAAAAAACAGAGGAGTTCTTGCAGTACGGTATAGAGAACTTTTTGAAAAATAGGTTTGACAAGGCCAAGACGTTTTTTTCTTTGGTTCTATCGGATGAACCGGATAACAAGGTGGCTAAATTTGGTTTGATGTGCATAGATGCCATTGAGGATGGTTTGACAGAAGCCAAGGACATGTTCAGTGTATTTGTTTTTGCTAACGAGGATCAACAGAAAGCCATAAAGGAGATATTCGAAAATTACAGCAATGCACCATTTGGAGGTGTAGGAGATCAGGATTATTTATATGACGTATTGTCTTTATACAACGTTAAAGCCACAAGTTTAGGTGATGATCTTTATCTTTCTAAAATTGAGCTAGACAATAGCAAAGGTGTTAATACAAACATGCTTCTCGGTAAGGTGTATGAAAAAATGGGAGATTACTCAAAAGCCATCGATTATTTGGCTAAAGCTGTAAAAATGAAACCATTTGATGATGCGTTGAGAAAAGAACTAATAGAGGTTGTTAAAAAGAACAAATCCAATGAATAGGGTTCTTGAAGCCATAAAGGATGCCGTGCATATTGAAGCTGAAAGTGTAAAGGATTTGGAAAAAAGGATCGACGAACATTTCCTTAAGGCTGTGGAGCTTATCGATAGTTGCAAGGGTAGGGTGATCTTTTCTGGTATGGGTAAATCGGGTCTCGTCGGCAAAAAGATATCTTCAACGTTCTCAAGTATCGGTATAGCTTCGATGTTTGTCCATCCGGCTGAAGCTGCACATGGTGATCTTGGTATGATCAGGCGTGAGGATGTTGCTGTGTTGCTTTCAAATTCTGGATCAACGCCCGAGATCCTGTTTTTGCTCCCCATTTTAAAGCGCTTCAACATACCGATAATATCGATCGTGGGGAATGTGAGCTCTGAACTGGCAAAACGCAGCGATATTGTGCTTGATGCATCTGTTAAGAGGGAGGCCACATCGGTTAGGCTTGTGCCAACGAGTTCAACAACTGTTGCACTCGTGATCGGTGATGCTTTAGCTGCGGGCTTGATAGTAAAGAGGGATTTCAAAGAGGAGGACTTCGCCCTTCTGCATCCGGGTGGGGCAATAGGTAAAAAACTCCTCGTTAGGGTTGAGGATCTCATGCATGTGGGTGAAGAGATACCCCTTGTTAGAGAGGATGATAGTTTCAATAATCTTGTCTATGAGATATCCTCAAAGCGTCTTGGTATGACGACGGTTGTGGATAGAAACGGTCTCTTGGTGGGTGTTATAACGGATGGGGATTTGAGAAGGGCAATAGAGAGGTTCTCGTCGCATTTGTTTGACATAAAAGCAAAGGATATAATGACCAAGAACCCCAAGACGATAGATAAGACTTCACTTGCGGCAAAGGCGGCGGCAATAATGGAGAAACACTCCATAACGAGTCTCATCGTTGTTGAAAACGAGAGAAAAATAATAGGTGTTATTCATCTGCACGATATTTTGAAAGCGGGCGTGTTGTGATGGATATAAAGCTCATCGTAATGGATGTGGACGGCGTATTGACGGATGGAAGGATCATATTGGACGATAACGGTGTGGAATACAAGTTCTTTGATGTTAAGGATGGTCATATATTCCACATTGTTCGTGATTTTGGCATTAAGATTGCCTTTGTTTCAGGTAGGTATTCGAAGGTGACAGAAATCAGGGCGCGCCAATTGGGTGTCGATGACCTATACCAGGATCAGCATGTAAAGATCGATGCCTTTAATGCCCTAAAAGATAAGTATGGCTTGTCCAATGAGAATATGGCCTACATAGGTGACGATCTAATTGATATTCCACCCATGATACTCTCCGGCTTTTCTGCATGCCCTAAAGACGCCCATGAAGAGGTAAAGAAGGTGTCCGATTATGTGTCTGAATTTTACGGTGGTCGGGGAGCAGTAAGGGACATTGTTGAGGAAATATTGAAAAGACAGGGTTTGTGGGAAAGGGTTTTGGAGAAGTATCTGCTTTTGGATCGGTATGGTAAGTTTTAAGCGCACAACCCAACTTTTGGGTGTCTTTTCCTTTTTTTTATTGCTGGGTATCTTTGCCTTTCTTTTTTTTGGTTTTGTTGAAAAGGAGAGTTTACCTGTAGGTCATGTGCATTTTTCTGTTAAGGAAAAGGCCCATACGTTAGATATTTGGCGATTTTCAGGCGACAATAAGTACCACATAGTTGCAAGTAGCATGGTTAAGCAAGAAAACGGCGTTGTTCTTTTAATTGATGATAAACTTTGGATATTTGAGCCCAATAAACCGCCTGCTTTTTTAAGGTCCGATAAGGCCTATATTTACCCAAATCACAATGTCAAGGCTTCTGGGCATGTCTTTTTTCGAAGGGATGATCTTAGAATCTATGGCAAAACGGCCTTTTGGAATAACAAAGATCAGGTTTTGTCGAGCGATGATGCGTTTCATGGGAGCAATAAGAAGTCAAAATTCAAAGGAAAGTCATTTATTTATTTTTCAAAGGTGGATAAGCTTTTGGTAAATGGGGTGGATATATGGATAAAGTGAAGTCTTTGAGGGTAGCAAGTGATAAATCGATAACACACAGGGCGATAATGTTGTCTTCGATTGCAAGGGGTAGTGTCAGGATAAATAATCCATTGTTCTCAGATGATACACTTAGGACTCTGAAAGCTGTTGAGGGTATGGGCGTTAGGGTTGAAAGCGGCGGAAATTTTTTAGTTATTAATGGCGAAGGTAAGGGAAGTTTAAAGGAGCCTTTCGATGTTATTAATCTGGGCAACTCTGGAACGGCTATGAGACTTTTGACGGGTATTATCGGCGGTGAAGGTGTTTTTGCCGTCTTAACAGGCGATAAATCCTTAAAGAGAAGACCGATGATGCGCATTATTGAGCCTTTAAGCAGAATGGGGATTGATTTTTTGTATAGATCCAGTGGCTATGCACCCCTTGCCATAAAAGGCGGAAATATCAATGGCATTGATTACACAAGTAGGATTGCATCGGCCCAGGTTAAATCCGCCATTCTATTTGCAGGCCTTTATACTGATGAGGAAGTTATTGTAAGAGAGCCCATAAAGAGCAGGGATCATACGGAGAACATGCTTAAAGCTTTTGGTGTTGATGTTAGTATAAACGTCAATGCGGTCTCACTTGGAAAGAATAGGGATCTATTTGGCGATTTTGAGATAAATGTCCCTGCTGATATATCGTCGGCAGCTTTTTTTATGGTTTTTGCAGTCTTATCCAAGAGTAGATCTGTTTTGCTTCGGGATGTCCTTTTAAATCCAACACGTAGCGGTATTTTGGATGTTTTTGATATGGCGGGCGTGAGTTACGAAATTAAAAATGAGAGGGTTGAAAACTACGAGAGAATAGGCGACGTTTTTGTTTCTTATACAAGAAATCTGAAGCCATTCAAAATAACAGGCGATTTGGTTCCAAGATTGATTGACGAGATACCCATTTTGTCCATCCTTGCCATTTTTTGCGATGGTTTAAGCTCCGTTCGTGATGCCAAAGATTTAAGAAAGAAGGAAAGCGATAGGATTAAGTCAATTTGCGAAAATTTAAAGAAACTCGGTGTTAAAGTTTTTGAATATGAGGATGGTTTTGATATATACGGCGATCCTACTGCGGCGTTGAAACCAGCAATGATTGAAACATATTACGATCACCGCATCGCTATGAGCTTTCTCGTTCTAAAAGCGGCAAAGGGTTTAGATTTGAATCTATCTGAGACTCACTCTATACTAACCTCCTACCCCAATTTCATTGACCACCTGAATTATTTAAGCGGTTAGAGGTTTTTGTAGTTTTTAACTGTCAACAACACGCTTGCCTGCTGCGTGGGCATGATCACGAGATCCTCTATCGTTACGTGTTTTGGCCTTGAGATGGCAAACCACACGGCTTCAGCTACATCTTCTGCTGTTAACGGTGTGATGTTTTCATAGACCTTCTTTGCCCTTTCCTCATCTCCATCAAATCTCACTATGCTGAACTCCGTTTCCACCATGCCCGGATCGATGGAAATAACCCTGATGTTTGTGCCTAAAACGTCCATCCTCAACGCCTTTGATAGGTGTAAAACGGCGGCTTTTGTTGCACAGTACACATTGCCACCTGGGTATGTTTCATGACCGGCTATGGAGGCTATGTTTACAATGGTGCCTGAGTTTTTCTCAACCATTCTTGGCAAAATGGCCTTTGTTACGTAAAGCAAGCCTTTGATGTTCGTGTCAATCATTATCTCCCAGTTTTCCACCTTTCCATCCTGAAGCCTATCCAAACCCTTGCTCAAACCGGCATTGTTGATCAATATCTCAACATCTTGCCAATCCTTTGGCAGGTTACCCAAAAAGTCAAAAACCTCTTCCTTGCTTGTAACATCCAGTTTTAAGGGTAAAACCTCTACCTTGTACTTATTTGTTAGCTCTTTCTCAAGTTCCACAAGTCTTTCCAATCTCCTTGCAGCGATGATTACGTTTATGCCATTTTTGGCAAATATTTCTGCACATGCCTTACCAATACCGCTTGAAGCACCGGTGATCAATGCAATCTTATCCATTGCTTTCTACCTCCTTTGAATATTTGATTATTCTATTTTTCCCATTGCGTTTGGCGCAGTACAGGGCAACATCTGCAAGCTCTATGGCTTCCCTTACATTTTCTGTATCTTCAGGCACCATTGAATATCCTATGCTCACCGTTACGCCTATCTGCTTTCCGTTTATCTTGATTTTTTTATCTTCTATTTCTTTCCTGAACCTCTCAAGGAGATCTAAAAATGCATTTTCCTCTATCTCTTGGGCAATGACCAAGAATTCCTCTCCGCCATAGCGTATTAACATATCGGATTTTCTCTTGAAGTGTTCCTTCAATGAATCGGAGACGGCCTTTAGCACCTTGTCGCCAGCCGTGTGGCCATAGGTGTCGTTTATCTTTTTAAAGTCATCTATGTCTATCATGGCAAATCCGATCCGTGCGTTGTGTCTCTGTGCGTTAGATGTTAAAGCCTCTATTGCCTCATCCAAGAACCACCTGTTGTAAAGACCCGTCAAGTTGTCGTGGATTGTCTTTTGCTTGAGCTTTTCTGTAAGCTGTTTTATGTTTATATTGTGAGCTGCGCTTTGGAATAGTTTCTCTAATGCAGCAATCTTGGAGATATCTGTTTCGTCTTCTTTTAATGCAAACTCAACTATTGCCACGAGATTTCCATTTGATACGATCGGTATGCAGAAGTATAGGTATCCATTGCAGTAGTCCTCAATTTTTATCCCTTTTTCCGATGCTTTTAAACATTTATTAAAGTTATTGCATTGTATATTGCCGTTTTGTAGAACCTTTATAGCGCTGTTGTCTGTAACCTGGTATATAGCGTAGTTTTTTATTGAAAAGTCCTTTTCCATGGGTTGTTTTATCAGTTCTAAAATGTCCATTTCTGAATCTGCAAGATCCAGAGATTCCTTGAATTTAACCATGCATGAAATGTGCTCTATGTATTTGTTTGTGTTTTCTATCAGCTTACCAACAGGTCCATCGGTTAAAACGGGTAGTTTCATGTCCAGTGTTATATTCTCCCTGATCAATTTTTCTGGTATCTTTGCCACATCCTCTATGGATTTAAACATCTTGTCCAAGAGGAAATACATGATTAAAAGCGAAATTAGAGAAGAAAAAACGCCTGGAATGAGGCTCTTTAAGAAGCTCTCGTAGGCTTTCCTCTTCAATCTTTCGTTAAGCAGCTCGATCTGGTCATCTATCTCTTTTAGGTAAAAACCACTGCCTATGATCCAGTGAAGCGACGGTATGTACTTAACACAGGATATCTTTTCGTAAGCTTTATTTTCTTCTCCAGGATAGAACCACTTGTATTCTATGTATGAGAGGTTGCTGAGCCTAAATTCTTCCAGTGCTTTTTGTAGTGTTTTATAAGGCATCTTGTTAAGTTTATATATGTTTTTGCCGACAAGTTCAGGTTTTACGGGATCCAAAAGGATCGTTCCATCGTCTTTTATGCACCACACGTATCCCGTCATGCCGTATTTTATTGTGTTCAGTGAGTCCAATGCTATTTTTTCTGCCTCTTTTTTGCTAACGACACCTTCTGTTACAAGATTTTCGGCAGTGATAATCATATTTTGAGCCACTTCGATGGCAGTTTTGGCCATATCCTTGTACTGTTTGATTAGCTCTGTTTTTTCCTTTTCCAATTGTAACTTATTTGCAGCCAAAAGGCTGGATAAGAAGTATGTGTAGCCCGTTGCACCTATGATTATCAAGCCCATTATATACGTAACCATTATCTTAAATTTAAACGATGCTCTTTTTAATTTTCTAAGCATTGCTTTTAAATCTTTGTGAGGTTTTCTCCGCTTTCTAACATATCCTCGTATCGTTCTGCGTCAAGATTTTGCATTACATTTTTCTGTTTTTTTGTATAATCCAAATA
>JALUBE010000162.1 GCA_027045065.1 Desulfurellales bacterium | reverse complement strand
AAATTTGCATCAACTCACCACTGGCTTTTTTTTCATTTTCTTTTCTTCGGTATTGTAGCCGCGTTTAGGAATATGTTTTATGGAATCAAAAGGCAAGGGCGAGATAAAGATAAAGACAAAAAGACTTGAAATTATTTTCTTAATAGTATATTTTTTAACAACTTTGTTGTGTTTTCTGTTTTTTAAAAGTACAAGTTGTGTTGTAGGCAGCCTGTTTGGTTTTATGGTGTCTTTGGGAGATTGGTATCTTTTAAAATTTATGGCCAAAAAGTGGCTTAAAAAAGGCAGATATTCGCTTGTGGATTATATAATTAGGTTAACAATCGTGGGTGTTAGCGTTTATTTTCTTTTAAGTTTGGGTGTGAATAGCTTGGGTATTGTGCTTGGCGTGTCGATAATACCGATTTCTTTGATGATTGTAGCAATAGCAAATCTTTTTAACGCAAGAAAAATTGTGGTGTGAGGTGGAAACATGGAAGCTCCAACTTTTTTGGATTTTATAATTAAAGCAACGGGTTTACCAGGTTATTTGGTTTTTACGTGGTTTATAATGTTGGTTATACTTGTTTTGGCTTTAATCGTTAGAGCGTCGCTCAAGCTGGTTCCAGAGGGCATCCAAAACGTTGCTGAATCGGTGGTTTACGGTATTTATACATTTGTTGAGGATATTTTGGGCAAGGAAGAGACGCCAAAGCATTTTCCACTGATTATAACACTTGCCATTTTTATATTTTTCTGCAACATCACAGAGCTTATACCGTACTTTACGCCACCCACGAGCAATCTCAATACAACGCTTTCAATGGCAATTTTGGTTTTTATCTATTATCAGTATTTGGGCATAAAAAAGCACGGTGTAAAGTATATTAAGCACTTTATGGGGCCTGTTTGGTGGCTTACGCCGTTGATGATACCTGTTGAGTTGATCGGTCATTTTGCAAGGATTATATCGTTGTCCGTCAGGTTGTTCGGAAACATATTTGGCGACGACTTGCTTTTGGCCATTATCTTTTTCCTTGCACCGTGGCTTGTTCCTCTGCCCATAATGGGTTTGGTTCTCTTTGCAGCTACACTGCAGGCGTTTATATTCTTCTTACTCACGACACTGTACATTGCAGATGCGGTAAGTGAGCCTCATGCTTAAAAAAGTTTGTAATGTTATTTTGATTTTTTGTGAGGAGGTGGAGTTATGAAAGGTAAGGTTCTATTGTTAACGCTACTTGCTATGGTTGTTGCACTACCGGCTCTGGCTGCTGGAGACGCTAACACGGCATCCCAGACGGCTAATCTTGTTTTGAAAAAGTACTACATGTTTGTTGCCATGGGTGGTGCCATTGGATTGGGTCTTGCAGCAGGTGGCGGTGGTATAGGGCAGGGACATGCTGTAAACGGTACAGTTTTGGGCACTGCAAGGAATCCAGCGCTTTCTGGTAAATTACTTACAACGATGATGATCGGCCTTGCAATGATTGAATCCCTCGTTATCTATATGCTCGTTATCGTCTTGATCATCTTCTACACAAACCCATTTCATATTTAAAACAAAAGAGGGGCTTTCAAGCCCCTTCATTTCCTTCGCAATAGTTACATTTGCTATTCGCGCAGCACCATTTGTTTTTTTTCTTTACAAAAAGTGTATAACCACATATGGGGCAAACCTGATTTTTTATCTCTCCTCTTATTGTAAACTTGCAGTCTGGGTAATTTGAGCATCCGTAGAATTTGCCATTTTTTGAGCTTCTCTCAACCAATTCGCCGCCACACAAGGGACATTTTAAACCCGTTGGATATGGCTTTGTATTCTTGCACTTTGGATAGTTGGAGCATGCCAAGAATCTTGTCCCTTTTTTTGAGTATTTGACAACCATCGGTGCGCCGCATTTGTCACACTTGATATCTGTGATCTCTTCTTCCAACGGTTTTGTATATTTGCACTTTGGATAATTGGAGCACGCCAAGAACTTTCCGTATTTGCCGTGTCTTATTACAAGCGGTGCACCACATATAGGACACTTTTCATCCGTCGGTTCATCTTCTGGCTTTAGTCTTTCCATGTTTTCATAGGCATTGTCCAAAAGCTTTTTGAATTTATCGTAAAACCTCTTTAGGAGTTCTACCTTGTCCAGTTTTCTATTTGCGACCTTATCCAATCCCTCTTCCATTTGTGCTGTGAATTTAACGTTTATGATATCAGAAAAGAATTTATCCAACATTTTGCTTGTAACTATACCTATCTCCTGTGGATAGAACTTCTTGTCCTTTAGAATCACATAGCCACGTTTGAGAAGTGTGTCGATTATTGTTGCGTACGTTGAGGGTCTTCCAATGCCGTGTTTCTCTAATTCTTTGATTAGGCTTGCCTCCGTGTATCTTGGAGGCGGTTCTGTAAAGTGTTGCTTTCCATTGACATCTGTGAGCTTTACAGCTTGGTTTTTCTTGAAATCCGGTGCCTTTTTCTCTTGCGTGTTAGTAAATGTCCAGATCCTCAAGAAACCATCAAAAACCAGTTCCTTGAAGTTTGCTTTTGCTTCAAATCTGCTTGATCCGAAACTTATGGATGCATTTTTAAACTCGGCAGGTTTTATCTGTGAAGCCATGAACCTGCGCCAAATTAAGTCGTATAGCTTGAATTCATCTTCGTTAAGGTAAGGTTTTACCATTTCTGGCAGAAGGGATGGGTCTGTGGGCCTTATTGCCTCGTGTGCCTCTTGAGCCAACTTTGATTTTGTTTTGTATATATTCGGTTTTTCCGGTATGTAATCGTTGCCCAGAAGCTCCTTTAGTGTTTTTCTTGCCTTTTGAATGGCCTCTTCAGCAATATTAAACGAATCTGTTCTCATATAGGTGATAAGTCCAACCCTGTCTTTTCCTATATCAACACCTTCATAAAGCGTTTGTGCAATACGCATTGTTTTTTGGGCTGAAAATCCAAGTAGATTTGAAGCTGCCATCTGCATTGTGCTTGTTATAAACGGTGGTTCAGGTCTTCTTTTTGTTTTGGTCTTTTTAATAGATATTACAGTAAATTGCTCTTTCTTTATCTCCTCAATGATTTTGTTTGCCTTGTCCTTTGAATTTATCTCTAATTTCTCCAATTGCCTGCCGTCTATTTTTTCCAGTGTTGCCTCAACCTTATCTTCGAACAACAGGTGTATTGTCCAGTATTCTTGGGGTTTAAAGTTCTTTATTTCTTCTTCTCTGTCCACTATGAGTTTTAATGCGACGGATTGAACCCTTCCGGCGGACAGTCCCCTTTGGATTTTCTTTGCAAGCAAAGGCGACAACTTGTATCCCACAATTCTGTCCAGTATCCTTCGGGCCTCCTGAGAGTTCACCATATCCATGTTTATCTGTCGCGGTGATTTTAAGGCTTCAAGGATTGCTTTTTTTGTTATTTCATGGAAGGCTATGCGTTTTACCTTTTCTGGATCTACCTTTGTTGCCTGTGTTATGTGCCAACCTATGGCTTCGCCTTCTCTATCCTCATCCGTTGCTATATAGACTGTGTTTGATTGTTTAACCAATTTTTTTAGGTTATCAACGACAGACTTTTTCTCTTTAGGCACTACGTATTTCGGCTTAAAGTCCTTCTCTATATCCACACCAAACGAGTTCTTTGGCAGATCTCTAATGTGTCCGTATGATGCCACGACATCGTATTTTTTACCCAAGAATTTGCCTATAGTTTTTGCTTTTGCTGGCGATTCCACAACGACCAAATCCATACCCTTCTCTCCTTGAGGTTTTAGATTTTTTGATAACCGATCACTGTTCTTTTTATTAAGCCTTTGAGTTCTAAGTCAAACAGTATTTCACTTAGTTCTTCTATATTTAGCCCAGTAGAACTCGATAGCTCATCTTCGTTCATTTCGCCTTCAAGCAAATTCAGAACAAGCTTCTCCTTTTCTGTTAACTCTGCGTTTTCTTCCTTGAGTCTGTCTAAATCTGCCTTCAACTCCAGATAGAAGTACGATAAAACCGAATTTATATCCAAAACGGGTATAGCCCCCTCACTTATGAGTTTGTTCGTTCCCCTGCTTCTTTTTGAGAATATTTCTCCGGGAACGGAAAATACGGGCTTTCCCTGTTCGGCAGTTAGTCTTGCCGTGATCAGTGATCCACTTTTTATATCCGCTTCGACAACAATTGTGCCTTTTGACAGCCCCGCAATAATCCTGTTTCTTGCTGGGAAGTTATATCTATTGGGTGGTGTTGAGATGGGAAATTCGCTGATTATGCAACCATTTTCTTCAATTCTTTTGAAGAGATTTTTGTTTTTTTGTGGATATACCACATCTATTCCACAGCCCAAAACGGCGATGGTGTATCCACCCTTGTTCAATGTCCAGGCATGTGCCATTGCGTCAATTCCCAAAGCCAAGCCGCTGATTATTGAAAAACCAGCATCCACTAAGTTTTCCGTTAAGTACTTAACGACCTTTTCTCCGTATCCAGAGGGATACCGTGTGCCGACAATGGCAATGGGTAGCTCCATCTCTTTGATCTTTCCTTTAACATAAAGCGTTACAGGAGGGTATGGGATTTGTCTTAAGCTGTCAGGGTACTTGTCATCGAAGAAGTTTATCACCTCGATGTTGTTTTTTTCTATGTAGTCAAGCTCTTTTGAAATGTTCCTCTTTTTTATTTTGCCCTTGTATCGTTCGTAGGCTTCTTCTAAGCTTTTAAAGTCATTTAAGTCTTTTATTGACAAACCCGAAAGTAGTATGGCAAGTTCATTTGTATGCAATGAGTAACCTCACAAGGTTGGAGTAGTAGAGATGCTCTTCAAAGTGTCTAAAGCCAAATTTTCTCAGTTTATTCTTTAAATCTATTTTTATGAACTCGCTTGCCAGAGGGCATTCACCATACTTAAATATAGCTCTAATTAGCGGATTTTTCTTATCTAAGTCGAACTCGTTGTAATCCAGTATGCAAAAACGACCGTTGGAGTTCAGCGAATTAAAGGCATTTGATATTATCATATCTCTCTCCTTGTCGATAAATCCGTGCAAAACAAATGATATGAATACAACGTCAAACAGATCTATGAAGGGATTGGGTTTTCTGATGTCGTGGTAGAATATGTGTGTATTAATGTTTTTGCATCGCTTTTTTGCCTGTTTTATCATGTATTTGCTTGTATCGAATCCGACAATTAGCCCTTGGGTGTAGTTTCTCATGATACACAAATTTTTACCCGTGCCACAGCCGAAGTCCAGAACGGTGTCCGATATGCCTAAGTTGATCTTGCTTATTGCGTCTTTTATGAACCTGTTGTACGTGAAGCCACTCAAAAGGAGCGTCAATTCGTCGTAGAATAGAGCTTCAAGACCGTCGATTTCCACCTTTGAGATCTTTCTATCCACTTTTAAACTCCAAAATTTGCTTCACACGTTACTTTATTTATTTGATGAACTTTTTTCAAGCTGAAATTTTTTGACATAAAGAAAAATAGGAATAACATTTTTAAGAAAAACAAAGGAGGTGCCACCATGAAACACTACAAGACCTATATTGGTGGAGAATGGGTAGAAACGGGTCAGACTATCAATGTTATCGATAAGTACACAGGTGAGACCATAGGTGTTGTTCCAAGGGCAAGTGAAAAGGATGTGGATAAAGCCATCGCTGCGGCGCAGGAAGCTTTTGAAGAAATGAAGAGTATGCCAGCATACAAGAGATCTGAAATCTTAGAAAAGGCTGCAAATCTGATCAAAGAGAGATCGGAAGAGATAGCAACAATGATCTGCAGAGAAGCGGGAAAGGCATGGAAGTATTCCATTGGTGAGGTAAATAGGGGATACGAGACGTTCAAATTTGCATCAGAGGAGGCAAAGCGTATACACGGTGAAACCGTTCCAATGGATGCAAGCATGGGTGGTGTTGGTAGGGTTGGATATTACATCAGGGTGCCAATGGGTGTAATAGGGGGCATAACGCCGTTTAACTTTCCATTGAATTTGGTAGCCCATAAGGTTGCACCTGCCATTGCAAGTGGTAATACGGTTGTGTTGAAGCCAGCATCAACAACGCCCATAACGGCATTGATTTTGGCTGAAATCTTGGAGGAAGCAGGACTACCCAAAGGCGCCTTCAACGTTGTAATTGGCCCTGGAGGAGAGATTGGAGAGGTAATTGTTAAAGACTACAGAGTAAGAAAGATCACATTCACAGGCTCTGCCAAAGTAGGTGATAGAATAACACGGCTTGCAGGTATCAAAAGAGTTACACTCGAGCTTGGAAACAACTCTGCGACAATAATTGAGAAGGATGCTGATATGGATAAGGCTATACCAAGGTGTGTGGACAGTGCCTTTGCAAACTCAGGTCAGGTGTGCATATCACTCCAAAGGATTTATGTACACAAGGACATTGCAGATGAGTTCACAGAGAAGTTTGCCAAAGCCACAGAGAATTTAAAAGTAGGAAATCCCGTTGAGAGGGATACGGATTTGGGTCCTATGATAGATGAGAATGAGGCGAAGAGGGCTGAAGAGTGGATTAAAGAGGCTATAAATCAGGGTGCTCAGCTTGTTACAGGCGGAACGAGGGAAGGTAGGGTATTGAAACCCACTGTTTTGAGGAATACAACGAAAGACATGCGTGTTATGTGCATGGAGGTCTTTGCACCCATTGTATCCATTGTTGAATACAACACACTTGAAGAGGCAATACAGCATGTCAATGACTCAGACTACGGTCTGCAGGCAGGCATTTACACAAATGACATAAGGAAGATTCATTACGCTATAGATAACCTCGATGTTGGTGGTGTGATGATAAACGATACCTCTATATTCAGGGTCGATCATATGCCTTACGGTGGCAATAAGATGAGTGGCATAGGAAGAGAGGGTGTGAGGTTTGCAATAGAGGAGATGACGAATATCAAGATGGTGATGATAAATTTGAATTAAAAGAAATTCAAAAACCGAGAAGGAGTGCACAATGAAAAATAAGTTTATGATAACTTTTGTTATAAACTTAGTGATAACTCTGACAGAGGTTATTGGAGGGTTACTCTCCTTTAGCCTCTCGTTGATTTCTGACTCTATACATAACCTTACAGATGCACTATCAGCCTTGATTGGGTATATAGCTGTGCATTTATCAGAGAAAGAAAACACTAAAAAATATACATTCGGACTGAAAAGGGCAGAGATTTTAGCCTCCTTTGTAAACGCCCTTTTTCTTATTGTTGTCAGCCTGTTTATGATAGCAGAAGCAATAAAGCGAATAATACATCCTGAACCCTTGCTTACAAACATAATGCTTATAAGTGCTGCTGTTGCGTTTTTTGGTAACACAATTAGTGTTCTTTTGCTTAAGAAACCGTCTAAAGAGAGTTTGAACGCAAAGTCTGTGTATCTTCATATGTTTGCCGATTCCCTTGCCTCACTTTTGCTTATTATCGCTGCATTGGTAATTAAACATACAGGAATCTATGTGGTTGATCCAATTTTGACTATTCTAATATCGTTGTATATAGCTCATGAAGGTGTAGAAGTGCTCGAAGATTCTACTCGCATTCTATTAGAAGGCTCTCCAGAAGGGATAGATGTTGAAAAAATCAAGGAAACTTTAGAACGATTGCCCGATATTAAAAATATTCACCATTTACATGTATGGGCACTGAAAGATGGGGTTTACTTAGCAGAAATGCACGCTGAAATCGATGATCTTGAAGTAAGTAAAACAAGGAGCATAAAAGATAAAATGTTAGAAATATTGAAGAAATTTGGTATAACGCATTTAACAGTGCAGTTTGAAGTTGATTTTTGTGATAACAAAGAACTTATAGTATCGGGAAATAGTCAATTAGAGAGGTAGAATATTGGGTGATTTGCCAACAAAAGAAGAGATTGTAGAGATTCTAAAAGGTGTTAGAGATCCGGAAAGCGGTATGAGTGTTTTTGAGTTAGGACTTGTAAAGAATATTGATTTTTGTGAGGATAATGGGACATTGGTGATTAGGTGTGATTTCTTAAGAAGAAATCCAAGTTGTGTTGGGTGCTTGCCAATTGCTTGGTTTGTTCAAAAGAAAATTACAGATGAATTATCAAAGGAATTTTTGAAGTTTCCCGGCGTAGAAGCGGTAGAAATAGAAATACTATAATCTTCTGAAACCATTTCTTCCCTTCCCATATCCTTTTAAATAAAAACTCATAACATTAGTAAGGTTTAACTTTTTTTCTTGACATCCGATATGTAAATTGAGTAAAGTGGGTGAAAGTGGGTGAAAGTGGATGTTTAGGGGTAGATTTGAGTACTCCCTCGACGATAAAGGGCGTGTAAAAATCCCTCCAAAGTTTAAAGAGATTTTAAGGGATAAACATCAGAGTACCCTTGTCCTTACAGTTTTTGATGACTGTATCTATGCCTACCCCTATGATGTGTGGGAGGAGCTTGAAAAAAAGGCAGTGAATTTACCTTTAACCAATAAAGCGGCAAGAAGGTTTAAGAGGATGTTTTTCTCGTCAGCTCAAGACGTGAATATTGATAAGCAGGGAAGGATACTGATACCGGGTGTTTTGAGAGAGGATGCAGGTATAGACAAGGATGTTGTTGTTTTAGGTAATTTGGATCACATAGAGATTTGGTCTAAAGAGAGATGGGACAGTGAATCCAAAGCCTTAAGGGAATCTGAAGAGGAACTGGCTGAGGAGATTGAAAAGTTGGGTATTTTTTAAATGAAACACAAAAGTGTTTTAACGCGTGAACTTATGACCATAATTCAACCCGAAAAGGATAGGGTATATGTGGATATGACGCTCGGTGCGTCTGGTCATACAAAAAAATTGTTGGAATTGTCTCATCCGACTGGCGTTGTTATTGCTTTTGATAAAGATAAAGAAGCGATTAAAAACAGTGAAAAGTTAAAGGAACAGTACGGTGGTAGGCTGATTTTGATCAATGATGACTATGCCAATTTAGAGGGGTACTTGGATAGGTTGGGTATCGATTTTGTTGATGGAATTATTTTTGATCTCGGTGTTTCTCTTGATCAGTTAAAATCAGACAGGGGTTTTTCTTTTAGTATCGACGCACCCCTTGATATGAGGATGGATCAATCAAAGCCCCTTACAGCCGAAAGGATTGTCAATCATTGGGATATGGAGGAAATTGAGAAAATATTGAGGCTTTACGGAGAAGAACGATTCGCCAAACGTATAGCGAAGGCGATAGTAAAACAGAGGCCCATAAAGTCAACAAAGGAGTTGGCCGATTTGGTTGAGCAGGCTGTTCCACGCAACGTGTCATTAAAGATCCATCCGGCAACAAGGACGTTTCAGGCATTGAGGATTGTCGTAAATGACGAGCTTGAGAGTCTACAAATTGGATTGAAAGCGGCAATTAAACGTTTGAGAGTGGGTGGGACTGTTTGTGTTATATCGTTTCACTCTTTGGAGGATCGAGTAGTTAAACAGATTTTCCGTGAGTACAAGCAAAAAGGTATTTTGAGGTTGATCAACAAGAAACCCATTAGGCCATCTGAAGATGAGGTAAGATCCAACAAACACGCGCGGAGTGCAAAACTCAGGTGCGCATTGAAAATTGAAACGGAGGTAAAGGATGGTTGATTATGCTCAAGTAAAGGCTTTGGAGCAGGAAGCCGTAAAGTCCGAATCCAAAGTTAGGTCTATATACGTTAATCCGCTGTATTTATCTATAGCGATTCTCGCAGCACTTACCATATACTTTGTTGCCTATCAAAACATGAGTATTGCACAGACGAAACACAAGATCAATACAAAGAGGGTACTACTTCGCTCCCTGATTTTAGAAGAGCAGAGTTTAGTAAAGAATCGGAATCAGCTTCTCAATCCAAAGCATATACTTTCGGTAGCTGGAAAACCTGCAAGTTACGTTGAAATAGCACATTGAATCTAACCCGTTTTAAAGCTGTTGTTTTTCTCATATTTTTAGGTTTTTTAATTGTTTTAATAAAGGACTTTCGCATACAGGTACTAAAATCCAGCTACTACAAAAGACTACTTTTAGAGAGTATCACTCATACGGTCCAGCTTTCTGGCTACAGGGGTCTTATCTACGATTGTAAAAATAGGCCTCTTGCTGTTAATTATCCTTCCTATAGTTTTTTTGTTGATCCCTATTATTTCTTAAAGCTGAATCAACACTATTCAAATAGCGACTATTTCAAACTCAAAGAAAAGCTATTTTTTCAAGACATTGAGAAGGTTTTAGGTGTATCTGAAAAACAAATTGAGAGGATTATACAAAATAAAAGCAAGGATAGATTTGTTGTTTTAAAAAGGAGAGTTTCTTACAAGGAGTACAAAGCGTTGAAGGACGACCCGAATTTCATACCTGCCTTTGGTTTTGTTAAGTCCTTTAGAAGATACTATCCCGATGGTGAGTTTTCCGCACATGTTATTGGTTTTTGTTTTAAAGATGGTAAGGGAGCCGAAGGATTGGAAAACTATTACGATAGGTTTTTAAAGCCAGAGAAAGTAAAAGAGAGGGTGAAGTACGATGCATTTAAATTTATAGATAGGGTAATACCAAAAAATGGTGATAACCTGAAGATAACGCTTAATCAAGATGTTCAGGATTATTTGCACGTTGAACTTGAAAAATGTGTTAAAAAGCATAAGGCGGACTTTGGCATGGCTGTTATTGTTAATCCTTATGACGGTTCAGTAATAGCAATGGACTCTTACCCCTATTACAACAACAATGAGTACTGGAAGTATTCATATGATTTTATAAAGAATAGGGCCGTGAGTACGGTGTTTGAGCCGGGTAGTGTTTTTAAACTTTTGACCATGTCTGCTGCGTTGGATAGTGGAATATTTAAAGGCAATGAGTTGATAAACTGTGAAAATGGCAGGTGGCGATTGGGC
Organism: Desulfurellales bacterium; assembly: GCA_027045065.1. GTDB lineage: Bacteria > Campylobacterota_A > Desulfurellia > Desulfurellales > Hippeaceae > Hippea. The sequence goes on along the minus strand of JALUBE010000162.1, from coordinate 34,961 downwards.
AGAAAGGTGATACACGATGTTGAGAGATTTAGAACGTTGAGTTTTCAAAATGTATTTGTGTACTCAAGCAATATCGGTAGTGCAAAAATAGCACTGAAGTTGGGAAAGAAGATCTTTTATAGGTATCTTTACAGGTTTGGTCTTGGCAGTAAAACGGGTATTGATACGGTTTCTGAGGCTAAAGGTATTGTTAAGGACATATTTAGAGTGGGAAAACTCGACCTTGCCAACATGGCCTTTGGGCAAGGTATTGGTGTTACTTTAATTCAACTTGCCGATATGTACAGTGTCGTTGCAAATGGTGGATACAGGGTTAAGCCGCACTTTATTGAGGAAATCTTTAGGGATAATGAAACGTTGTATAGATACAAACCTCAGAGGATTAGGATACTTAAACCGTCAACTATTGAAAAGGTTAAATCGATATTGAGAAAGGTCGTTTTATATGGAACGGGCAAAAAGGCAGCTTTAAAGGATTATGAGGTTGCTGGAAAGACAGGAACTGCCCAAATTGCCAAAAATGGTAAGTATGTAAATGAATATGTTGCAAGTTTTGCCGGTTTTGCACCGTATAAAAACCCCAAATTCGTTATAGTTGTTTCAATATTCAATCCAAAGAAGGGTGGTATATACGGTGGAGATGTTGCAGCGCCACTTTTTGCTAAATTAATGGAATTTGTTTTGCACTACTATGGTGTAAAACAGGACAATGACTTGTATTTGAAAAAATAAATTGCTAAAACTTTCCCCGATATGGTTGAGCTTTTAAGTCCTGGCGGAAATTTGGAAAAGATAAAATTTGCCATACATTACGGTGCGGATGCGGTTTACTGCGCACTGAAGAAGTTTGGTTTGAGATCTCAGGCTGGTAACTTGATAAAGGGTGACTATTTAGAAGCTTTAGATTTTGTGCACACTGAAGGCAAGAAACTTTATCTTACATTAAACGCCTATTTGTTTGATAGGGACTTTGAAGAGCTGTTTGAGATTGTAGATTTCTTGAACGAATATCCGCCAGACGGAGTAATTGTCTCTGATTTGGGTGTTTTGAACGTTGTTCACAAAAATACCGAAATTCCCATACACATAAGCACACAGGCCAATATAACGAATTCCTACGCCGCTAATTTTCTAAAGGATTTCAATGTGAAGCGCATTGTTTTAGCTCGAGAATTGACGCTTGAGGATATAAGAAGGTTCAAAAATGGAACGGATCTTGAGCTTGAAGTATTTATTCATGGTGCCATGTGTATGGCTTACTCTGGTAGGTGTTTCTTGAGCGCCTATCTTACAGGTAGAAGTGCGAACAAGGGTGATTGCACGCAGAGTTGTAGGTGGAAATACACGGTTATTGAACATAAAAGACCCAATATGCCAATGGAAGTTGAGGAGCACAGGGAAGGCACATTCATATTCAACTCTTACGACATGTGTGCTTTACCGATACTACCACAGTTGATAGAAAGTGGCGTTAGTTCGCTTAAGATCGAAGGTAGGATGAAAAGTGTGTATTACGTTTCTGTTGTGACCTCTGTGTATAGAGATGCACTAAATACGATAATTAAAGGGGGAGACTTTAAGTCGATGATTCCCTATTATATGAAGGAACTTGAAAGTGTGAGCCATAGGCCGTATTCTTTGGGATTTTATCTCGGACAACCCAAGCAGTATCTAAAATCCTCAGGTTATATAAGGAATTGTAAGTTCTGCGGTATCGTTGTTGAATATTCGGATGGAATGGCAAAGATCCAGGTGAGGGATAGGATTGAAAGGGGAAGTTACGAAATTATACTGCCCAATCTAAAACGGGTATCTTTAAATTTGGATTGTCTTTACGATGAAGACGGAAATGTAAAATTTTATGGAAATCCCAATGAATTTGTGTATATTAGGTTACCTGAAAAAGTCGAAAAACTGTCGTTGTTAAGGAAGTGCCGTGAGAGTAATAGCAGGGAAGTTGAAGTACAAAAAGCTGTATTATAAAAAGAATGTCTTTTTAAGACCTACGCGAAGTATTGTAAGGAAATCGTTTTTTGACACTATGATGGGTTTGATTGAGGGCAGTGTATTTTTGGATCTGTTTGCCGGTAGTGGTTCTGTTGGCATGGAGGCTTTATCGAGAGGAGCAAAGAAGGTTATATTTGTGGATAATTCGAAGGATAGCATATCGTTGATAAATCGTAACACCAAGGGCATTGAGAATGTAGAGGTGGTTAGATCGGATGCGGAGAGATTTTTAGATAGTGAAATTATGAAGGTTGTTGATGTGGTTTACATAGATCCACCGTATGAATTCGATTTTAATGGGTTTTTGGACAAGTTCTTTTCTAAAATAAACAAAAAAGCGATCGTTTGTGTGGAACATGACATAAGGACAACGCTTAGAGAGAGCTTTAGTGATTTTAAGCGCATAAAGAGTAAGACGTTTGGAAAAAATACGCTTGACTATTATGGAGTGGAAGATGAGTGATATTACAGCCATTGTGCCAGGTACGTTTGATCCCATTACCAATGGGCATTTGGACATTATAAAACGTGCTAAGAAACTCTTTGACCGCGTTATTGTTGCTGTTGCCGTAAATGCTGGTAAAACGCCGCTTTTCACCTTCGATGAAAGGGTTGAGTTGACTAAAAGGGTCATAGAGAATGATGAGGAATTGAGGGGTGTTGTGGTAGAAGGTGTTAAAGGGCTGTTGGTGGATTTTGCAAAGAAAGAGAATGCTAAGGTGATTGTTAGGGGTTTAAGGGCCGTTAGCGATTTTGAATATGAATTACAGATGGCATTTATGAATAGAAGGCTAAATAAGGATATTGAGATGATTTTTCTAATGCCTTATATAAAGTACTCATTTTTAAGTTCGTCAATTATAAAAGAAGTTTTTGTAAACGGCGGTGACATATCAAGGTTTGTGCCAGATCAGGTAATAGAGGCAATGAATAAAAAGCTTGGAAGAGGTGAAAAGAAATGAGCAGACAAAAACTGAGTAGGAGAATTGGTTTAATTCAACCATCTTTAACTATTGGCATCAGTGCTAAAGCTAAGGAACTAAAAAGTCAAGGAATTAATGTAACAAACTTTGCTGCAGGAGAACCGGATTTTGATACACCGGATAACATTAAATATGCGGCTATTAAGTCTATCGTTTTAGGTCATACAAAATATACACCTGCTGGAGGCACAAACGAATTAAGGGATGCCGTTGTTGAAAAAGAGAAGAAAAAGAATGGACTAGAGTATAAAAGGGAGAATGTGTGCATATCTGTAGGTGCAAAACATGCACTGTTCAATATAGCCTCTGTTATGCTTGATGAAGGTGACGAAATTATAATCCCTTCGCCGTATTGGGTAACGTATGAGGCGATCGCGAGGTACGTTGGTGCAGAACCTGTTATAGTTGAGACAAAAGAAAAGAACGGCTTTGTGCCTAAAATTGAAGACTTAGAAAGGGCAATTACAGAAAATACTAAGATGATATTGATAAACAATCCATCCAATCCAACGGGCGCCACATACACAGAAGAAGACCTCAAAGCAATAGCAAAGTTGGCGGAGAAACACGATTTGTGGATCATATCCGATGAGATCTATGAAGAGATTGTGTTTGATGGCTATAGGCCTGTTAGCATAGCCAAACTGTCCGATTATGCAAAAGAGAGAACACTTGTTGTGAACGGTGTAAGCAAGACGTATTCAATGACGGGATGGAGAATTGGTTATACGTGTGGTGATAAGGATGTGATAGCTGCAATGATAAAGTTGCAATCACAGAGCACAACAAACCCAACGTGTGCTGCCCAGGATGCTGCCATTGAGGCTTTACTTGGCCCGCAGGATAGTGTTGAGAAGATGAGAAGGGCTTTTGAGGAAAGAAGAAACTATATTGTTTCTGAGCTTAACAAGATTGATGGTATAACATGCCACAACCCTAAAGGTGCATTTTATGTATTCCCCAATGTTTCGTCGTTCTATGGTAAAAAGGTTGAGGGCAAAGAGATTAAGAACTCCATGGATTTTGCAACGCTTCTGCTTGAAATTGAGCACGTTGCGCTGGTTCCTGGCATTGCTTTTGGAGCAGATGATTTCGTTAGGATATCCTTTGCTACGAGTTTAGAGGAAATCGAGGAAGGTATTAGGAGACTTAAAAACTTTGTTGCCAAAATTAGCTAATTCTTATGGCTGAAGAAGATAGAAAAGATACGCAGCAGGAACCGAAGGAAGACGAAGAGGTCATAGTTATAGAGGATGAGGAAGAAACAGAACCTGAAGGTGTTGAGGAGCATGAAGGAGCGCCTGAAGAGGAAAGTAAACCAGAAGGGGAGCTTTTAGAGGAAAAGCCTGAGGTATCCAATAAAAAACCTAAGTGGACTGTTTACGGTATTGTTGCGGTGGTTGTCTTGGTGGCAGCTGCCGCTTTTTTGTTATTTCACAAAAAGCCAGCGCCAAAAAAACCTGTAAAGCACGTTGTCCATAAAGCGGTAAAGCCAAAACCCAAAAAGAAAAGGATATTACCACAAGCGTATAATCCCATTGTTGATGTCCATTTTATAAACGCCATTCGCCTTCAGGAAGAGGGCAAATACAAAAAGGCACTTGAGCAGCTAAAAAAGGCCACATTTGATCTGTATATCTCCTACTACGGCATAGGGTATATCTACCTTAAAATGGGCAATATAAAAAAGGCAAAGGAATATTTGTTTGATAAAACAAAACGCTACCTACTCCTTGCTATACACAACAACCCCAACTACGTCAACGGATATGTGAATCTGTTCAGGATCTACATGGCCCAAAAGGAGTACAACAAGGCGAAACAGATGATCAAGCTTTTAAAAGACACACGACTTGACAACAAAGATGTTCAACTGATGGAGGTGTATTACAACTACGTTGTAAAAAAAGACGCATCAAAGCTCTTTGAAATGCTTTCAAGCTACCCACATTCACCCTTACTTTTGAGTCTTGCAGGTGATTATTATTTGAAGCAGGGTAATACCCAGGCTGCGCTGAATTACATGAGACAGGCTTTGAATTATTATCCCATGGGCAGTGTTTTTTACAATACATCTTTGATAGAGACCCAAAATGGCAACTATAGGGTTGCTATGAATAGCATTCCAAAGATGTACTACATGGATATGAGTAAGATTTCTTGCAAGAATTTTTTAGCCTTCTTTTTACTCTTTAGAGCTAATAAGTTTGATGCTGCCAATAAGTTTCTTTCTTTGGATGGTGATAACAGCAGTGAGTGCTTTGATCACTTCAAAATAATACCTGAGGTGAGATCACCTTTAACGATTGAGAGTTACTCGTATAGGATGGATTTTAACTATATCTTGGCGGCCGAGATTTTGAATATGTATTTGAAACCCGTGAATCTTTTGCCTAATAAGGCAACACCACAAATCAAATTGGGTTTCTTGTATCAGCAGTTAGGTTTACCTGAAAAGTCAGCAAACGAATTTGAACAGGCTGCCCATTTTTCTGAGGCGGTGTTATTGAGTGAATATGCAAATAAGTTCTACATTCAGGGTGATTACAAAACGGCTTTGATGTACTATAAATCCGCTCTCTCTAAGGTTCCCACAAACCCTCTTCTTGCATACAACGTTGCCATAATGAGCTTGAAAAATCACGATGTAGATACGGCAAATATGCTATTGACAAGGCTCATTAATACCTACCAGCAATTTCCTTTGCCATATTTGGCGATGTTTATTGTTAAAGAGGTGAACGGTAAGCACATGGATGCGATTAAGTATTTAAACACCTTCTCTCAACGCGTAAAATCCTTAGACGAAGATGCGCAGAAGAAACTAAAGTATTTGACGATATTTTCAGATTACATCATCGATAGGGAGAATTTTGATAAAAGCAGGATTAAAAAGCTGAGAGATTACGAAAAGAAGGTCTTTTTACTGTTTGAGGCGGCTTTAAATCAAGACATCGATTACCTATTTATCCAAAGAGATTTTGAAAGGTCGATGCATCTGTATTGGAACCCTGAAAGTCTTGTTACTCTGTGCAATTACTTTTACGAAAACTACCACAACGATTTCTTGCGGAGGCTCATGGCGACGATGTATCTGATGAACAACGAACCCAACAAGGCTTATGAGGCTATGTACAATGTTAGGGTATATTCAGCTGGAGATTATTACAAGCTCGGCGTTGCCTATCTTTTGGCAGGATACCCTGATATTGCAGATAACTTTTTTACAAAGTCAATTTTGAAAGGTGTGAATTTTTATAATTCCTATGTTGCTAAAGCGATTATTCAAGCTGAAAAAGGGAGTTTAGTGGGAATAAAGTATTATTTGAAGATAATCTTGAAAAAACAACAGAACTTTGCATGGCTCAATACGGATGTTTATTTGACGTATAAGATTGTGTTGAAATGAAGAGGTTTCTAAAGCCTATTTTTAAGTTCTTTCTATACCTGTTTTCCATTGCTTTTGTGGTAGGTATAGTAGCCCTTGCCATATATTTGGGTTCTATATATGTAAGTATAAAGGGTGATTTTAACAAAATCGTCAATGTTAAGATGTTGCCACTGCCAACAAAGGTTTACTCTGCTGATGGTAAGTTAATTGCCAAGTTTGGACTGCAAAATAGGATTCCTGTAAAGCTTTCTCAAGTATCCCCGTGGATGAGATATGCCATCTTGGCTGCCGAAGATGCCCGTTTTTATGAACATGGGGCAATAGATATCGTTGGTATTATGCGTGCTTTAATGGTTGATGTTATAAAGGGCAAAATTGTTCAAGGAGGCAGCACAATAACGCAGCAGCTTGTAAAGAACATCTACCTTACGCCATCAAGAACCATAAGAAGGAAATTAAAAGAGATAATCTTGGCTTACAGACTTGAAAGAGAGTTATCCAAGAATAAAATTTTAGAGCTTTACTTAAACACAGTGTACTTTGGCGAGGGTGCATGGGGTATTGAAGCGGCAGCAAGGACGTACTTTGATACCCATGCAAGCAATTTGACTATAGCCCAAAGTGCCTTACTTGCTGGTCTTGTGGCTGCTCCAAGTTACTATAACCCCTATAAACATCCAAAAAGGGCCCGCCAGAGGACGATATATGTGCTTAAAAGGATGTATGAAAACCACTTTATTACACTGAAACAGTTTCAGGAGGCTATGAACGCCAATATTTATTTGAAAAAGCCGTCGAGAAACCTCTTTGGTCTGATTATAGCTCCGTATTTTACGGATTATGTGAGAACGTGGCTCATAGATCATTTTGGTGAAGAGGTTGTGTATAAGAGTGGATTAAAGGTTTACACGACACTCGATACCCGCCTACAAAGATATGCATTCATAGCTGTGAAAAGCGGAATTTTGTCAATAAAGAAGAAATACGATGGTTTGCAGGCAGCTTTGATTGCAATGGATCCAAAAACGGGTTATATAAGAGCTTTGATTGGTGGATTTGACTATTCGAAGAGTCAATTTAACAGGGCTTTGCAAGCCGAAAGGCAACCAGGCAGTTCCTTTAAGCCGATAATCTACTTAACCGCACTTACGGAAGGGTATTTGCCCGATGATACAATTGCAGACAGGCCCATTGTGTTTAGGTTTGACGGCAAGGAGTGGCGTCCACAGAACTACGAGCGTGTTTTTCATGGCACTGTTACACTAATGTATGCACTTGTGCATTCTGTAAACGTTGCAACTATTAATTTGCTAAACGCCGTTGGCATTGGAAATGTCATTAGGATGGCGCATCAGCTGGGTATAGAAGAAAAAATTCCGCACAATTTATCTATTGCTCTAGGTTCTCTAAGTGTCAAACCCATAGAGATGGTGAGAGCCTATGCGGCGTTTGACAACTATGGCTTGTTGCCGAAACCTATTTTCATAACAAAGATAGTGAACAAATACGGTAAGGTAATATACACGGCAAAACCACAACTGAAGCGTGTATTTGACACCATCGATGGCTTCATTTTAACGGGCATGTTGAGGAATGTGATACTTTACGGTACGGGAAGGGCGGCGCGTGTTATAAAAAGACCGTTGGCAGGCAAGACAGGCACAACGAATAACTATAGAGACGCATGGTTTATAGGCTATTCGCCGAGTTTGGTGTGTGGTGTGTGGGTTGGGTACGACAATAACAGAATGATATTCAAGGGTGCAACGGGTGCCCGTGCTGCGCTACCCATATGGATAAAATTCATGTCTTTAGCATTGGACGATAAACCCGTTGAGACTTTCCCAATACCACAGGGTGTAACAAGTGAGATACTGCAAATGCTTAACAAAAAACCAGAAAACCCCGTGGATCTACAAAACACGCAACCCACAATACAACAGTTGTATGAAAACACGATAAATGAATGAGATTTTCATTGACAAGATAGAGCCCGACTACGTAGGCAAAAGAATTGATAAACTGTTATCTGATATTTTAGAGATAGCTCGCAATCAAATTCAAAATTACATAAAAGGCGGCTTCATAACCGTTTGCGACAGGAGGATTGAGAAAAGCTATAGGATTAAGGGTTCTGAGTGCATAAGGATAATTATACCGCCGCCTAAGAAGATTGAAATTGAGCCAAGGGACGCTGATATAGAAATTGTTTTTGAGGATGAGGACATTGTTGTTGTGAACAAGCCACCTGGTCTTGTTGTGCATCCTGGTGCTGCGTGTGAGGATATAAGCGTTGTTTCTGCTTTACTCTATAGGGGTGTTGAGCTTTCCAATATTGGAGCTCCACAAAGGCCGGGTGTTGTGCATAGGATCGATAAGGATACAAGTGGTGTGATTATTTTGGCCAAAAACGATAGGGTTCATTTCGAACTTGCAAAGCAGTTCTTCGAACATACCATAGATAGACGCTACATTGGAATTACATCCTGTCATTTGAAAAATGTAGAGGGTTTGCTTGAAAAACCCATCGGCAGGCATCCGAAAAATAGGAAGGCATTTACAGTTGTAAATAACGGTAAGCCTGCAAAAACCCAATACAAGGTTATCAAAAAACTTGCAAATTACGACGTTGTTATGTTTAAATTGTTCACAGGGAGAACACATCAAATTAGGGTGCATATGAAATATTTGGGCTGTCCACTGCTTGGCGATCAGGTTTATGGAAAGGCATCGAAAGATATTGTAAGGCAGGCTCTCCATGCATTCAAGCTGTCTTTTAGGCATCCCAAAACTGGCAGGAAAATGGTTTTTTATTCAAAGTTGCCCGAAGACATGTTTAAAATAGTTGTCGGAGGTTGAGATGAAAAGGTTTTTACTCTTTGTATTGGCAATAATCCTGTTAAGTTCTTGCGCTATGAATAGCAACCCGCCTGTTATAACGACGCTTCCAATGGTTACGGGCTTGGCAGCAAAGGGTGGTATAAGGGAAGTGGGTTTGAGCTGGAATGCGGTCAACGACCCAAGGGTTGAGGGCTATGTGATCTATAGAGCTCCACAAGCAACAGGTCCGTATCAAGAAATTGCGCGTATTCCCGATAAGTTGAAAACGACATACGTTGACACGGGTGGTTTTTTGAAACACCTTGAGGACAATACAGAGTACTTTTACAAGATTGCCGTTTATTCAAGCAAAGGTGTCGGGCCTGCAAGTAATTATGTTGTTGGTAAAACTCTGCCTCCTCCAGTTTCTCCAATAAAGATTACTGCAACAAGTGGGCTTCCAAGAATGGTTGTTATAAGGTGGCAGCCACCTAACGATCATACAGTCGTGGCTTACAATATTTACAGGTCAACAAAACCCAAAGGACCATTTAAGAAGATAGGTAGGGTAGATGGTTATGTGAATACGATTTACATTGATAAGGGTTTAAGAGATGGCACAACGTACTACTATTCTGTTGTATCTGTGAATTTCAAAGGCGTTGAGGGAGATATCTTGGCCGTTGCAAAGGCCACAACAAAGTTCAAACCTATGCCACCGAGGAATTTAACCGCTGTTCAGAGTGGGGCAGGGCAGCTTACAATATATTGGTTTCCAAGCATGACAGCGGATGTTGTGAAATATAGGATATACAGAGGCGACACAAAACAATCCATGGCAATGGTTGGAGAGGTGCCATCAAGTGATCTGCAATTTGTGGACAAGGGTTTAGCGCCTGGCAAGACGTATTACTACTACGTAACAGCCGTTGATAAGGACGGGATTGAGAGTTTGCCATCAAAAACCTATGCATTTAAGACAAAACCTTTGCCACTGCCACCCACAGGTATATCTGTTAAACAGGTGGGTCATTCGGTTGTCATAAGTTGGAATAAAGGAAGTCCCGATACAGTTCAATATGAGGTCTTTAGAAGGCATTTCCTCATCTTGACAAAGAAGATTGCAGTTACAAAGAATACGTACTTTACGGACGACACTGTTTCGCCAAATACGACGTATTACTATTACGTCAAGGCTGTGGACAAGTTCGGTCAAGAATCGCAGCCATCGCCAGAGGTGAAAATTACCGTTAGATAGATGTTTAAACGTATAAAGGGTGCAACACTTAAAGGCATTGAAGCTATACCCATAGATATTGAGGTTGATGCCACACGCGGTATACCATCTTTGAATATCATTGGATTGGCTCAAGGGGCGGCCAAGGAGAGCAAAGACAGGGCCATACACTGCCTTGCAAATAGTGGTATAAAGCTACCGCCTAAGAAGATAACCATAAGTCTCGCCCCTGCTGATATAAAAAAGAGTGGCTCAGGTTTTGATCTGCCCATAGCCATAGGTCTTGCAAACGTTTCTCTGAATGTGGATTTCGATACGGATCAGTTTATATTTGCAGCTGAACTTTCCTTAGACGGTAAGTTAAAACCGATAAACGGTGTGTTTCCCATAGGTGTTTTGGCAAAAAGCAAGGGCATGAAGCTTGTTGTAAGCAAGGGTAATGCGAAAGAGGCTGTTTTGAGCAAGGCAACAGTCTTTGCGTTCGATCATTTCTTAGAGGTTTTGTCGTTTCTAAAAGGAGAACGGAAGGAAGATCCTGAAGAGCTATTAGATGATACTTTTTACAAAGAAAAAACAAATGGTAAACTGGATTTTGCAGATGTAAAGGGTCAATGCAAGGTCAAAAGGGCCGTGATGATTGCAGCTGCTGGTTTCCATAACCTGCTCATGGTTGGACCGCCCGGCGTGGGTAAAAGCATGATAGCCAAAAGAATTCCTACCATTTTGCCAGATATGACGGATGAGGAGATCCTTGAAACGACAAAAATCTACAGCATTTGTGGCCTGTTAAACCAAGATAGACCGATAATTTTGGAAAGACCCTTTCGTGCACCGCACTCAGGAAGCAGCGACGCGAGTTTGATCGGCGGTGGTGTAAACGCCATGCCTGGTGAGATTACACTTGCACACAACGGCGTTCTATTTTTAGATGAGTTTCCAGAGTTTAAAAGAAACGTTATTGAGTCTTTGAGGCAACCATTGGAAGATGGCGTTATAACGGTGTCAAGAGCAAGTGCTAAAGTAACTTACCCAGCACGATTTCTCCTTGTTGCGGCAGCAAATCCGTGTCCATGCGGATACTACGGTTCAAAGAAGCGTGAATGCACCTGCACTGTTGCCCAAATCAAGAAATACAGAAGTAAGATATCTGGTCCGATTTTAGATAGAATCGACATTCAGGTAAATATACCCGAGGTTGACTATGATAAGCTGTCGGACGATAGGGTTGATTTGGATTCAAAGACGATGAAAGAGATTGTCCAAAGAACTATGGATATTCAGCGGTTGAGGTTTAAGGATGATGGCATAAGCTACAACTCCCAGATGAATGAACAACACTTGAAGAAATACTGCCGTTTGGATGACGAAGCCCACGCTGTTTTAAAACTGACCGTTGATAGGTTTGGCTTTTCTGCCCGTAGCTATTCAAAAGTGCTAAAGATAGCAAGAACGATAGCAGATATTGATGAAAGCGATAATGTCTTGCCAAAGCATATAAAAGAGGCCATCTCCTATAGGGCTTTGGATTGGGACGTCTAAATCTTGTAATTGAAAGGCCTTTGTGCTAAAAATAAGCTTAGTTTTTGTTGTGGGGGTGAGCATTGAAATACGGAGAGAAAGCGATAGAAGAAGCAAAGCTTGAAGTTTGGCCAAACAACCATCCAGAGAACGATTACGAAATAAGCATAGAATTTCCAGAGTTCACATGTAAATGTCCAAGGAGTGGCTATCCCGATTTTGCGACGATCAGGATCAAGTATGTACCGGATAAATACGTTATTGAGCTTAAGTCATTGAAACTTTATTTGAACAAGTACAGGGAACGCTATATTTCACATGAAGATGCGACAAATGAGATTTTCAATGCATTGAAAGAGGTTTTAAAACCCAAACATCTTGAGGTCATAGGTGATTTTACGCCGAGGGGTAATGTGAAGACTATAATAAAAATTGCGTTTTAGGGGTGAACAGTGGGACTTAAAGTAATAAAGAAGATCATAAGCGGAAATCAGGCGATATCCATAGGGGCTTATAAGGGTAATGCTCGTTTTGGTAGCGGCTATCCCGGAACGCCGTCGAGTGAGATTTTAGAGCATTTTAAGAACTACCCAAACGTCATAGCACAATGGGCGCCAAATGAAAAAGCGGGTTTTGAGGCGGCTTTGGGCGCTTCTATTGCTGGAACACGCAGCTTTGCCACAATGAAACATGTGGGATTGAATGTGGCGGCGGATCCTTTAATGACAGCATCCTACACCGGTGTCAATGCGGGTTTTGTTGTTGTAACGGCTGACGACCCAGGTATGCATTCATCCCAGAATGAGCAGGACAACAGGCGTTATGCGAAATTTGCAAAGGTTCCGTTGATTGAGCCATCTGATCCGTTTGAAGCTATGGCCTTTATGCAGTATGCGTTTGTTGTTAGCGAGAAGTTTGACACACCGGTGATTTTGCGTTCGACAACGAGGATCTCACACTCCTTGGGTGTTGTTCAGTTTGACCCACGCACGCTCGATAATGAACAGGATTTGAAGTTAGAAAAGGACTTTAGAAAATACGTGATGATACCTGCAAATGCAATTTTGAGGCACAAAGTTGTTTTAGATAGATTGGAAAAACTGAAGGCTTTTAGTAATGAGACGCCGATAAACAAGATTGAAAAGGGTAAAACCAACTTTGGCATCATAACCTCAAGCATGGCTTATAACTATGTAAAAGAACTTTTACCGGATGCGCACGTGTTTAAGGTTGGCTTTAGTTACCCCATGCCCATTGAGAAGATGCGGGAATTCGTTAATAAGTTCGATCGGGTTGTGGTTGTTGAAGAATTAGAGCCCTTTATGGAAGAGGAACTAAAGGTTGCAGGCATTAACGTTGAAGGTAAGAAATACTTCCCTTACGATGGCGAGTTTAATCTGGACATTGTTGAAGAAGGACTAAAAAAGGCAGATTTGATAAGGGAAGAGACCACAAAGGTTGTCTTTAATGAGTTTGAATTGCCTAAACGTCCACCGGCTCTGTGTCCGGGATGCCCCCATAGACCCATTTTTGACATTTTGCATTCATTGGGTAGGAACATCTTTATTACAGGCGATATTGGATGTTACACGCTTGGGTGTTTACCGCCTTTGAGCGCTATGCATACAACCGTGTGCATGGGTGCAAGTATCTCTATGGGTGTTGGTGCATCCAAGGTTCAAAGTGAGCAAAAGGTCGTTGCCGTAATAGGTGATTCAACGTTCTTCCATACAGGTATACAGCCTTTGATCGATGCCTATATCAACAACGCTAACATGACAGTTATAATTTTGGACAATAGAATAACGGCCATGACGGGTGGTCAGCCAGATCCCGGCAGTGGGTTTAATCTAAAGGGAGAAAGCGTAAAGCCCATAAGGATCTATGATCTTGTGAAGTCCATAGGCATTGAACGTGTCTATGAGGTGGATCAGTATGACTATGAAAATACAAAGAAGTTTTTGAAAGAAGAGATAAACAAACCCGGCTTGAGTGTTATAATACCAACAAGACCTTGTGTGTTGGCGCCAAAGAAGATCAAGGAGACACCGCTTGTTGTTGTGCCTGATAAGTGTATAGGTTGCAAGAGGTGCTTGCGTATTGCCTGTCCAGCTATAGATTTTAAGGATAATAAGGCGATTATTGATGAGGTGCTGTGTACGGGTTGCGAGGTGTGTATGCACGTCTGTCCCATTGAAGGTGCCATAGTGAAGAAGGAGGAAAAATGAACATATATAGCGTTCTCTTTGTTGGTGTGGGTGGCGATGGCATTATAACGGCTTCGAATGTCGTGGCGTATGCCTGCATGTTTGCTGGCTTTGATGTAAAAAAAAGCGAAATACACGGCATGAGTCAGAGGGGTGGTTCTGTGAGCGCATCTGTTAGATATGGAGACAGGGTCTATTCATCCACGGATAAGATGGGCAGTGTTCAGTTTATGCTGGCAACAGAAAAGGTTGAGATGCTGCGATGGGTTAGATACTTGAATAATGATTCCATAGTTGTTGTTAACGACAGGATTGTGCCAATAATTGGTCAGACAATAGATGAAAGCAACATTGATGGTATGATTGAAACGGTTAAGGTTAGAAGATTGATAAAGAGGAAATTTATAGATGACGCGAATAAGTTGGGGAATGCAAGGCTTGTGAATACTGTGATGCTTGGACTTTTGTCGCGTTTTATGGGAATAGATGAGAAGTATTTTGTAGATGCCATAGATCAAGTACTACCTGAAAAACTAAAGACGATAAATCAGTTTGCCTTTAGCTATGGGCTAAAACTTTCAGAAGAATACGCATAAGGGGTGAGGAAATGGAAGATACGAAGTATTCACCGGAATTTGAAACCAAGTGGTACGAATTTTGGGAGAAGAAGGGCTATTTTCAGCCAAAAGATGATCAAAATGCAGAAAACTTTAGTATAGTTATTCCTCCACCAAATGTGACAGGGGCTTTGCATATTGGCCATGCCTTAAATGGTACACTGCAGGACATAATGGTGAGATACAAGAGAATGAAGGGCTATAACGTCCTCTGGGTACCCGGCACCGACCATGCAGGTATTGCAACGCAAAATATGGTAGAAAAGGATTTGGCGAGCAAAGGCATAAAGAAAGAGGATTTGGGAAGGGAGAAGTTTGTCGAGAAGGTTTGGGAATGGAAAGAAAAATACGGCAATAGGATTGTTGAACAGATAAAGAGGCTGGGTTTAAGCTGTGATTGGTCTCGCTTGCGCTTTACGATGGATGAGAAGCTTTCTAAGGCTGTGAGAAAGGTCTTTGTGGAACTTTACAAAGAGGGATTGATTTACAAGGATAAGTACATAATCAACTGGTGTCCAAGGTGTCATACGGCTTTGAGTGATTTGGAGGTTGAACATAAAGAAGAAGAGGGAAAGCTTTATTATATTGAATATCCCTTTGAAGATGGCAATGGCGGTGTAATTGTTGCAACTACAAGGCCTGAAACGATGTTTGGTGACACGGCTGTGGCCGTTAACCCAAACGATGAGAGGTATAAGGATATCGTTGGTAAAAAAGTGATACTCCCGATAAAGAACAAGCCCATTCCTGTTATAGCGGATGAGTATGTGGATATGGAGTTTGGTACGGGCGTTGTGAAGATTACCCCAGCACACGACCCAAACGACTTCGAAGTTGGCAGAAGACATAATTTGAATTTGGTTGTGGCAATTGATGATTATGGCAGGATGACAAATGAGGCTTTACACTACAAAGGCATGGACAGGTTAGAGTGCCGATCGAAGCTTGTTGCCGAGCTTGAAAGTAAGGGATTTATAAAAAACGTTGCCCAGCACAGGCACGCCGTTGGCCACTGCTATAGGTGTAAAACGACTATAGAGCCCTACGTTTCAGAGCAGTGGTTTGTTAGGACGAAACCATTGGCTGAACCTGCCATCGAGGCTGTTAAGGATGGTAGAACAAGATTCATACCACAGAATTGGGAAAAGACGTATTTTGAGTGGATGTACAACATAAAGGATTGGTGTATATCAAGACAGTTGTGGTGGGGTCATAGGATTCCTGTATGGAAGTGCGAGGACTGTGGTAAGTACACGGTTTCTGAAGAAGACCCTGCTGTTTGTGAACATTGCGGTAGCAATAACATAAAACAGGATGAGGATGTTTTGGATACGTGGTTCTCATCAGCCCTTTGGCCCATGTCAACATTGGGTTGGCCCGAACAGACAGAAGATTTAAAACGCTTTTATCCGACGAGTTTACTTGTTACGGGCTTTGATATCATATTCTTCTGGGTCGCGCGCATGATGATGATGGGATTGCATTTTATGAAGGATGTGCCGTTTAGGGGTGTCTATATTCACGCACTTGTTAGGGATCAATACGGTCAAAAGATGAGTAAAACTAAGGGTAACGTTATTGATCCGCTTGAGGTTGTTGAAAAGTACGGTGCGGATTCTTTGAGATTTACACTTGCAATATTGGCTGCCCAAGGCAGGGATATTAAGCTTTCCGAAGACAAGATCGAGGGCAACAGGCGTTTCATGAATAAAATCTGGAATGCCTATAGATACATAAAATTGAACACTGAAGGTCAAACGTTTGATGAAAAACCCAAGAAGCTCTCCCAAGCTTCCGTTTGGATTAAGTCGAGGCTTGCAAAGACGATTAGAAAGGTGGAGGATGCCCTAAATCAGTACAAATTCAACGAAGCTGCAAGTGCCATATACCAATTCACGTGGCATGAGTTCTGTGACTATTACATCGAGATGAGCAAGGTTCACATGGATGATGAGTTCTCTTATTCGATTAAATACACGCTGCTTGAGGTTTTTGAAGCGATTTTGAGACTCTTGCATCCGTTTATACCGTTTATTACAGAGGAATTGTGGCAAAAGTTGCCCAATAAGAAGGGTGAATCCATAATGATTGCCGAGTATCCGAAGTTTAAGGAGTCTGATATTGCAGAGGAGTTGGAATCGGCAATGGACACTGTGATAGACATTATCAGGGCTATAAGGAATTTAAGAAGTGAGTACAACATACCACCGTCAAAGAGGATAAAGGTGTTTGTTAAGACCGAAGATGAAAAGGTTCAGTCTATTCTTGTGAATTTCAAAAACTACATACACGCCTTGGCTTTGGTGGACGAGCTTTCCATAACAACAAAGCCTGTGGATGGCTGTGTAGTTCAATCAACTGTTTATGCCGATATCTATCTGCCTGTCGAAGGCAATATCGATGTGGAGAAAGAGGTTGAGAGATTAACGAAACTGTTGAAGAAACAAGAAAAGTCAATGAATTTCTTAAATAATAAGCTCAACAACGAGGCATTTTTGGAAAAAGCTCCCAAGGAGTTGGTTGAAGAAAAGAGGGCCGAGTTGGAAGAGGTTACAAGGCTCTATAACAAAACAAAGGGCATTATAGAGCAGTTGAAGGGATTAAAGAGATGAAGAAATTTGTGTATACCTTTTTAGTTCTGTTTGTTTTGATTTCAAATATGGCTTACGGTACCGTGTTTGATGATTTGGTGTCTCAAATTGCGCCTAAACTCAAACCCATTAAGGGTAGAATTTTAAAGGTAGAGGGAAGGAAACTTGTCTTAGATAAGGGTTATGAGGATGGTTTATTCAAGAATTACTTTGTTTACGTCTACAGAAATGAAGGTAGTTTCGTGCCTTTGAATTCAAATAAACCTGTGGAATTAAAGGAAGGGATATGCTTTGCGACGATTAACAAGGTTTACGATCATAAGTCTGTTGCAACTATCACTCAGGGTATAGAAAGGGAGAGAAAGTACTTTTTGGGTTTGGGTATAATACCAAGCGGCACAAAAGAAATATATGGTGGAAAGCCACAGACGGGAGATCAATGGGTTGCTGGCAAGCCTTCTTACAGGATAGCGGTAATAACGAGGAATCCATACATCTATTCTCAGATTAGGGATAAACTCAATAGTACGGGTCGTTTCTTTGTCATCAGCCCGGATACACTGCAGATTGCTTTGGTTAAGAACAGGATAAACACGCTATACGAAAGGGATGCCATCAAGAAATTTGCCAATGTAGTAGATGCCGATTTGGTACTATTGGTTTCCACAGTTAAACATGAAAAGCTGAAATTCAAACTATACAATGGTTATTCAGGTTCTGTAATTGAAAGGGGTTCTATAGGAATAGACAACAAGACGCGCATGGTTTTGAACCAGATCAATGTAGAGAGTATTCCACCCAATAATTTGGTGGCTTCCAACTTGAGATTACAACCTAAGCTGACCTTTTGGGAGTCAATCCTCAATAAATTCGGTTTGTATAGCCCATACACACGCCTGCAGATGTCGTCTTCTTCTTATAAAGTTGTTCTTTATAAAGACATTGGTTACGGCACAACCGCCATGTTTATGGGTAAAGTTGACGATAAAGATGGAAATGTTATACTCGTTGCCCAAGGATCCAAAGTTACGGCTTACAGGTTTGATATAGATTCTTTCGATAAGTTGTTCAGCTTCAAGTACGGCTACAACATAATAAACATCGATGCGGCAAAGGTTAGTGGTAAGTATCTCGTTGCCATAAGCAATTTTGATAGATACGGCAATTTGTCCTCAGCCTTGGGTTACATAGATAAAGGCAAGTTCCACATAATCAAGGACGATCTACCCTATCATATTAGGTTCTTTGATAGGTTCTCTGAAAAGCCCATACTCATTGCACAGAAAGCAAGTATAAAAAGCCCGTTTTACGGTCCGATATACAAACTTGATTTGAACACGTTTGCCACCACAAAACTAAACCTGCCCGTTGATGTGAGTAGCTTTTACAACCTCTATAAAGTGGGTAACGATATAGTTTTTGTGAACAGCTCGAGGGAGCTTGAAGTTTACAACGAGATCGAGGGTAAGATAACGTATAAGGCACCGTATATCTTTGGAGGTGGAGAGCGTGCTATAGAGCGTTACCCTGAGCCCATAAATGTAAGCGTTAGACAAGCTGGCTATACGCCAGAGTATAGATTGAAATACTCAGTATTTATTCCAAAGAGTATAGAGGTAATAAAGACGAAAGATGGCTATGAAGTTTTGGGCATGAGAAACTACCTGTCACACAATATAACGATCAACAAGCAACACTATCAGGGATACAACATAAAGATGTTTAAAATGAATGGTGATAAACTTAAGCTTGTTTGGTCTTCGGGCGACGTTAAAGGTAGACTTGTGGGATTTGGAAAGGACGGCGATTATATAGTTTCTGTCATTGGTTTGCCAGCAAGCTTCTTCTATCGCTTTATAGAGGGAATATTGGAAGTTGATAGATTAACGGCTGCAAGAATAGAGTATTGAAGCCACTAATTGCCCTTTACTATCATAGGATACTGCCGTTCAAAGGTTATGATGTAGATGTCGATACGTTTAGGTGGCAGTTGTCTTTTTTAAAGGAACACTTTGACATTGTAGATCCAGAGGTTCTATTTGACTTAAAAGGAGAGGTTGATCTTAAAAGGCCTTCTGTGCTTTTAACCTTTGATGACGGTTTTTTGGATAACTATGTGTATGCATACCCAATTTTAGAAGAGCTAAAGTTAAAGGCATTGATTTTTGTGATTACATCTAAAATTACGGATAGAAGCCCGGAAAAGACACTCAAAGACGGTAAAGATAACCTGTTTTTACCAAAAAGGAAGGAAACGGCTCTATATGATTCTTTAAACGGTGATTTTAGTGAGTTTTTAAGCTGGGATGAACTGAGGATCATGGGAAAAAGTGGTGTATTTGTCATTGGCTCTCATTCGGGTAGCCATGTCAAGGTTTTCTCAAGCGATAGGGTTATAGGTGTATGGAAAAGACCTTCTGATGCCCATTGGAGCTATGAATATGCTTTGGGTAAGAAACCATTAGAAGGCTATCCCATATTTGAAATGAAAAGTTCTCTTTCTACAAGGAGATTTTACCCAGATGGTGATTTTTTAGATAAATTTAGGGAGATGTATTTGGAATGCAAAGATGAGGAAGAGACGGTTAAAAAGGCTAATGCTTTGGGTAATAAAGGCCATTTTGAGAGTGTAGAGGAATTCAAGGATAGGGTTTTTGAGGATTTGAAGGGTTCAAAGGATGCAATAGGAAAAAAATTGGGTGTTGTAACGGCTTTTTTATCCTGGCCGTGGGGTGAGTATTGTGAAGATTCACTTGAAATAGCCAAGGATTTGGGCTTTGAGTTCTGTTTTACAACAAAAAAGAGCGCCTTTTTTGGTGAAGATTTTTGTAAAATTGGTCGAATTAAAGCTGTGCAGAGTAGGGGTAGCTTTAAGAGGAAATTGCTTTTGAATAAAGAAATGTTACCCGCAAAGGTTTATGCTATATGGCACAGATGAAAAGAATCCTCTTTGTGCTCGATATGTTCGGCTTTTTTGGTGGACCAGAAAGAAGGGCTTATAGGATTGCAAAAGGTTTAAAGAAAAGGGGCTATGAGATTTTTATCGCCTCTATAATGAAAGCAGATGATGGGGTAATAAAAAGGGCAGAAAACGACGGTATAAAAGCCTATCAAGTGACAGGTGAGCATAACAGGGCTCTGAGATCTTACAGGGTTGATGTGTTTTTGAAATTGAGAAAACTTATAAAAAGCATAGCGCCAGACGTCATATTTACATTTGAGTTTTTAGCGGACTATACGACGAAAATGGCATTGTTGGGAAAGGATATGCCTGTTTATACGTTTATTGGCAGTACGGTATGGAAGTGGGAAAAGAAATGGCACAGGCGCATAGCTATGGAGTATTTTACAAAGAAAAGCAGGTTGTATATTGTAAATTCTAAGACAGTTAGGGATAACGTGCTCAGGGTTTTGCCCATGGTTAAGGATAAGGTAGTCATTGTTTATAACCCTATAGACACGGATTACTTTAGGCCTCTATCAAAGGATGAGAAAACCAAGATAAAAAGTAGATTTGGACTTAAAAATGATGATTTTATTGTTGGCTCTGTTGTTAGATTTTACAACCCAAAGGGAGCTGATGTTTTAATAGAAGCGTATTACAAAAGTGGCATTGAGGGTAAGCTTGTACTTGTTGGTGATGGGCCTTTTAGGGATAAGTTGAAACAGATGGTAAGGGATTTTGGTATTGAAGATAGGGTTGTTTTTCTTGGAGCCATTGAAGCCACACCTGAAGTTTACAGCATGTTCGATGTGTGTGTTGTGCCTTCCCAAAAGGGTGGGTTTGACAATGTTGTGGTGGAGGCTATGGCCTGTGGAATTCCGACTGTGGCGACAAAAGCTACAGGTATAGGTGAAGTGGCAGAAAGCGGCAGGGATTTGATAATAACCGACATTGACGCCGAAAGTATTGCTGAAGGGATCATAAAAGCCGCTAAAGATTTGGATGAGTTTTCCAAAAATGGTAGAAAATTTATCGTTGATGTATTATCTTCAGATAAAATATCAAGGGCAATCGAGGAGTTAATGAATGTCTGAGTGCGTAAGCGTTATAATACCCACATGCAACAGGGGAGAGTTGGTTTTAGAGGCCATCGAGAGCGCACTCAATCAGACTTATAAAGATGTAGAGGTTATTGTATCGGATGATGGATCAGAAAAAGATGTGGGGAACTTAATAAAAAGCAAATTTCCAAGTGTTATTTTTATAAAGCATAATCATTGTGGAGTCTCGTGTAGCAGAAATATAGCTATAAGACAATCAAACTGTAAGTATATAGCCTTTCTGGATGACGATGATTGGTGGGATGAAATGTTTCTTGAGAGAACCATTGAAAGGCTTGAAAAGGGTGATGTTGTAGGTGTTTTCACGAATTATTACAAAGTTTATGAAAGTGGGGTTAAAGAAATAGGCTATAAAGATGGAAAGGTGCCGAATATTGTTGGTTTGGATTGGATAGTTAGAGGTAGTTTTATCGATCCGAGCACAGTGGTCGTGAAGAGAGAAGCAATAGTTGAAACTGGCCTATTCGATGAAAGTTTATCGACTACAGAGGATTGGGATATGTGGTTAAGGATGATGAGAAACTGGAATTTTGCGTATGTTGATGATTGTTTAGTTTATAAAAGAACATGTCTAAATTATAGAATTCCTTGGGAAAGATGGATGAATGATTGCAAGGTTATGAACAAATTCATAAGTGGATTGAGCAAGGAAGAGTTTAAAAAGTTGAATATGAACTTAAACAATTCGGCTTCTAAGGTTTATTCCCGTTGGGGGAGTTATCTGTTGCATACAGGTAATAGAGCAGAGGCCAGGAAATATCTGTTAAAAGCCTTTAGAATGAAATTTAAACCCAAGATAGTCTTGAGGTATTTTGCAACTTATATGCCTTTAGGTTTTGCAAAGCTGTTTGATGGCATTTATTTGAGGGAATTGAGGGAACATTCAAAAATGAAAAGATTAGGTTTGGAGGGCAAGAGATGAAAGTTTTAAAGGAACTGAAGGTTGGGGATAAAGTTGTTAAAGTCATTCAGGGTGATATAACAGAGGAGGATACTGAGGCTATTGTAAATGCGGCAAATTCCCATCTAAAACACGGTGGTGGCGTGGCTGGCGCTATTGTTAGGAAGGGCGGCTATGAGATACAGGAGGAGAGTGACAAGATTGGCTATGTGCCTACTGGGTCGGCAGCCATTACTGGCGCTGGAAGACTAAAGGCTAAATACGTGATACACGCTGTTGGCCCTGTTTGGGGCGAAGGGAATGAGGACAACAAACTTAAGAGTGCTGTTTTGAGTGCATTAAAGTTGGCCGAGGAAAAGGGAATAAAAAGCGTGTCTTTGCCGGCTATAAGCTCTGGTATCTTTGGTTTTCCAAAAGAAAGGGCTGCTAATATCATATTCACAACAACGATTGAGTTTTTGAAGGGTGCAAAAAACGTAAAAGAGGTGCATTTTTGTAACATAGATGAGCTAACGGCGTCTCTCTTTAAGGAAGAAGCTGAGAAATGGGAGGCAAATAAATAGAAGCGTTTATTCAATACACAATAAATGGTGTCATAACAGGTTTAATATACGCACTAATAGCGTTGGGCTTTAATCTTATCTATTCTACTACTCGCATTGTCAACTTTGCTCAAGGCGAATTTGTTATGTTAGGTGGAATGTTGCAGTTTTATTTCATGAGTATTCATGTTCCTTTAGTCGCGTCACTTTTTCTTGTCTCACTAATCGTTGGTCTTTTAGGTTATATTATTCACTTTGTTTTTATTAAAAATACGAAAAATCCCACAGAATTATCTTTGATAATTCTCACCATAGGTCTTGCGATGGTTATAAGAGGTACTGCCATGCTGATTTTTGGCAAAAATGCCCATTCTGTTGGTCAGTTTTTACCATTTGAGAGTGTAACGATTTTTGGTTTAACTTTTTCATCCCAGTATTTGGTTGTGTTGGTTGGTGCTCTGATCCTTGCTGGTTTACTTTTCTATGTTCTAAACTTGACAAATTTTGGAAAAGTTATGCTTGCGGCCTCCCAAAACCCTTTGGCGTGTAGTATTTTTGGTATAGACGTTGAAATGGTGAAATCCGTTTCATTTTTCTTAAGTGGATTTTTAGGGGCAGTTGGTGGTTCAATTATAGCTCCAATAAGTTTTGCTAAATACAACATTGGTTTAATAATGGGTTTGAAGGGTTTTTCTGCAAGTGTTGTGGGAGGTTTTGGAAATAATGTTGGTGCGATTGTAGGTGGATTGATTATTGGAATATCTGAGTCTTTATCTGCGGGTTACATATCTTCGTCTTACAAAGATGCCGTTACTTTTTTCATTATGATTCTTGTTTTGTTTATTAAGCCTTCGGGTATTTTTGGTTCAAAAGATGTTGAAAGGGTTTAAATGAAAGAAAACACAGCCACTTACGTATTGATCGCTCTCTTTCTCCTTTCAGGCTTTATAATAAAAAACCCCTTTATTCTCAATATGGTTTCCATTGCCGCATTGGCTGTTATTGTTGTGATGGGTTTAAACCTACTTTTGGGTTATGCAGGTCAGGTTTCTTTGGGTCATGCAGGTTTTGTTGGTTTGGGTGCTTATATTTCTTCGATTTTAGCTATAAGATTCAACATTAATCCGTGGCTATCAATTTTAATAGCATCGCTGTTAACGTCCGTTTTTGCCCTTATTATCGGTTATCCAACGCTAAAACTAAAAGGCCACTACTTAGCTATGGCCACACTCGCCATAGGTGAGATAATCTACATATTTGCAAATAATTTGGTGGATTTAACAGGCGGCCATCAGGGACTGACAGGAATGCCTATGTTAAGCGTTGGTAGTTTTGTGTTTGATAGTGAAAAGAAGTTTTTCTTTTTTGTCTGGATTGTGGTGTTTTTTTTCGCCTTTATTAGCTTCAGGATTGTTAATTCCCATTTTGGAAGGGCACTAAAAGCCATACATGAAAAGGAATTAGCGGCATTGTCCTTTGGCGTGAATGTTCATCTGTATAAAGTAGTGATCTTTTCTTTGAGTGCCTTCTATGCTGCTTTTGCCGGTGGTTTGTATGCATTTTATTTGGGCTTTATTTCTCCTTCTTCGTTTGATCTTTTAAAATCAATAGATTACATCGTCATGGCCTTTGTTGGTGGCATAGATAGTATCTTTGGGTCTTTGATTATAACGGTTGTTTTGGCTTCGCTTCCGAATATCATGACATTTTTACAGGATTACTGGCCAATTGTTAATGGATTGCTGTTAGTAATTGCAGCCATGTTTATGCCTAAAGGCTTGGGTGGATTTATAAAATGGAAAAGGGCGATATTTTAAAGATAAAAAACATAACGAAACACTTTGGCGGTGTTAAGGCTGTTGATGGCGTTAGTTTTTCTGTAAGAGAAAGACAGATAAAAGCACTTGTAGGTCCAAATGGCGCTGGTAAGACAACGTTGTTTAACATCGTAACAGGGCTTTATAAAGCCGATAGCGGAGAGATTATTTTTAAAGGTAAGAATCTTTTCTTATATAAACCTTACAAACTTATAAACTTGGGAATTTCAAGGACGTTCCAGAACATACAGCTCATTGATGCTCTTACGGTTAAAGAAAACATTGCTTTGGGTTTGCACAGCAAAATTAAGTCAAACCCTGTATCCATCATTCTTGGGCTTAACAAAAGTCATGAAAGAGATGTTCTTGAGAAGGTTGAAAGGGTTTGTAGATTTTTAAAAATAGAGGATTATCTGTATAAGTATCCCAATCAGATACCATTTGGTATAAAAAGACTTGTGGAGATTGCAAGAGCTTTGGTTTCTGAACCTGAGCTGCTTTTATTGGATGAGCCCGCTGCGGGATTAAATGAGGATGAAACAGAGCTCTTGCTCAAGAGTATCTTCAGGATTTGGGAACGAGGCATATCGATACTTTTAATAGAGCACGATATGGAGTTTGTAACAAACTGTTCGCATTCCATAGTTGTCATGGATAGTGGTAAAAAGATTGCAGAAGGTCTGCCCAGTGAAGTCATGAACGATTATCGGGTTATTAAGGCATATATGGGTGAGTAGATGCTAAAGGTAGAGAATTTGACGGTTTATTATGGTAGGGCTTTAGCCGTTAAAGATGTTAATATAGAAGTGGGAAAAGGAGAGATAGTTGCAATAGTTGGCTCTAACGGTGCGGGTAAAACAACGATACTCAATGCCGTTATGGGTGTTTTAAAAAAGCACGGCAGGGTTGTGTTTGAAGACAGAGATATAACTAATTTAAAAACCCATGAAATTGCAAATCTTGGAATTTCGTATCTACCAGATACAAGAACGATCTTTAAAAACCTAACTGTCCTTGACAATCTTAGGGTCGCATTTTATAAGAATTTAAAAGTTGAAGGGGGAAAAGGTTTTAAACAGAAGCTTGAGGGGATTTTTGAGCACTTTACCAATTTGGAAGAAAAAATGGTGCTTAAAGCGGGTTTTTTGTCAGGCGGGGAGCAACAGATGCTATCCATTGCCCAAAGCTTGATGAGGGAGCCAAAACTTGTGATTTTGGACGAACCGTCTGCAGGGCTTTCGCCGAAATTGGTTAAAGACCTGTTCAACATAATATCGTTTATGAAAAAGAATAGGCTCACGGTACTGATAGTTGAGCAAAATGTTAATAAGACCATAAAAATAGCGGATAGGGTGTATTTTTTGAAGAATGGAAAAATTGTGGCATCGGGAAAAGCGAAAGATTTCCAAGACGATAACATAATAAAGCAAGCTTATTTTGGAGGTTAGATGTTTAAAACCGTTGGGATTATAGCTAAAGCTAAAGTCAAGAATATAGACAAGATAATAAAAGAGTTGCTTGAGTATTTACAAAAAAATGATGTTGATGTTGTTCTTGGGTATGAGGCGGCCCAGTCGTTGGGCTTAACGGGTGTAAACAGAGAAAGACTTGCTGCCCATGTGGATATGATAATTGTACTCGGCGGTGATGGAACATTCATTTCTGCTGCAAGATCCGTCAATGAGTCCAAAAAGGACATACCTATATTGGGAGTGAATTTGGGTAGGATGGGTTTTTTAACAGAAGTACCTTTATCTGAGATGTACGATGCTTTAGACAAGGTTTTTGTTAAGAATGAGTTTTTTATCGAAGAAAGGATGATGTTGGATGTTGAAATTTACAATAATTCAGATTTGATTAGCAAAAAAACCGTATTTAACGATGCTGTGTTGAGCAAAGGCGCTTTGGCGAGAATCGTTCCTATAAATGTTAAGGTTAGTTTTGGTGGAAAGGAGATGGATGTAGCCACCTACCATGCCGATGGATTAATTGTTTCGACGCCGTCTGGTTCCACTGCCTATAACTTGGCTGCCGGTGGTCCAATTGTTTATCCCACAATGGATTGCATAATACTCACACCCATCTGTCCCCACACGCTTTCCAATAGACCTATTGTTTTGCCTGATAACGCGAGGCTGACCGTTAGAGTGGATGAGGATATTGAGGACGTAATGGCCACTCTGGATGGTCAAATCGGATATAAAGTTACTACAAAACATAGGATTGTTATAAGCAAATCAACGAGGAAGATAAAGTTGATAACGCAGAGAAATAAGAACTATTTTGATGTTCTGAGGACGAAGCTCAACTGGGAAGAAAGGAAAATCAGAAGCTTGAAATGTTAAAGAGGATAGAGATAGAGAACTTTCTGACCATTGAGAAGTGCGTTATAGAGCCGTCGGATAAAATTACCGCCATTATTGGTGAGTCTGGAAGTGGGAAGTCCTTGATAATTAAAGCAATAGACTACGTATTTTCTCAAAAAGTCGACACAAATATTGTGGGTAATTTTGCAGATTTTTCAAAGGTTTCTCTGTTGTTTCAATTATCGAATGAGCAAAAGAAAGCGTTGTCGGATTTCGGTATTTTTGATGACGAGGCTATTTTCACTAAAGTGATAAAAAGAGGGGCTACGAGGGTTCTGATCAACCATGAACCTGTGACTGCTAAAATTGTATCTTCGCTTAAAGGTCTTTTTTTGAGCATTGTTTCTCAAGATTATAGGTTTGAGATTTTTTCGCCGGACAAACTTCTAAAGACAATCGATGCGCGTGTCGACAGATCCGTTATTAATGATTTTAAAGATAGGTTTTTGGAATATGAAAAGCTTAAAAACACAATAGTTGAGCTTCAGTGTAAATTGAGTGAGATTACAGATAAACATCCGGAGATACTGCTTGAAGCAATAGAAAAGGTTAATCCCAAAATGGGTGAATATGATGAGCTTTTGAAAAAACTGAATAGGGTTAAGAGTTCAAAATTTGCAATGGATATTGCAAGAGAGGCTGTTTTTGAACTTTATGAGAAGGAAGGATCAGTAGAAGATTTTTTAGGTAGGCTTGTGTCCAATTTGGATAGACTTGAAACCCAATCTTTTAAGTTTTCTTCAAAGGATGCCCTAAATGAGGCATTAGAGCTTATACGTTCGGCGAAAGATGAGTTTTACGATGTATTGAATCAAGACCTTTCAAATATAGATGTGGATAAGATAAATGCCCGTTTGTTTCAGCTTGAGAAATTGAAGAGGGAGTTTGGTAAGGATCTGGATGAGATAATCGAGCAGAAGGAACATCTGAAGTCTTTGATAGACGAAAAAGAAGAGATTTTGAGGAAAATCGATGATTTGAAAGAGAGGCTGGAAGAAAAAGAGAGGATAATGATTGATTGTGCTAAACGCTTATCTTTAGAGAGGAAGAAAGTTGCAGATTTGCTTGAAAAAAGAATTAAGGAACATCTGGCCGAGCTCAATATGGAAAATAGCAAAGTTAAGATTGTTTTTGATCAGGGCAAGATTACACATCTTGGTTTTGATAGGGTAGATATACTATTTTCCGCAAACCCTGATATTGAGCCTGACTCCATAGATAAGGTTGCAAGCGGCGGTGAGAAATCAAGGTTTATCCTTGCCTTAAAGGTTGCATTGTCGGAACTTTTGAATGCAAGTGAGACTGTTATATTTGATGAGATTGAGTCTGGCCTGAGCAATAGGGCTTTAGAAAAATTAATGATGATGATCAAGGGTTATTCAAGAGCAAATCAGATATTGCTGGTTACACACTCAGATAGAATGCTTGAGATTGCAGATCGTGTTTATAGGGTCGATAAGGAGTTTATTGATGGAAAAAGTATAAGCAATGTGGAGATGGTAATGTGAGAAATGTTGTCCTTACAGGCGGTGGAACAGGTGGGCATCTCTTTGCTGCTTTGGCTTTCGCAGATTTTCTAAAAGACAAAGGTTACAATCCAATTCTTATTGGTTCGGATTATGGATTGGAAAAGAGGGTTTTACCGCGTTATAACATTGAGTATTACCTGTTAAAGTCACGGGGTATCGCAGGCAAAGGTTTGATCGATAGATTTAAAGGCTTTTTGGGTGTATCTAAAGCATATTTTGATGCTTTGAAGCTCATCGGTAAGATCAAGCCTATTTTTACTGTTGGATTTGGGGGATATGTCAGTTTTCCCGTTGTCTTGGCTTCTGTTACAAAGGGTGTTAGATCTGCAATTTTAGAGCAGAACTCGTATCCCGGCAAGGCAAACAGAGTATTATCAAGGTTTTGCGATTTTACGTTTGTAAATTTTGAAATTACAAAGCAATTCTTTAACAAAGCAATTGTCGTTGGTAATCCCACAAGGATAAAGTTTAAAAACTTTAAGAGGATAATAAAGGAACCTTTTGTTATTGGTGTTATCGGTGGGTCGAGGGGAGCAAGGAGCATAAACAAAGCCATGATAGAGCTTTCGGGTTTTGAAACTAATTTTAAAGTTATTCACCAGACAGGCGATGAAGATTATGAGCGCGTGAAGTATGCATACAAAAGGAATAAAAAGGATTGGGAAGTGCGTAGGTTTATCAATGATATGGAGGGTTTCTATAGATCCATTGATTTTATAGTGTGTCGAGCAGGAGCAAGTACTTTGAGCGAGATATCCTGTGCAGCTTTAGGTTCTATACTTGTTCCTTACCCCTATGCAATCTATAACCATCAATACTTTAATGCTAAAGTTTTCTCAGATGCCCATGCTGCCTTAATTTTAGAGGATAGAGATTTAACTGGAAAAAAAATTCTAAGTATTATATCATCACTAACGGTTGATAAGTTAGATGAGATGTCTGAAAACGCAAAAAGACTGTGCAAACCTGATGCGTGTGAAAAGATGTTTGAGATCATGGTGGCAGGAAAGAGATGAAGACGATAGCGATCACCAATCAAAAAGGTGGCGTTGGTAAAACCACTACGGCAATAAATCTTGGTGCATCGCTTGCCGTTTTTGGTAAAAAAGTCCTGATAATTGATATTGATCCTCAAGCAAATGCCACAAGTGGTCTAAATGCCGAAAGGGAGATGTGCATTTATCATGCTCTAATCGGTAAAAAGAGACTACAATCTTTGGTAACACCAACAGAGATGGAAAATCTCTTTATAGTGCCTTCGAATATTTCCCTAATCGGCGCCGAAGTTGAGCTTAAAAATTTGGAAAACAAAGAGAAGATCTTGAAGAATCTTTTGAAGGATGTAAAAGGTTTTGATTATGTGCTTATAGACTGCCCGCCATCATTGGGCTTTTTAACCATAAATGCCCTTGTTGCGGCAAATTCAGTTTTGGTGCCTGTGCAGTGTGAGTATTTTGCAATGGAGGGTTTGGCCCAGCTTTTACATACGATTAACCTTATAAAGAGGACGTTTAATCCATCTTTGAAAATAGAAGGCATACTCCTTACGATGCACGATAAGAGGAATAATTTATCCAAACAGGTTGAAATGGAACTAAAAAGGCATTTTCCAAAGTACATATTTAAGACCTTAATTCCTCGCAATGTGAGGTTGTCTGAAGCTCCGAGTTTTGGCAAGTCCGTAATCTCATACGATATTAAGTGTCCAGGAAGCCAAAGTTATCTGTCGTTGGCAAAAGAGGTTTTGAAGTATGCCTAAAAAAGGCGGCTTGGGAAAGGGATTGGAAGCGCTTTTTGGAGGGCTCGACGATTTTGAAAAAGAAAATCGGATTACCACTATAGCTTTGGATCTAATTGAGAGTAACCCCTTCCAGCCGAGAGAGAATTTTGATGAAAAAGGCATAGAGGAGTTAGCAGAATCAATTAAAGAAAAGGGTGTAATACAGCCAATAATTGTAAGAGAGTACGGAGATAAGTATCAAATCGTTGCGGGTGAAAGAAGGTTCTTGGCTGCAAAACGTGCTGGTCTGGGCTCCATTCCAGCGATTATAAAAGATATTACAGATGAGGAATCGGCAGAGATAGCGTTGATCGAGAATGTTCAAAGAAAGGATTTAAACCCCATTGAAGAGGCGTTGGCGTATAAGAGATTAATTGAGAATTTTCACTATACACAAGAAGAACTTGCGAAACGCATAGGTAAGGATAGAGCAACAATAGCCAATAGTTTAAGGCTTCTCAATCTTCCACAGGAGATCATTGAAAAGATTAAGAAAGGATTGATAACGGCGGGCCATGCGAGGGCTATACTATCTTTAAAGGATGAGGATGAACAGAAAAGGTTAGCTGAGGAGATCATAGAGAAAAAGTTGAGTGTTAGGGAAAGTGAGAGGCTGGCGAAAAGTAGGGAAACTTTTGATATACCAGAAGAGTTCAAAATTTTGAGCAGTATTTTTAAAAACGTAAAGCTAAAAAGAACCGGCAAGAGGTTTAAAGTAGAGTTTGTCTTTGACGACATAAGAGAGCTGAGAGATTTTATTGACAAGTTTCAATCTTGAACGCAAAGTTTTTAGAGGTGGTCTATATGAAAAAGGTAGCCTGGATGGTTGTGCTTTTTATTTTTGTGTTTTCTGTGTATTCTCAAGCTGCCACTTTAAGGGTGGGGGGTGTGATAAAAAACGAGCACGGTTCGGCCATTGATGGTGTTGAAGTTGAGATTCTCTATAACGGTAAAGTGTTAGGACGCGCAGAGACCACAACCAATGGTAGTTATTTTATAGAAATTCCTATAAAACAATTGAAACCGGCTGATATAGATATAGAGTTTAAAAAGAGTACCTATGAAACTATACATGAACCCATTAGGAATATTTTGGTTTCAAAGTTGCCTAACGGAGAAACCATATACATATCGTCAGTTAATGAAACAATGGGGCGTGTAACTACGCCTGCCTTTTGGATAGCTTTAATTGTTTTGGTAATGACTTTTGCACTAATTTCATTTGAGATCCTACACCGAACTGTAGCAGCCATGATAGGTGCTGGAGTTTTACTGTTTGTCTCTTACACGTTTGGTATTTTTAGTGAAAATTATTTCGTTATTTCGTTCGATGAAGCCGTTAGATCGATAGATTTTAACGTAATTTTACTCCTCATGGGTATGATGATAATTGTCGGTGTAATGAAAAAGACCGGTGTCTTCCAATGGCTTGCTTACAAATCCTATGCCATGAGCAAAGGTAATGTGTTTAAACTGTCAATAATTTTGATGTTTGTTACGGCTATTGTAAGTGCTTTTCTTGACAATGTTACAACAATGCTTTTGATTGCTCCTGTTTCTATAGAGATTGCTCTTATGTTAAATATAAACCCTATGAGCCTATTGATACCCGAGGTGATTGCATCAAATATGGGTGGAACCGCAACGTTAATAGGCGATCCGCCCAATATTATGATTGGCTCGTTTGCACATTTAACATTCAACCAGTTTCTCATAAATCTTGGTGATGTAATTTTTCTGATATTGATTGCCAATGTTTTTGTTATGAAGTTTTTCTTCGGTAAGGAGTATAAAAAGGGCAAGGTTGAAAATGTGGATAAATTACTTGAGAAACTCAGAGAAGAATACAAGATAACCGATGCAAAATTGCTTAGATATTGCCTGTTTGTTTTGGCTTTCGTCATAGCATTGTTTGTAACACACGGACTTTTGCATATGGAGCCATCTATAGCAGCTTTAGTGGGTGCTGGTTTGATTTTGATATTAAGTGGTGTCGATATTACAGAGATAATGGAGAAAGAGGTTGAGTGGACAACACTTGTGTTCTTTATGATGTTATTCATCATTGTTGAGGGTAGCGTGCAGACGGGTGTTATAATGATGATAGCATCATGGGTCAAGGATTTGGCGGGCAATAGTTTGACACTTGCAATAATCTTGATCATTTGGGTAAGTGCATTTGCTTCGGCCATTATAGACAACATTCCTTTCACCGCTACAATGTTGCCGGTAGTGGCTTATCTAACACGAACAATACCCGATGCTGGCAATACTCTTTGGTGGGCTTTGTCTTTAGGTGCTTGTCTTGGAGGAAATGGAACATTGATCGGTGCAAGCGCCAATGTTGTTACAGCAGGAATTTCCGAAAGGGCAGGTTACCCTATAACGTTCAAGGAATTTTTAAAGGTTGGAGCACCAGCTACCATTGTGTCTGTGGCAATTGGTATGGTGTGGCTGTTGTTGGGAGGTTAGGATGGAGTACGAATTGGTTGTTGTAGCCAAAGGATCTGAGGTCGGTAAGAAGGCCGCCAAGAGGGCTTTGAAAATCGCAAAAGAAAATAACATTGGAACTATACATTTACTCTTTGTTAATGATGTAGACTTCTTTTCAAGGGGTAGTTATGTTCATTTAAAAAAGGAGCTTGAAGTAGGTATTGAAAATATAGGAAGGGTTATAATGGAGAAGTTAGAGGATGTAATTAAGTCTTCCGATAACCGGATTAAAGTTGAAAGGATTGAACTTAAAGGTAAAACAGCAGAAGAGATTTTAAGATTTGTAAAGGAAAATGTTGTTAGAACCTTGATTATACCGAAGGAAGAGAGAGGCCCAATAGAAAGGTCGCTAATTCATAATGATATCGAACCATTTTTTAATGAAATAAAACAGTATGTTAATGATTTTATTGTTGTCGAATAGCAAGTTTGTTGACACAAATAATATGTTATGGTATTTTACTCCGACAATTTTGGACCAGAGGTAGGAGGTAAGAATGATAAACATCAACCACACGCTATTTATCCAGATGTTGGATTTTCTGTTCCTGCTGTTTGTATTGAACATAATCTTGTACAGGCCTTTGCTATCAAAGATAAGAGAAAGATATGGAAAAATTGAAGATCTAAAGAGTAGGGCTTCGACATTGAAAAGTGAGGCTCAAAAGAACGAAGAGGAGTACGCAAAAAGGATTAGGGAAGCTGAGCAAAAGGCTAAGGAGGACTATGCAAATCTGATTTCTCAAACGCTAAAGGAGAAGGATGAAAGAATTTCTCAGAAGCAGAGGGAAGCTTTGGAAGAAATCAGAAAGTACGAGGAGGAAATCAACAAGCAGATAGAGTTGGAACTTTCCAGTTCTAAGGATTACAGTATTGAGATAGCTAACAAAATATATAGACAAATTATGGAGTAGGGGGACAATCATGCTTAAGTACATCTTGGGTTTAATACTCGCATTCATGCCTACATTGGCCCTTGCAGCGGAAAAAGGTGGTGTTGAACCGCACATGGGCTGGAGGGTTATAAATTTTGTTTTGTTTGTTGGTATTTTGTATTACTTTTTAAGAAAGCCTGTTGCGGAGTTCTTTAGAACAAGAAGGGAAAGTATTAAGAAGGAGTTAGAGGAAGCTGAGCAACTTAAAGAGGAAGCAGAAAAACTGTACGAAGAAACAAAGAGGAAACTCGAGAAACTCGAGGATGAGATTAAAAGCCTATTAGAGACCTATGAGTCGATGGCAAAGAACGAAAGGGATCAGATACTTAAGGAAGTGGAAAAGGCTATTCACAGGATTATTGCTTCTATTGAAGAGGAGAAAGCTTCTATTCTCTCTAAGGCCAGGATGCTGCTGCTTAAAAAGATGAGTAAAGAGGCCATAGAAAACTTAAAGAAGAGGTTTGAAAGCTTGACACCTGAAGAGCATGCCAAGATAAACGATAAATTTATAAGGAGTTTGCAACAATGATTGATAGAAAGCTATCATCGAGATATGCAAAAGCCCTTTTGAGTATTTGTATGGATAAGGGTGTTGATGAGGATGAGCTTCTAAAGAAACTTAAAGATTTGGTGGATTTTCTAAAAGGTAACCCAGAGGTTTTTAATTATCTTTCAGCTTATGTAGTTCCATATAGCAACAAAGAAAAGGTGATATCTGAGCTGTGTGAAGATGAAATATTGGTTGAATTTACCAAATACGTTGCTAAAAAGGGCAGATTCAAGCTGTTTTACGAAATAGCTGAAACCTTTGAAGAGCTTGTAGATGAGAAGAAGGGTAGGATAAAGGCCTTTGTCAAAAGCGCCGTTGACTTGGATAAAGAGTCAAAGGAAAGACTTAAAGAGAGTTTGGGTAAGAAGTTAAATAAAGAGGTTATATTTACTTTTGAAAAGGATCCAAGTCTCATTGCGGGCATTATTGTTCAGGTTAAGGATGTTGTTTACGATGGCAGTTTGAAGACCTATCTGTCTAATTTGGAACAAAAACTTTTGAGACTTTCAATATAAGGAGGAAGGGATAGATGCAGATTAAGGCGAGCGAAGTTAGTGAAGTAATAAAGAAAGAGATTGAGAACGCCAAAGAATTTATCGATATAAGCGAGAC
>JALUBE010000161.1 GCA_027045065.1 Desulfurellales bacterium | reverse complement strand
TACTGCCCTTGCCCTTCACCTTCTCAAGGACAATGTGGTAATAAGGTGAAAGTTGTTTATACTTCATTAAAATCGCTTCAATCTGTGAAGGATAGAAGTTCACACCTTTAACCTTTAACATATCATCAGTTCTGCCCTTTATTCTATCAATCCTTAAGTGAGTTCTACCGCAGTCACACTTATCCCTGCTCAAAATCTTAGTTATATCCCTCGTTCTGTATCTCAAAAGGGGCAAACCCTCGCGTGTAAGCGTTGTTATGACCATTTCACCCTCAACACCATCTTCAACGACCTCTTTTGTCTCAGGATCTATAATCTCAACAACATAGTGATCTTCCCAAACGTGTATGCCGTTTTTTGCCTCGCAATCTATACCCATTCCAACGCCGCCACTTTCTGTCATACCAATTATATCGTAGGTATAAACGTTCATCTCGTTTTCTATCCTTTTCCTGATCTCATTCGACCACGTCTCAGCACCTAATATAGCAACCCTCAAGTTCGTTTTGCGAAAATCAAAGCCTATCTCATTTGCCACTTCAATTAGCCTTAAAGGATAAGAGGCTATAGCCGTGATCACAGTTGTGCCTAAATCCCTCAAAAACTGAAGCTGAAGTCTGCTTCTACCTGTGCCAATTGGTATAATAAACGCCCCAATTTTCTCTGCACCGTAGTGAAAGCCAAAACCACCATTAAACAGACCAAAAGACGGCGTTATCTGAATCCTATCTTTGCTTGTAACACCGGCGGCATAGTAACATCTTGCCATTATTTCGCCCCACTGCTCAATATCAGATCTTGTCATCACGTTAATAACGGGCGTACCGGTAGTGCCTGAACTCATGTGCATTCTCATCCAAGCATCGTCATCTTCTACAGCTATATGACTAAAAGGATAAGCCCTTCTCAAATCATCCTTCTCAATTAATGGCAACTTTTTTAAGTCATCGAGGCTCTTTATATCCTCTGGTTCGATATCCTTATACTTCTCCTTTAACACAGAGTTTGAAGACTTTATTCTTGACAATGTTCTTCTGATTCCCTCAAGCTGAATCTTTTCAAGCTCTTCCCTTGGCAACGTTTCCATTTTTTTATTAAAAATCATACCAAACCCCTCTCAAAAGCTATTCTATTCTTTTCAAAAGTTTTAAACCCCTTCAATACTTTGATCGCATCATCCCTTGTAAATAGATCTTGTTGTTTAACAAATTTACCTAACACCAAAGCACTTGCAAATCTCACATCCCCCAAATTATCGACGACCCATCTCTTATCTTCGCTGGTCAAAGCTATCAAACCAATCCCTTTATTTTTTAAAAAAGCCTCTCCGTATTCCAAATAAGCTTCATCCAAAACCAACACAAAATCAGCAGTCTTTTGCAAAACCACGCCGCTTTTCCCTTCCCCAATCTTCATTTGCACTTCAACAAGACCACCCTTCTTTGCCATACCGTGTATTTCGCTCGATTTAATCGACAAACCCTTAATTATGCTCATTTGGGCTATAATTTTGGAAAGGGATATAGCTCCCATACCACCAACACCCAAAATCACAAGCTTCATTGCTCCACCTTTATGGCATCAAACGGACAACTCTTAACACACTGGCCACACTTAATACACGTAGTCACATCTATAAAAACCTTCTTTTTGTTCTCATCAAAAATCAAAGATGGGCACTCAAACTGCTTTACACAAACCTTACAACCTGTGCATAACTCTTTATCAACATAGACATCT
Source organism: Desulfurellales bacterium (assembly GCA_027045065.1). Classification (GTDB taxonomy): domain Bacteria; phylum Campylobacterota_A; class Desulfurellia; order Desulfurellales; family Hippeaceae; genus Hippea. Next base: position 1,156 of record JALUBE010000161.1, on the reverse strand, counting down.
TTAAACCTTACATTGTTCTTCAATCCTTCACCCGAATACACACAGGGATGCCTGAAAATCAACACTGCCGGTGATTTTTTATCTAAAACAAAATTTTTGGCATCTTTTAAATCCTCGACCATTCCATCCACATCGTAGGCATCGCGAACCTTTAAAAAATCCACGCTCAAAGCCTTAATAACACCTTCTATCTCAATGGGTTTTGTTTTCTCTCCAATTTGATTGTGATCATTAGCCGGTGTCGTTTGATTTCCAGTCATGGCGACCGTAGAGTTGTCTAAAATTACCAAAATCAACTTGGAGTTGTTGTGAACAGCATCGATCAATGCCGGTATGCCACTGTGGAAAAACGTTGAATCACCTATTGTGGCAACAACAATCTGTTCGCTCTTGCCAAAAAGTGAATAAACCTTGTCAAAACCAAATGCAAAGGAAACACTTGCACCCATACAGTGCACGGTGTCAACAGCACCTAAATTCAAACCCAGTGTATAGCATCCAATGTCCCCAGTATAAATGGCACTACTCTTAAAGACCTGCTTAATCGCAAAAAATGCGCTCCTGTGGCCACAACCGGGGCAAAGTGATGGTCGTTTAAACGGTGGCGCAACAAAATCATAGGACTTTTGATTCAAAATACCTGCTTTTGACAAAATCTCACCGATCTTATCGATGGTCAACTCACCTTCATTTGGCACCAAACCGCTCAACCGACCTTCAATTGCTGGCATTTTTGTCTTTAGCTGCATCTCTAAAACAGGATACCCTTCCTCAATAACAAAAACCCTCTTGCTCTCTATTTTGTCTATAGCCTTCTTTAACTTCTCTACATCCAACGGATAGGGCATCTTTATGCGTAAAAGCTTTATTCTATTTTCCAAATTATTGTCTTTAACAATGTCGTAAAGGTAGGCAAAGCTGACACCACTTGTTACAATCAAAACATCGCCTTCAAAGTACTCTTCTAAATTAGAGAACCATTCCAAACCCTTGATTTCCTCTATTTTTTCATTGAGTTTTTTGTGCAAGATCAATCTAAAATGTGGCGTTGCAGCAAATCTATCCACATCCTTAACAAAATGGGGCTCAATCTGCAAATCAGCCAAATCTCCAACCTCTATATCTTCCCTCGAATGGGACACGCGCGTTGTAGACC
>JALUBE010000160.1 GCA_027045065.1 Desulfurellales bacterium | reverse complement strand
GCCCATCCGGGCCCCTAAAAGGCGGAATGCCGCTTGCAACGGAAATACCCGCACCTGTGAAGGCTACCAACCTTTTAGAGTTTCTTATCCTCTTAGCAGCCTCTTTAATCTCATCCATACCAAAACTTATTTTATCATATGGGACGGCAGGAAGTAAACAATTTGAGGAAATAGGGCTAAAACAACCACCGTAAAGATCATTATCATAAAAAACGGAAAGCTGTACTTTATTATATCACCCACACTTTCATCGGATATACCCTGAATGACAAATAAACTAAATCCAACAGGCGGTGTAATCTGCGCAAGCTCAACCATTATAACCAAAAATATACCAAACCACAGAGGCTCAAATCCCGCTTGCTGCATAATTGGTAAAATTATTGGCGTTGTCATGACAACCATCGATACTCCATCCAAAATTGCACCAAGCAACAGATACATAAAACCCACGATGGCAAGCAGTGTGTAGGGATTTAGATGAGAGCTTGCAACATAAAGGCTCAAAGAGCGTGTTATACCGCTAAATCCTGCAACCTGGGATAAAAATGCAGCACCCATCATTATAAACGCAATCATTATCGTTGTTTTTATTGTGTTCTTAATCGAGATAACGAAGTTGTCCATGTTGAGGTTTCTAAATAGAGCAGCTATAACCAAAGAACCCACGACTCCCAAAGCTGCGGCCTCTGTCGGTGTGGCAAAACCGAGATATATGCTTCCCAAAACAAGCAAAATTAAGGAAAAGACCGGCGCAATGTCTTTTAAGGATTTCAACCTATTGCTCCACGAGTACACTTCCTCCTCTTTTGGCACAACATTGGGCTTAACAGTCGCGGCGATCATGATGTAAAGAGAGTACAAACCTCCCAACATTAAACCGGGTATAATACCCGCAATGAAGAGTTTGCCTATGGACACGTTGGACATGACGCCGTATATTATCATAATCAAACTCGGTGGTATTAAAAAACCCAGTGTTCCAGCGCCAGCCAAAGAACCCACAGATAGACTCCTTGAGTAACCCCTCTTTTTAAGCTCGCTAAGTGTGATTTTACCCACCGTAGCAGTCGTTGCAGCGGATGATCCAGAAACAGCGGCAAACATAGAGCATGCAACAACGTTCATGTGCAAGAGTTTGCCTGGGATTTTTGAGAACCACGGCAAAAGACCGTTAAACAGCCTGTTTGATATGTCTGTATGGTAAAGAATTTCACCCATAAAAACAAACAATGGCAAAGCAACCAAAGACCAAGAATCAAGGCTATTCCAAGAAGAATTCGCTAAAAGCCCACCGATCTTTGACCAAATGGAAATTGTGGGTGGAAGTGTGAAGTTATACAAAAGCATTGTGACAACGCCCGTCAAATACAAAGAAAAGCCTATCCAAATACCGCTTAAGAGAAATGTGAATAAAACGACTATCATTACGATAAGAAGGGTTAAAGGATCTGAAATCATATAAAAAGCTCCTTGATTATCTCCGAAATGATCTGCAGGGCAAGGACAAAAAAGCCCATGGGCATTACAAGTTGTGGAATCCAAAGTAGAGTTTGTGCTACTGTGTCTGATCTCATCTGGTAAACGTAAGCCTGATAGACCATGTAAACCGAATAGTAGAAAATGTAAATGGTGAAAATCAAAACCACAATAAGAGCATAAATCCTGAAAATTCTTTGAACATTGGGCGAAAGTCTGCTTGTTAGGACATTTATCCTGATATGGCCGTTGTGTTTTAGGGTGTATGCCAGACCAAACATGACAAAACCGGCAAACATGTAGGCTGAATACTCGTCTGTTATCATGATAGATTTTCCTGTAACGCTCATAAGCGTTATGTTTGCCACAATGAGGATTATTGTGATGATAAGCAAAAAAGCGGATAGATAGGCAAACACATCGGTTAACCTATCTATCCAAAGGGCAAGCCTTTTCATTTTACTTCAAGAACTTCTCAATAATAGCCTTTTCTTGAGGAGTAGATTTAGCCAAAAACTTATCTATGAGCTTCCTTGCAGCTTTATCCATCTCTTCATCAAACTTCTTGTTCGGTTTTTCAACGATCATACCGTGTTTCTGGATGATTTTTAAGTCTTCATTGTTTATTCTCTCAGAATAGGCCCACTGAGCCTTTTCTGTTTCTTTAGCAGCCCTCAACATTGCCTTTTTCTGCGATGGAGATAAAGCGTTCCAATAATCCAAGTTTATTGTCACCATATTTAAAGGATAGGCATAGTTGATTGTTGTAAAGTACTTCAAAACCTCCCAGAATTTTCCATTCTTTGTGGACTCTGCACTTGTTAGAACACCGTTAATTAAGTTTGTTCTCAAAGCGGAATACACGTCGCCCCAAGGCATAGAAACGGCATTTGCACCCAAAAGCCTCAAAAAAGCTGCGCCGTTTTTGTCGTAAGTTCTAATCTTCAAACCCTGCAAGTCTTTAGCGTCATGGATTGCTTTTTTCGTAACAAGACCACTTGGCGGCCAGGGTGCAGCGTATAAGAACTTCTGATGCCATTTTAGAGCGGCTTTTTCATAGAGAGGCTTAAATGCCTGATACAATTCCCATGCCTGCTTGTAGGATTTCACAAGCCTCGGAAGTGAACTTACACCAAACACATGCTCGCTCCCAGAAACAACGCCCATAAGGATATCAGACATAGGAACCTGACCATCGCGCACAACCCTCAAAAGCTCAGGTCCCTTAAAACCCAAACTACCACCTGGATAAACGGTAATAATCACCGTTCCGTGCGTGTACTTTTTAACCAACTTCGCAAACTTCATTGCACCAAGCGTGTGAATACTCTTTGGTCCATAAATGCAGTTTAGGTTCATCTTTATAACCTTTGCATTGACCGGTGACCAAATAAACATCAAAGCTGCCAAAACTGTCAAAAATC
>JALUBE010000159.1 GCA_027045065.1 Desulfurellales bacterium | reverse complement strand
GGTAAGATTGAAGCACTTTTTACAAGTTGTTACATTTTCTATAAGGCTTTTCAGTGCTTCTGTTAGTCTTGAGGCCTCAGTTTTGTGCTCTCCAAGCCATATAGCATACCGTTTTGCACTCTTAAAACCTATGCCGGGAATTTTTGTTAGATATGTAGCTACCCTGTCTATTTCATCTAATTCAAGATTTTGCATCTAAAACATACCAGGTATGTTTAAACCTCCAGTTAGAGCGGAAATCTTTTCTTCCATGGATTCTTTCGCCTTCCGGACGGCTTCATTTACGCCCGACAGAACCAGATCTTCTAAAGTTTCTACATCATCCGGATCAACTATCTCTTTGGAGATCTTTATATCCACAATCTCACCAAGCCCATTTGCCTTAACTGTAACCATTCCACCACCAACTGACACCTCTACGGTTTCTTTGGCAGCATTCTCCTGTGCTTCGGCGATCTGCTTTTGAATTTTTTTGGCTTGTGACATTAGACTGTTTAAGTCGAAACCACCAAAATTCTTTGCCATACTGCCTCCCTGAACTTACTTAATTATATACTAATCATTTAACTTTTCAATATTTATTATTTTCCCGCCCAATGTTTTAAGTATTAGATCCACCTTCTCTTCGCCATTTGTTTCCTCTTTTTCCTCTATTTCATCGATTTTTGACTCTTCTATTTCTTTTTTCTCTTCAGTAAAATTTAATCCTTTCGCCTTTTCTATCAAGCTTTCAATTCTGTCCAATTTTGTTGCCGCCTTTGCCTTGTACGTTGCCACAATGAGTGCATCTTCTGGATCGACCTTCTGTTTTATGTCTGTGAGGGATTGGTAAAAGATATTCAAAAGAGCTGTTTTAATTTCCAATCCTATATTAGCGTTGAGTAACTCTTCGAGTAGCATTCTGTTGAAAGATTCTAAATTTATGGAATTTTCCGATAGTTCTTTAATGACTTGCAGAGCCTTTTCTTCGTTGTTTTCAAGAATGTCCTTAAGGTAAGCTTTAACCTTTTCTTTCGTTGGCGTACCAATTACAACGGACACATCCTCTTTTGTTATGGGTTCGTTGGGTTTGAAAGAAATACACCTGTCTAAATAACCTTCAGCAACCCTAAGCGACCCGTTGCTTGCAAATGCAATTAGGCTTATTGCTTCATCATCTATTGCTATACCTTCCGATTGTGCTATGAACCTTAGTTTCTTGGAAATTTCTCTCTCTGGTATCCTTTTTAGGTACAGGGTCTGACACCGAGATAGTATTGTGTCCGGCACCTTCTCAATCGCCGTTGTGGCAAAGATAAACTTCACATAGGATGGTGGTTCTTCGATGGTTTTGAGTAGGGCATTGAATGCCTCTAACGTGAACATGTGAATCTCATCGATGATGTAAATCTTGAACCGCCTTTTTAGTGGTGGATACTTAACGCTTTCTATTATGTTACGTGCATTTTCTATTTTCCTATTTGATGCACCGTCTATCTCTATTACGTCCACGTCCCTTCCTAACGATATAGCTTTACATGCTTCACATACCCCACAGGGCTCAACTGTTGGTCCATGTTCGCAGTTTAGGGACTTTGCAATGATCCTTGCAAGCGAGGTTTTACCTGTCCCCATAGGACCATAAAACAGTATGGCGTGATGTAGCTTTCCTGTTTCTATAGCGTTTTTTAGGATTGTTACGGCAACGGGCTGCCCCACAACCTCAGATAGTTTTGATGGTCTGTATTTGCGAGCAAGAACCTTGTACATATCAATCTCCCTTAGCGATGCCCACCATAAGCAGGACATTGCACGCTCACACGACCCTACCTACCGTTGCTCCCTTCCGGGCCTGGCGGGGTTCAGTAGGGTGTGTGTCGCACAAGCCCACTTAGGTGGACATCGCTAAAAGAAATTGGCGCGCCCAAGAGGACTCGAACCTCTGACCCCAAGAACCGCAATCTTGTGCTCTATCCATCTGAGCTATGGGCGCGGCTTCTTGTAAATTAAAATGGCGGAGAGGGCGGGATTCGAACCCGCGGTAGGGCTTTTAACCCTACACACGATTTCCAATCGTGCTCCTTCAGCCAGGCTCGGACACCTCTCCGCTCGCAGTGTGATACTAACAGCAAAAGTTTTTGTTGTCAAGGTATGAAAAAACTAAAAAGAATAAATGGAATCTGCAAATTCTATGGCTTCAAGATAGTATGCGTTGATGTTTTCGCTGCTCAACTTGTATTTTTCTATCGTTTTTTCCGCATTAATGAAGTCACCACTTTCATATAGGGCAATGAAATCGAGAAGCTCCCTGTAGAGGTTTAATTTACCTAAAAGTGCATCTTTTACTTCATCGTCTAAATAATCCATTTCTTTTAATATGTCTTCCATTTTCGCGCCTAAAATTGAGTCTATAAGAGAAAATAAGCCCGTGTAATATGCCTTTTCTGTATCTAACTCAAAATGTTTTGCTAAAAGCTCTGAAAACTTTGCCCTGACGGTAGCTACAACAACAAGCTCTTGGGGCTTATCCTCTGCAAGCTTTGAAACCAAGAGCACATTGAGCCATTCCTTTGTTTTTTTTAAACCCAGAAGGGATATGGCCTTTTTGGCTGTCTTAACCTTTGTTTTTAAACCAAAGTACGGTGAATTTACGAGGGCAAGGAGTTTCGTGTTCAAATAGATGTCACCGCTTATAAGTTCTATTATATCCTCTATGTCACTACTTGGATCGTTTATTAATTTCAATGCCTTTATAATGTTTGCTTGATACGGCGCGAGCCCTTTCTTTGCTTCTATAACCGGTTTTGTAAAGTAAAACCCTTGAAACAGCTCAAAACCTAAAGAGAGGGCGAATTTGTAATCCTCTTCTGTTTCAACCTTTTCGGCTAATAATTTTAACTTATACTTCTTGTATCTTTCTACCTGTTTTTTTATTTCATCTCTGGATAGTTCCAAAAAGTCTACCTTTATGATGTCTGCCAACTTTACCATGTCCTCAAGGTGATCCAAGAAAACAAAATCGTCCAGAGCAATCAAGTATCCTTGCTCTTTTGCGTTTTTCAAGGATTTTAGTATCTCATCTTCTGCAACAACATCCTCTAACACTTCAACGACCACTTTTTCCTTTGGTAGCATTTCATAAACCCTGTCAATGAGTAAATCCCTTGTGAAATTTATGAATACACGGCCATTTTTTGCTATTTTGTCTATGCCCATGTTTATAAATGCATTGACTATCACTCTACTTGTGGCGGCATTTCCGTCCAGATCCGTTTGTGAAATATTTCGTGCTAAATTCTCCCTGTATAAAAGCTCATAGCCAAACGTTTTGCCGTTTTTATCAAGAATTGCCTGTCTTCCGATTAAAAACTCCATATAACCACCTTATGGCGTAGATAGGTATTCGTTTATGCTCATTGTTTCATAAGCCCTTGATGTTATGTACTCAAAAACCTTTGAGAGCACTTTGGGTTTTAGATAACCTGGGATTGTAAGTATGGGTTTAAACTCCTTGTTGCAAAACACTATGAACGGCGTTGATCCCCTAAAACCGTACATCTGAGCCAGGTCATCTGTTTGTAATTTAAGATTACCCTTTGCAGTTGGTAAAATATAGGTATTAGTTTCATTCACGTGTATCGTATAGATGATAGTCTTTTTCTCCTCTTGTTTGAGTAAATGGTTTTCCTTGAGGTCCCTATGCAATTTTTTACAATAGGGGCATGTTGTACTGTCGAAAATTAGAACAACGAATTTGCCGTTGCTTTTTAGTTTTACCGTGTCATTTGAGATCTTTTTATTTGAGCACCCCGTTAAAATTGCAATTGATAGAAATAAAACAAATACAAAACCGCTGAGTTTTCTCATTTCATAACTTCCTTTCAAAAACATTTTATCAAAAATTTTTTATCAATGTAAAGGTTTAAATCATTGGGATATGGTAAAGTAGTTACTGTATATGCAATCGCTTTCATTGTCTTTGTAGTAGATCGCTATCCTAACAAAATCATCCCTTTTTTCGCCGAAACCTGTTACAAATCCCTTTGGTATTTTCCACCTGAATTTTCCCTCAAGTGCACAGTTGCTGCAGGAGTTTATAGTTCCAGCGTAGTGCCCTCCGAGTAAGACGGCTATACAAATAATTCCCTCTTTAAAACCCTTCCATCTTATTGTGTATGTTTTTCCCTCGTGCCACACATCACCTTTCTTAGGAGATATGATATCAGGCTTTTGGTTTTTTATTGGTTTTTCCTTTGAATAGCTTAATTGCGCTATGAACAACGTCATTACTATTGCTAAAAACACGGTAAGTCTGTTTAACCTCATCTACTGCCCCAATAGTTTTTTAATTTTTTAACTCATAATTATGGCTAAAGTCAAGCTTTTTGATAGGTGTGTATCATTTTTGTGGAAAATAGCCGGAAAAAGTTTAAAATTCAGCTATGGATTGTGTCAAGGTTTTGCAAAGTCTTGGAAGTGATAGGGTGTCATCGTCCAACACTATAGCTTTAAAGATGATAGGTTGTAGTATAGAGCTTTTTGGTAAATATAACTACAGCAAGTTGATTAGGAACATTATGGAAGGTCAGCCGTCAATGGCTGTTGTTTTAAATGTAGCCAATAGAATTTTGAAGGCAAAAAACAAAGAAGAGCTTTTAGGGCTTAAAAGGGAATTTTTAAATGCAGAGAAAAACACCATCAGTAAAGCTGTTGATAGTTTAAAGAGTTATAGAAAGGTTGCAACGATCTCTTACTCAAGAACTGTTTTGGAGACGCTAAAATTTACAAGACCAAAAAGAGTGTTTATCTCCGTCTCCCATCCGGCAAGGGAAGGTGAGAAATTAGCACAAGAGCTGATATCATGTGGGCTTGATGTTGTCCTGTTTGAAGATGTGACCTACTCTTTAGTAATGAAAGATGTTGATGCAGTTTTTGTTGGTGCTGATGCTGTACTTGATGATTGTATTGTAAATAAAATCGGCAGCTTCTACCTTGCTCTGCTTGCCGATTATTTTAAGAGGGATTTCTTTGTTTTAGCCAATAAGTTCAAATTCCTAAGCGATGATCTAAAGGGAAAATATAGAATTTTGGATATGGATCCATCAGAGATTACGCGTTTAAATTGCGATGTGGTTAACGTTTATTTCGAAAAGGTTCCTTTGAAATTTGTGAAAGAAATAATATCGGGGGAATAGGAAATGGAGTTTTTGTTTGGTCCTGTGCCTTCGCGCAGATTGGGTTTGAGCTTAGGCATAAACATCATTCCTCACAAGACGTGTACGTACAACTGTGTTTACTGTGAGGTTGGCAGGACGACGAATTTAACTGTGGAAAGGAAGAGTTTCTACGATCCAGAAGCTATAAAGCGTGAGTTTGTAGAGAATATCGATAAGGTTGGCAAATTAGACTACGTTACGTTTTCAGGCAGTGGTGAGCCAACGTTAAATAAGGACATAGGCGAACTTATCAGGTTTGTTAAGGCTAAAGGATATCGTACATGTGTCATGACAAACGGTAGTTTGCTTTATTTGGATGAGGTAAAAAACGATTTAATGGAAGCCGATGTCGTTATACCGAGCTTGGATAGTGCAAGGAAGAAGAGTTTTTTAAAGGTCAACAGACCCTACCGTAGTTTGAAGCTTGAAAAGATTATTGAGGGGATCAGGGATTTTACAAAAGCGTTTAGAGGTAAGGTATGGCTTGAGGTTCTGTTTGTAAAGGGCGTTAATGACAGGGATGAGGACATAAAGGCTTTGATCGATGCCATAGGTGAAATAGAGCCGTTCAAGGTCCAGATAGGGACGGTTGACAGACCGCCGACCGATGTTTGGGTTGAGAAGTTAAGCGATAAGGAGATGATGGATATATACACGTACATGAGTGCACACTTGGATGTTGAGGTGGATTTGATTGGTGGTTTTAACAAAGAGAACGATAGGTTCTACGAGGATGTAGAGAGATCCATCATTAAGCTCATAAATATAAGACCTTGCACTGAAGATGACTTGAAGAGGATATTCAGTTTAACCGAAACGGTCTTGAAAGATAAGTTAGGTAAACTTTTTGAAAAAGGGCAGGCCTTTGAGTATTATTTCGGTGGTAAACGTTTTATTGTGGGCAATAGATCGATAATGAAAAAAAATGGCTTGATGGAGGTGAGCAATGGTTCACTACAGTGAGTTGGGTTTTGTGAATACAAAAGAGATGTTTAAAGATGCCATGAAAAATGGATATGCCGTTCCTGCCTATAACTTTAACAACATGGAGCAGTTGCAGGCGATAATAACAGCCTGTACACTGACGCAGTCGCCTGTTATCTTGCAGGTATCAAAAGGTGCAAGGAAGTACGCAAACCAGACGCTATTGAGATGGATGGCCCAGGGTGCAGTTGAGCTGATGAAGGAGATAGCGGTTGAGAACAACTTAAAGGAAATACCCATAGCTTTGCATTTGGATCATGGTGATAGTTTTGAATTGTGCAAGAGCTGTATAGAGATGGGATTTTCTTCCGTTATGATAGACGGAAGCCACCTGCCTTATGAGGAGAATGTAGAGATAACAGCCAAGGTTGTTGAATATGCGCACAAGTATGATGTTACTGTTGAGGGTGAGCTTGGCGTATTGGCCGGAATTGAGGAGGATGTTAAGGCTGAGAAAAACATATACACAAATCCTGACGATGTTGAGGACTTTGTGAAGAGAACAGGAGTTGATTCTTTGGCTATAGCCATTGGAACAAGCCATGGTGCCTATAAATTTAAGGTAAAACCCGGTGAGCAGCCGCCTCCATTGAGGTTTGATATTTTGGAGGAGATAGAAAAAAGGATTCCTGGATTCCCAATAGTTTTGCATGGAGCTTCGAGCGTTTTACAGGAGTACGTTCAGATAATAAACAAGTACGGGGGCGATTTAGAGGGTGCCGTTGGTGTGCCTGAGGATCAACTGAGGAGGGCCGCAAAGAGTGCCGTTTGCAAGATAAACATCGATTCGGATGGCAGACTTGCCATGACGGCAAAGGTTAGAGAGATCCTTTGGACACAACCGAAGGAGTTTGATCCAAGAAAGTACTTGGGTCCTGCAAGGGAAGAGCTGATAAAGATGTACATGCGCAAGAACAAAGAGGTTTTGGGAAGCGCGTTTAGGGTTAAGTAGATGAGAAAGGTAAAAGAGGTTCAATTGGCAGAGGATGTTATATCCTTCGAATGGGACAATAAAAAAGCCTTTAACCTGAAATACACGGCACATTACGGTTTTATACGTAGTTTGTGCGATAAAAATCTGATCAGTTCATTAAAAAATTTTTATCTACAAGAAAAAAGTTTTGAGAATTTTGTTCAAATAGGCATTGGCGGTTCGGCTCTACCTGCAACCGCCGCCTTGGCTTTTTTAAAAGGCAGTTATTTCAACTTTTATGGTGGCAAGCGATACTTTGCTTTGGATAATTTGGATCCTGAGCGTTTGAAGTTCGTTCTTTCACTGGATTTGGACAAGACATTTTTCCATGTTGTTTCCAAAAGCGGCAAGACATCAGAAACGTTATTGCAATTCTTTATACTTTTGGAGAAAGGCAAGTTAAAACCCGAGAACGTGGCCATCTCTACCTCTAAAGGTAGTTTTTTGGATGATCTGGGAGAAAAGCTTGGTATAAAGCGCTTCTTTATACCAGAAGAGGTAGTTGGAAGATACAGTGTGTTCACAACCGTTGGTTTGCTTGCCCTTGATTTCTTTGGTTTTGATATAAGGGGTTTTATTGAAGGTGGAAAAAACGGTGTTAGAGCGTATAGAAACGGTTTTTCCTTCCCCAATGAATTTGTGGACTTTGCTATAGGCAACTACAAAGAAGGTAAAAACATACTCGTAGTTTTCCCTTATAAAGATAGACTTTTAAAGGTTGGTGAGTGGTTTAGGCAGCTGTGGGCTGAAAGTTTGGGTAAGAATGAAAGGGGTCAAACGCCTGTTCTGGCTCTGGGCGTTACGGATCAGCATTCACAGTTGCAGCTGTATCAGGATGGGCCTAAGGATAAGGTCTTTGTGTTTGTTGATATGCCCGAATGCTGTGATTTTGTGGCAGAAGACGATCATGGTTTTGGTCTGTTTAAGGGCGTGAGTGCAGGGAAATTGATGAACATTGAAAAAGAGGCTACAAAAAGGGCTTTGAAGAGTAAAGGTCTTCCTGTTTCTGAAATCTACATAAAAAGGCCGGATGAGTTTGCTTTGGGTAATCTGTTTGTTTTATTGATGATTGCCACAGCTAAAGCCGGTGAGGTTTTGGGCGTTGATCCATTTAGCCAGCCCGGTGTTGAGTTGAGCAAGAAGTTTGCACGAGAGGCTTTAAAAAATGCTTGAGCTTGCATATTCCACAAAGGTTTACTATGATGATACAGATGCCGGTGGTGTTGTTTATTATGCGAATTACTTAAAGTACTGCGAGAGGGCAAAGCAGGAGTTTTTCTTAAAACACGGCTGCGATCTGTTTGCGTTGCACAACAAGGGTTTGTTTTTGGTCGTGAAAGAGGCAAGGGCAAACTATATAACCAGTCTCAAGCTCAGCGACAGTGTTGATGTGTATGTTGGTGTTAAAAAACTAAAAAAGGCAAGTATAGAATTACTATTTGAAATTAAATCGGGTTCAAAAACGGCTTTTAAGGGCGAGATTTTATCTGTCATGATAGATAAAAATGGCAAAATTGTCAGATTGCCAGAGTGCATAAATAGTTTACCATATTTAGAATTTAGATAGATAGGGGGAATGAAAATGGCAAGAAGAAGTGATGTGATGTTGAGGGGGCCTGAGAGGGCGCCACACAGGTCTTTGTTTAAGGCTGATGGTTATACGGATATCGAACTAAGTAGGCCTATAATCGCGATTGCTAACTCATATAATACGATAGTTCCTGGTCATGTTCACATGCAGCAGCTTGTTGAAGCCGTTAAATACGGCATATACATGGCCGGTGGAACGCCGATAGAGTTTAACGTTATTGGCGTGGATGATGGAATAGCAATGGGTCATTTGGGTATGCACTACTCACTTCCATCACGAGAACTGATAGCGGATTCTGTTGAAACGATGGTGAACGCCCATCCCGTTGACGGGCTTGTGATTTTACCCGCCTGTGATAAAATCGTGCCTGGTATGATGATGGCTGCTGCCCGTGTCAACATACCAACGATTATGATCTCCGGTGGACCAATGCTTGCCGGCAGGTACAACGGAACGGACATTGATGTTGCTCAGGTGTTTGAAGCGGTGGGCAAGTATTTGGGAGGAGAGATAAATGACGAACAGCTCAAAAAAATAGAGGAATCTGGCTGCCCATCTTGCGGTTCTTGCTCCGGCATGTACTCTGCAAACTCAATCAACTGTATAAGCGAGGTTTTGGGTCTTTCCTTGCCGGGCAATGGTACAATCCCTGCTCCTATGGCTGCACGTGTAAGGCTTGCAAAGATTGCCGGCATGAAGATTGTAGAGCTTGTGGAAAAGGGAATAAAGCCGAGGGACATAATGACAAAAGAGGCATTTCTGAACGCCATAGCCGCCGATATGGCTATGGGCTGCTCCACCAATACAGTTTTGCACCTCTTGGCCATAGCCCATGAGGCAAAAGTCGACCTAACACTTGACGATTTCGATAAGATGACGGACAAGGTGCCAGATCTGTGCGCGTTTTCACCCGTTGGACCGTACCACCTGCAGGATTTAGATGAGGCCGGTGGCATGATGGCACTTTTAAATAGGCTTGATCCGTTGGGTATATTGAATAGGGACTGCATCACCGTGACAGGCAAGACGATTTATGAGAACTATAAGGATGCACGCGTTTACAGGGATGAGGTTATAAGGCCGTTAGATAAACCCTGCTATCCAAGGGGTGGTTTGACGATCCTAAAGGGCAACCTTGCACCGGATGGTGCAGTATTGAAGCAATCTGGCGTTGATACATCGATGAACAAGTTTGTGGGCCGTGCAAGGGTGTTTGATAGTGAAGAAGAGGCTTTAAAGGCAATTTTTGCTAAAGACATACACAAGGGTGACGTTGTTGTGATAAGGTACGAAGGGCCTGCTGGAGGTCCCGGCATGAAAGAGATGCTGCAGCCAACGTCCGCCATAGCCGGTATGGGTCTTGACAAAGAGGTGGCGCTAATAACGGACGGTAGGTTTTCAGGGGCAACGAGGGGATTGTCTGTCGGTCATATATCGCCTGAAGCAGCAAGGGGCGGCTTGATTGGATTGATTGAGGAAGGTGATAAGATAGAGTTCGATGTTGAGAAGAAGAGTATGAATTTGATTGTGGATCAGAAGACGATTGAGGAAAGAAAGAAGAACTTTAAGCCAAAGCCACCAAAGATCAATACGGGTTGGCTTAAGAGATACGCTAAATTGGTTGGCCCTGCATCCAAAGGGGCTGTTTTTGAAGACTAATTTTTGAGGAGGAGAAGAGTTGGAAAAGTACAATCCAGCTGAGATTGAGATAAAGTGGCAGAGGATTTGGGAAGAGAAAGGGGTATTTAAGGCCAAGGATTTTGACGATAAAAGACCCAAATTCTACCAGCTTGAGATGTTCCCCTATCCTTCAGGCAGGATACACATGGGTCATGTAAGGAACTACACAATAGGCGATGCCATTGCCCGTTATAAGATGGCTCAGGGTTACAACGTTTTGCACCCCATGGGTTTTGACGCCTTCGGTCTGCCCGCTGAGAATGCGGCGATAAACAACAACACACACCCGGCCAAATGGACTTACTCAAATATCGATTACATGATCGAAGAGTTGAAGAGGCTGGGCTTTTCATACGACTGGGATAGGCTTGTTATTACATGCGATCCCGATTATTACAAATGGGAGCAGAAGATTTTCATCGAGATGTTCAAAAAGGGTATGGTTTACCGTGCAAAGAGTACGGTTAACTACTGCCCGTCCTGTAAAACCGTTCTTGCAAATGAGCAGGTTGAAGATGGCAAGTGCTGGAGATGTGGTAGCGAGGTCATACAGAAGGAGATGGACGAGTGGTTCCTGAAAATCACAGATTACGCAGATCAACTGCTCGATGATATGAAGCTCATCGAGGAAGGTTGGCCTGAGCGCGTTCTCGTCCAGCAAAGGAATTGGATTGGAAAGTCCAAAGGTGCTTTTGTAAAATTTAAAATCAAGGGCAGTGATGATTATTTAGAGGTCTTTACAACTCGTCCAGATACACTGTTTGGTGTAACGTTTGTCAGTATTGCACCAAACCACCCAAGACTGATGGAGCTTGTGGATGAAGAGCACAAAGAAGAGGTTGAAACCTTTGTTAGGGAATTCAACAAAGCAGGCAGGGACTTCTCTAAAGAAAAAGAGGGGGTATTTACCGGTGTTTACTTGATAAATCCTGTGAACGGTCAGGAAGTGCCGCTTTACGCTGCCAATTTTGTTTTAATGGAATATGGAACAGGCGTTGTTATGGCTGTTCCTGGCCATGACCAGAGGGACTTTGAATTTGCAAAGAAGTACAATTTGCCAATAAAGAAGGTTATCCATACAAACGGGCTTTCGGATAACCCAGATGAGTGGGAAAAGGCATACACCGATCCCGGCGTGCTTGTGAACTCGGAGCAGTTTAACGGCATGAACAACGAAAAGGCCAAATGGGAGATCGTTAAGTGGCTTGAAGAAAAGGGTTTGGCTCGCGTGGGTTATCAGTACAGGTTGAGGGATTGGAACGTTTCAAGGCAGAGGTATTGGGGTGCGCCAATACCTGTTATCTACTGCCCGAACTGCGGCATTGTGCCTGAAAAAATAGAGAATTTGCCCGTTAAGTTGCCTGAGGATGTTGAGATTACGGGAGAAGGTGGATCACCACTTGCCAAAGTGGATGAATTTGTGAATACCAAATGTCCCATCTGCGGATCCGATGCAAAGAGAGAGACAGACACGTTTGATACATTCATTGAGTCTTCTTGGTATTTCTTGAGGTACTGCTCACCAAATTACGATAAGGACATATTCGATAAGGAAAAGGTTAAGTACTGGATGGATGTTGATCAATACGTTGGCGGTATTGAACATGCCGTTATGCATCTGCTTTATGCACGATACTTCACGAAGGTTTTGAGAGACTTGGGATACGTAGACTCAACGGAGCCGTTTAAGAGGCTTCTCACTCAAGGTATGGTTATAAAAGACGGCGCAAAAATGAGCAAGTCCAAGGGCAATGTTGTCGATCCAGACGATATAATCAATCAGTACGGCGCCGATACGGCAAGGCTGTTCATACTATTTGCCGCACCACCGGAAAAGGACCTTGAGTGGTCCGATGAGGGTGTCGAGGGTGCCTACAGGTTCTTAAACAGGCTTTGGAGATTGATTTATACCTATAAGGATTTAAAATCCGGTGACGTCGATATAAATACCGATAGGTTGAAAGACTTGAACTACCACATAAACTACACGGTAAAGCGTGTGACGGACGACTTTGAGGCTTATCACTTCAACACAACAATCGCCGCATGCATGGAGTTTGTGAATTACCTGTACGACTTTAAACCTGAAACAAAGGACGAAAAGAAGCTCTTTGCCAAAGCGTTGGAGAATCTTTTGAAGCTCTTGAATCCCATTGTTCCACATATTGCAGAGGAACTTTGGAGTTTAATGGGCCATGACACGCTTTTGGCTGAAGAAAAGTGGCCTACGTATGATGAAAAGGCTATAGTCAAAGATACGGTTGTTATAGCAATTACTGTTAACGGTAAGTTAAGGGATACAATTGAATTTCCACGCGGCTCAAGTGAGGATGATGTTTTTGCAAAGGCCCTTGAGAGTCAAAAGGTGAAAAGGCATGTGGATGGCAAGGAGATTGTTAAAAAGATATTCGTTAAAGATAAGCTTTTAAATAT
>JALUBE010000158.1 GCA_027045065.1 Desulfurellales bacterium | reverse complement strand
GAGAGATAGAAAACAGGAAAATAGATAAAAGAGAAATTAAAGTTGCCACCGACAAAGAAATCAAAACAGGGAACAAAACAGAGGTAGCTGAAAATACAAAAGCTGATCGTAATGAGAAAATAAACCTATGGCAGAAAGAGACAAACATAAAAAATCAAAATAAATTAGATCACGTTACGACAAAAGAAATAAAAGCAGATCAAAAAAATGAGAAGAGCATAGAAGTATCCAAAAACACAACACATGAGATCAAGGATACTAAAACAACAGAAGTAAAGCATATAAAAACATCAAAAACAAAAGCAGAAAACAAAAAGCAATACAAGCAAAAACTCGCTGATTTCGATAGCGAAAAGATAGAGAAAGAGGTAAAGACAGAGGCTTTAACGGAAAACAGAGTAATACAAAAAGCAAATATTACACAGAAACAAAAGGAACAGAAAGAAAGAGTAATTGAAATAAAACAAACGACGGACGAAATTAAACAAGGTAAAATTGAAAAAAATGGAATTAAAGTAGTTGACATAAACCAAAGCAAGCAAAAAGCCAAACAAAGTGCAGAAAAAACCAAAACAGAGAAAGAGAAATACAACGAAAAATCAATAAATGTAACAAAAGTTGATAATGAAAAAGGTGAGATCAAGAGCACCCAAAATCAGGCAAATCAAAGCTTTGGTCACGATGAGCTATCCAAAAAAAGTAAGGATACAAGAAATAACGACACAAAAGACATTAACAATGCAAATAGACACGCGCAAGAAGTAGAACTTAAAACAACAATTGGATCAAAAGCAATACACAACAACAATGCACCCAATATTCATCCTCACACATTGATAAGTAGCACCACACATAACAATAACACCGTTTTAGATCAAAGTAGTCTCCATCCGCCGTTGGATAAGGTAATAGAGGAAATCGACAAAATAACAAACCTCAAACCACCTGTTACAAAGAGTATAACAGTAAAGCTCAATCCACCTCATTTGGGTAATTTACATCTAAAAGTGAGTTTAGATATTCAAAAAAACCTCACGGCTTCTATAGCCGTTCACGATAAAGACACTTACAAGACAATAGTAAATCACTTAGATTCACTAAAAGAGTACCTTGTAACAAACGGCATAAAGGTTCAAAACATCGACATTCACAACTCGTTCAACGAAAACTTTATGAACCAATTCTCTGGTGGATCTGGAAGTTTCCAACAGCAAGGTCAAGCAAATGGCAATCAGGCCCAAAGTGAAGGGCTCAGCTATATATTTAGGGGAAATGTCCAAACAGAGGAAATAGGTAGCATTTCAAGAAGAACACAAGCTAAAGGAATCGATATAACGGCTTAAAGGGGGCAAAGATGGATATAGCCAAAATAGCAAACGATGCAAACATAGCAGAATCAATGTCTTCGGATAAGGTGGAAAATCCTAAGGCGACTTTAAGTAAATATGACTTTTTAAAGCTCTTAGTGGCACAGCTTAAATACCAGGATCCGCTGCATCCATTAAACAACGACCAGTTCATACAGGAAAACACAATGTTCTCACAACTTGAGCAACTAATGAATATGAGCAAATCCATCTCTAAGCTCAATACAAACCTATCAACAAACCCACGCGAGTACGCAGCGAGCTATTTGGGAAAATACATATCAACAGGTGAAAACACAATTAAGGTTACAAAGAACAAAATCGATAGCGTGAGTTTTACATTAAGTAAAGAAGCTGATGTAACGGTTCATATATCAAACCCTAAAGGAGAAGATATTGCCGATGTGGATTTAGGGAAACTATCAAAAGGCGCTCACACTTACACGTGGAACGGAAAAGACAACAAGGGCAATAGCGTGGCAACAGGAACATACACCGTCAGAATCACAGCCAAATACGATGATGGTACGCAGGTAACACTATCAAAAAGCGCCGGTAAAGTAATAGCTGTGAATTTCGAGGGTGATAAAACCATGCTTGTAACGGATTCAGGCAAACAAGTGCCATTATCTCAAGTTCAGGTTGTATCATCGGGAGGTCAAACATGATTAGGGCACTCTATACTTCAAGTAATGCCCTCTTCGATCAACAATTGGGCGTGGATTCAATAGCAAACAACATTGCAAATATAAACACCATCGGTTTTAAGAAAACAAGACCCGTATTCAGTTCTTTGCTATATCAAACACAAAAAATCGGCATGGCAGGTCAAGATCCCATGCAAATAGGTCTTGGATCTCGTTTACAATCAACGGATACGATTTTAACGGAAGGAATGATACTGCAATCCGATAAGGACACAGATCTTGCCATAGAGGGCAATGGATTCTTTACTCTGCTTGACCCTAACGGTAATGGTTCAAATTTTTTATTTACGAGGGCAGGAGATTTCTCTGTGGATGCAGATGGTAATTTGGTTAACCCCGAGGGATACAAAGTCGTTGGTTGGCTTGCCCAGCAGTCACAGCAAGGAACGGGTTATTTTATACCCAAAGACCCTACCACAGGCATACCAACCGGTCAAATACAACCCATAAATTTTAAAGACTACGAAAACGTGGCAGCTGTAGCCTCAACGTATATCAGATTTAAGGCAAATCTCAACTCATCGTCGACTGTAAAGGAGTATGCCCCTTTGAGGACAAATAGTGACCAAAATATGAGGGTTAACTTCAACTCTGTTTATGACAGTAATGGAGAACTCCTAAACGTTAAAGACGGCGATAACTTTCAAATTAGCTTCGATGGAGGAAACACATGGCATACCTATGAATACGACAACAATGGTAGTGTAACTCAAGGCGCAGAAGGGTTTAAGACAATTGACGATCTTATTCAAGATATTGAGAATGACATAAAAAACGAAGGTATAAACGCCAGTATCTCTTTTGAAAATGGGCAACTCATTATAAAAAACACAGGCAGTTCAAACTTAAATATAAGGGTAAGACCAACAACAGAAGATTCTACATTTCCTCACCCGCAAGAAAACCAAAAATTGACAACAATCTTTGAAAATTTAAATCAAGTGTTGAAACCTGGACAAATAGCTTCAACCCAACAGATGGAGGTTGCAACACATGTTGTTCACTCGTTTTTCTATGACGCAACAGGAGAAAAACACGATATTGACGTTATTTTCACGCGCATTGACCAAAATAAGTGGTCATATGAGGTAACGTTGCCAAACAACGATGGAACAATAACAAACAATACGGGTATTATAAACTTTGACAACAATGGCGGACTTGACCCCAATACACAATCACCAACGGTAAACATTACGTTAAACAATGGCGCACCTTCAGTACAGTTGCTTGTAAACTTTTGGAACACAGATGATGCCAAATACGATGGTAATCAATTTACAGGGCTAACACAGTTTGCATTGGATTCAGACACAAGTTTCCAAACACAGGATGGTTCCCCGCCTGGCTTGTTGCAAAAACTGTACGTTGACAGAACAGGCACATTTTACGGAGCCTATTCAAACGGTAAAAGTTACCCAATTGCGCAGATCGCCATATCAAAGTTTATGAACCCACAAGGATTGGAAAGGGTTGGTAAAACACTATTCAAAATTACGCCCAATGCCGATAGTCAAGCCGTTTTATCGTCAAATGGATTCATAGGTATTGCAAGCGAAGGAGGAAGGGGAGTAGTCCTGTCAAAGCACTTAGAGTCAAGCAACGTTAACTTAGGTGATGAGTTTGTCAACTTAATAGTTTACCAAAGGGGTTTCGAAGCTTCATCAAAAGGCGTAACAACGGCAAATCAAATGTTAATCACAGCTATCAATCTAAAAAGATAATGGGAGGTAGATAGCCATGCTAAGATCACTGTGGAGTGGTGTTTCGGGTTTAAAATCAGAACAGGAAGCAATGGACGTCGTGGGCAACAACGTGGCAAACGTCAACACTATAGGCTTCAAAAAGGGAAGAATAACATTCGTTGATGTTCTATCCCAAACCATGAGTGCAGCAACAGGACCGGAAGGCAACATAGGTGGTAAGAATGCAACGCAAATTGGTTTGGGTGACACAGTAGCAGTTGTTGACAACATATTTTCACAAGGCAGCCTTCAAGCGACAAGCAAAACAACGGATTTAGCTATTCAAGGAGACGGTTTTTTTGTGGTCAGTGATGACGGTGGAAAGACCTATAGATACACAAGGGCCGGTGATTTCTCATTCGATGCGGCTGGAAATTTGGTAAACCCTGAAGGTTTCATCGTTCAAGGATGGATGGCAAATGATGAAACACACAAGATAAATACGGCCGCAAGCATAGAAAATATTGTTATACCACAAGACAAAACAGTCCCTGCAGGGATTACAAAGAACATTACAATTAAAGCAAATCTAAACGGCGGTGATCATATAGAAGAGATGGCACCAGCTCATGGAACTGTGGATGAGAATGGTAATCAAGTAACACCAGACGATATGGCCGTTCTCTTCGACGTAAATGGGGATGCTATTAATTTAGGCAAAGAGATAGCAACCTTTGCTTCAGACGGTACCCCTTTCAGTAAAGTCTACGATATAGATGGCCACCAAATTCAGCTTGCCAGTAACGCTACCATTTCAATGGATATAACCTACAATGGAACTACTTCAACTATAACAATAAGTCACGGACAGTTCAACACCGTAGGGAGTCTTGCTGGTGCTTTAAGCAACGCCATAAATCAAACATTTGGCACTAACACAGTGAGTATATCTGTAACTCCCGATGGAGAACTCAAATTAACTGACAATGGCACCACAAGCATGACAATTGCAAATATAGCAACGACAGGGGATTTAAATAGCTATTTAAAGCACGCTATAATAAATCTCCAGTCTGGAGAAGGAAGAAGTGCAACAATAAAACCCAACTATTCAAGAACAACCTTACCACTCCTTGCGAACCCTGGAGACGTTTTAGCTATGAGTTTTGACGGTGGTGCAAACTATAACGCATATAGATACGTGCAATCGGATACTGGCGTAGGCAACAACGATTTTCATACAATTGAAGACTTAAGGGCCGAGATACAGAATGACATTGTAACTGGTGGAAATGCGGGGGATAATGGTAAATGGGCAAATTCGAGCACTGCAAATCAAGATTGGGTAACAATAGACCCTAAAACTGGAGAAATAGTTATAAACAACTATAGCACAGAAAACAAGGTCATAGGTGCCGTTTATTCGAATAATCTAAAATTTGCAACAATTATGGGAACTCTATCAGGATTGGTTAACTCTGGCTCTCATGTTGCATCTCAGCCATTTGAGGCAGCTGTTCATGTTACATCCATCGATGTATACGATTCATTGGGAAACAAACACACCGTTACCTTTACGTTTAGAAAAGCCTCATATGATCCGGTTACAAAGCATACAACCTGGGACTGGCAAGCAACAGTGCCACCACCAGGGGAAGTATCCAACGACCATGGAGAAGTTCAATTTGACCAAACTGGAAGGCTGGTTTATCTATCAAGTCCTTTAGCTATAACTGTTGACTGGAAAAACGGAACTCAACAGCAGGTTATCAATCTCAACTTCGGCGATATAAACACATTTGATGGTCTAACGCAGTTCTCCCTACCATCCCAAACAACTGCCGAAACACAAGACGGTTATCCCGGCGGAAGTTTACAAAGAATCATGATCAACCAAGATGGTGTCATCGTCGGTATATTCTCAAACGGAAAAAGCTATCCATTAGCCCAAATAGCTTTAGCTAAGTTTGCCAACAACGAAGGATTAATGAAAGAGGGAAGTTCAATGTACTCAGAAACTGCAAACTCTGGACCGCCAACAATTGGCACTGCAGGAACAGGTGGCAGGGGAACGTTCGCACCAAGCCATTTGGAGATGAGCAACGTGGATTTAGCAGAGGAATTCACGAATATGATCATCTATGAAAGGGCGTTTCAAGCAAACTCAAGGAGTATCACAACATCCGACCAGATGATCCAGGAACTTCTGAACCTCAAGAGATAATAACCTCAGGGGGCTTGTCCCCCGTTTCTAATATATTTTCCAATGGATTAAAAACACGAGATGGAATAAAAATAGGCTGAGCCATGTAACCTTTGAAAAAACCCCATTTTATATTTAAAGCCTTTGCACCACCAATTATAGACCACTTAAAAATGATCCCTGCATCCAGCAAAGGAAAATGTCTTTTTATAAATCTCAACTCTTCAATAAAATTCAAATCAACATTACTCGCAAGACTATCCGTGCCAACTGCCACATTAACACCGCTTTCCAAAAATTCATACACATTGGGAAGTTCACCTGTGATGTAATCGTTGCTCCTCAAACACAAACAAACTGTCCCGTCCAACTGCTTTATCTTTCTAAAATCTCTTTCTTGAGCATAAACGCAATGGACAAAGATGGTTCCTTTTTTTAAACACCCACACCTTTCCAAAAAATCCCAGTGATCTTTAAAAGTCCAATCTCTATCTATTAAGCCCAGACCATTCAAAAAATCAAACAGCTCTCCCTTCTTCTGAAAAAACCCCAACTCTCCGCAACTTTCAAGGAAATGGATCGATATCAAAGAAGATCTACTGCACAAATACTCCATTAAACACGGATGTGAGGAGTAGATTGAATGGGGTGTCAAAGAAGCCATTTTGCCATCCAATTTGAAACTTTCAAGTTTCTTTTTAACTTCGCACGCCTTTTCTTCTTTTAAGGAATAATTTTCATAAAACACAACAGAGTTGGGCATACTATTTTTTAAAGCATCTACACTCAAAAGCGTATTCGATATATCACCCACAACAGAAACACCACTCTTTTTTATCTCCTCTATCCCATTTTTTATGCTATTAACGATTATCCCATTGTCCAATTTCCCTCTTTTCTCGAACATAATCGCCTTAAGCCACTCAACAAAGCCCTTTCTCTTCGGAAGTTTGCCCTTAAGATAGCCAAGTTCAAGATGAACATGTGCATTTACAAATCCAGGAAATAGAACGCCACCGTAAAATTCTACCCTTTTAGCCTCTGGATACGATTTTATAAGCGTTTTGTATCCACCTACATCTAAAACAACGTTATCTTTTAAAACGACTGCCGTGTCTTTCAAAAGTTCCTTTCCTGTAAAAACGTAATCAGATACGTACAACTTCATTTTCAATCCTCTTTAAGTTAAACAAAAGCAAAACGATATTTGCTAAGAATGAAGTAAAATTAGACAAAGCTATGGAAAACCAAATGCCGTTTAGACCGTAATATTTTGACAAAACATAGGCCAAAGGCAACATAAAGAACCATAAATTGAACAAATTTATCATGCTCGGTCGCTTGGTATCATGTAAAGCCATCGAAGATCGAGCAGAAATCGTGGCTATAACAACAAAGGGATAGCTAATAAAATAGAAAAACATAACCCTGAATGCTATTTCCTTAACGCTGGGATCACCAACAAAAATAGCCAAGATTGGATCTCTAAGAGCATATATTAGTACATCCAAAGCACCAATAAAGAAAAAACCCAAAGCCAAAACCCAAAATGCACCCTCTCTAAGTCTATCAATGAGTTTTGCACCGTAGTTTTGGCCTACAACAACAAAAGAGGTATTTGCAAGGCCAAAAACCAAAAACAGAAGCACTTGGTAAATCCTTATGACTATAGAATAAGCAGAAAGCGCAACCTGAGAAAATCCACTCACAAGCCTAATCAAAACAAGCATACTGAAAATCCTAAAAAACAAATGGAGACTCGCAAAAACACCTTTGCTAACAAGCTTAGAAACAACACTCTTTCTGATCAAAAACCTAAAATAATAACCGTTGCTGTGCAAAAATATAACTTGCAAACATATACCAATCAACATAGACATGATTGTCGAAAGCGCCGCACCACGTATACCCAATTTTAGGTAAAACATGAAAAACGGATCAAAGATTGCATTCAAAATGTTCGTTAAAACCATAACCCTTACAACCAAACTTGGCAATGCACTGGAACGCAAAACGGAGTTGTTCAGCGTAAATAGAAAGTTGAATATCAAACCTAAAACGGCGATGCTTAGGTATTGATAGGCAAAGATACGCGTTAGTCCCTTTAGATCAAGAAGATCTAAAATACTGTTGAGAAATAAGTACAAAACAGCGCTGAAAAGCAAAGAGAAAATAAAAACCAATGTGAATGCGTTTGAATAGTAAAAACGCGCCTGAGAAAATTTCTTTCCGCCCAGACAGGAAGCCACATACATACCCGTAGCTGTGGATAAACCTACAAATGACGAAAAAACCACCATAAGAACGATGCTTGAGCTCACCAGAGCACCTATAGCCAAATAGGAAATCTTTGAAACAAAATACATATCAACCAAATTAAACAAATTTTGGGTAAGCATCTCTATCATCATAGGTACGGACAAAAAGATTATGCTTTTTAGAATTGGATCCTTTGTGGGATCTACATTTTTAAAAATATTCACCTATTGGTTTACAAGGGACAATCGCGTTTTAGACTCACTTATCACTTCCAAGATATGTGTCTTGATCCAATGGGGATCCCACCACTCGATCGGATTCACATAATAACCATCAACGAGCACATCAAAATGCAGATGATCGCCTGCAGCAAGACCTGTTGTGTCTGTCAATGCAATTATTTGCCCTTTCTTAACATATTCACCCTTTTTCACAAGAAAAGTTTCTAAATGTCCGTACAAGCTAAATATACCAAATCCATGATCAATGATAATCGTATTTCCATAAACGCCTAAATACCCTTCAAAAACTACAATACCGTTATTCGCTGCCTGTACCTTTGCATTTCTCACGCTGGCTAAATCGTAACCCTTGTGATACTTAATATCCACAAGCTTGCCCTTGTAATAGTAAAATCTCTCGTCGTTAAACGTGGCAGTAACTTCAGAATCTCTAAGCTGCAAAAACCTACCTTTCCACAGTATTTTATCAATCGAATTAGAGCAAATCTGCCTGATCCTCTGAGTATCTCTTGCGCGTTCAACTCTGTTAACATAAAGAAAATCTGCAAGTAATGTCTCTTTTTGCGGTATATTTTCCTTTTGCATTATGGCAAGAACTTTATCCCTTATAAACGCATCAGTTATGTTGATCTTGCTCTTTTTGAGTTTCCAAGAAGAGTAATAAACCGGCACATGGACAACCGTCAAATTCCCCGCTTTGTCCAAAGCATAGATATTTGTGGAATAATTTTTAAGTTTAGACAACGGATAGGTAAAGAAGCTTATATAAACGTGTTTATTGCCAAAGATGTTTTCTGCGTTATACGCTTTGAACCTATCAATCACACCATCGTGTGAAACACCCAAATAAACATCCTTTAAATTATCGTCTTTAGCGTAAAAAACGGCCAAAGAAGTTCCACCGACAGCCACTCTACCAGTGCCGCTGAGCAAAATCACCTGCGGTGGCGTTGTATCAATAATCACAGGAAAGCTTACTTGCTTTGTAAAACCGTTTAAGTAATTATTGGTCGAATAGTCTTCAACCTCAACAACAAATGTGGCATTGCCCTGTGGTAGGATCTTATTTGTCTTAAAATCCACATTAAATCTCTTGATGAACCTATCACTAAATGTCTTCCTAAAAAGCTCTATCTCCGTATTCATCGCGATTAGCTTCACATCAATACTTTTAATGCCAGCAAATCTATCGCTAACGTGAATAATCACTGGCTTATTGTCCGAAAAATAGCCCTTTGGACTTTCAACAACAATACTAATACCGTTGCTTTTAATCAACGGTGTGTAATGATAGATAACATAAGCTAAAGCCATTAAAATAATCAAAAGCAAAAACACCCTACCCTTGCGCATTGTATCCCCCTATTTCTATAGTTAAACCATTGATCTTTTTATTTTTAAACGTCCTTGCGCGATTAATAAACTTCTGTATGTCCAATCGGCTCAAAAACCTCGACGCCTCAGTATAAATATATGAATTTTTCTCCAAATCCCTGTTCAAATAGCCAAAGAAAGGAAAATTCTTAACAACAAAAACAAACACAGCGATCAATAAAAACGCTTTCAAAGCACCAAAAGCAAATCCAAACGTCCTATCAAGCCAACCAAGCTGAATGGCTTTAATAATGTTCGATAGTACGTATCCAATCAATAGAAAGCCCAGATAAACAACAATAAAGATTATAAAAAATGAAGAAACATAAGCCACAAAGGGCGATACGGTAAGGTGGTGATAAATAACATTGCCAAACTGCTTGCCAAACATATCGGACAAAACTACACCACCAATTAAAGCGGCTAACCCAAAAATTTCCTTAATTAAACCCCTAATCAAACCCCTGATGGCCAAAACGATTATAAAAACGCCCAAAACAATATCAATTACATTCATCTTTTTCAACGGTAACTGTTTTAAAGTTTTTGTAATAAACCATACCCGGCTTTAAACCCTTAGGCTTATTCACATCCTTTACAAACGCGTAATCCACATCCACTTTCTCGCCGCAATTCGCCTTACTTCTTTGGGCAACAGCCTCTGCAGCTTTGATAATAACACTATCATCCAACGTTTTCAACTTTGATGGCAACTTTAATATAAGGTGGGAAGAAGGCCTGTTCTTAGCATGAAACCACAGGTCGTTCTTTGAAGACAGCTTCAATGTAACAATATCGTTGCCACGTGCGTTTTTGCCCAAATAGGCATCAAAACCCCCTATCTCCAATTTCTCATAGGGCACATAATT
The DNA here is from genome assembly GCA_027045065.1 of Desulfurellales bacterium. Taxonomy (GTDB): domain Bacteria; phylum Campylobacterota_A; class Desulfurellia; order Desulfurellales; family Hippeaceae; genus Hippea. The sequence goes on along the minus strand of JALUBE010000158.1, from coordinate 2,157 downwards.
TTTTATTCTCTTTGCCTTTTGCGTAGACCTAATTACTTTTTCTTGAATTAGTATGTTTAAAATGTCGTCCAAATCCTCATCCCTGCTCGAACTTTCAACATCGAAGATCAACTGCTCAATAAAATTAATCTCCTTATTCGTTTCATCTATCCTCTTTTTAACAAGTTCGACGCTCTTTTTTGCCTTCTTGTATTTCTTAAAGTAGTGCTGTGCGTTTTCAAATAGAGTTAACTCAGGGTTCAACGGAACAACAATAGGTTCTTGTGTGTAAACGTCGATCAGCTCAACGCTTTCTTGATACTTCGTATCAACCTGTGGATTTGCCATTAGATTTTCTGCATAGATCCTGTATTTATCGTAGTCTTGTGCTTTCTTTAGCTCACCCTCAACCTTAATCAACCTACGCTTTAGGGAATTCAACCTCGTTTTCAATATTTTCAATATATTTCTTTTTCTGTTCTCAATTTCCCTAATCTTTGGTTTTACAACGTACTGTTCAAACAAAAAACCCTCATCAACACTTCTAAAAGCCTTCTGAAAGTAAAAAGGCAAAACAACGTTCCTGGGATAAAGGTAAAGCTCAAATTCACCCTTTTCAAACGTCTCCCTAATCTTCTTGACAAGACTTAAAAACTCATCTTCCGCGCTCACAAGCCTTCGCAGAGCAGTTGAAAATCCCAATATATCTTCATTGCGCCCAAACTTCTTTAAAAGCAAGTACATATCGGAAGTTAAAAGATCGGGCATGCTGTTTATCAAGGGTTCATACCTTTTCTTTGGCAGTATAGTCCTTGAGGATTCCACATGCTTAAATGCTTGTATAACGACATCTTCGCTATCCGTAAATATAGCATTTGTATTCCTGTCCATTATCTCAAGAATTAACTTGTATCTATTGACAATCGAACCCCTCTGGTCTTCAAACACCAGCGTAACCACTCGCTCAGAACCCTTTTGAACAACGCCGACCAACTTCAAACCTACTAATTTTCTCTTTAAAAAAAACAAAAAAGGCAGGTCATACCTATCATTTCTTTCTATGGTTTTTCTAAATGGTAAGAAAAAACTATTCTGTGGTGAAAGGTCAACAAACAAAAAATAATCGCACTTTTGAAACCCTACGCTAAAAAGTGTTGGAGAGTGATGGCAAACAGAAGTAACCCTTTTACCAACAAAAAGCTCACGCGCTTTTCTTGTTGCGTATTTAAAAAGGTAGTGGTTCATTTAAAACAAAAAAGAAGAGGCAGCATAACTACCTCTTCTTCTTCATCATTTTGAGGCGTTTAAGCAACTTCTTTCTCGCTGCTAAAGCCTTCTTCTTCCTTCTCTCGCTGGGCTTTTCGTACCTCTCCCTTTTCTTGATCTCGGAGAGAATACCTGCCTTCTCACACTGTTTCTTAAACCTCTTTAGCGCCTCCTCGAAGCTCTCATCCTCCCTGACAATAACGCCTGGCAATAAAATCACCCCACTTTCTTATTCTCTCAACAACGAATAATTATATTAAAAAAAGCTAATAGGGTCAACATCAAAATAAAGCCCATTTATATTCATAATTTCCCTTCTCAAGAACTCCACTGTCTTAAGCATAGAGTTTGTTTTTACTATTAAATGATATCTATATCTATTCCTTAGCTTGAAAATGGGGCATTTAGAAGGCTCAATAACTACAAATCTATTTTTTAACTTTTCATAAACCTCCTCTATCAGATTTCGAGACCTTTGCACTTTAACAGAAGAGGAAACAATCCGTATCAGTCTGCAAAAAGGTGGATAATTAAAAAGCTCTCTCGTTTTTATTTCCTCTTCAAAAAATGCATGATAATCATGATTAATAATATACTCAGAAAGATAAGGAAGGGGGGCTTTGGATTGTATAATTACAGAACCCTTGTCTCTTCTCCCACTTCTTCCAGCCGTTTGAATAATAAGAGAAATACCCTTTTCAAAAGCCCTAAAATCAGGTATAGAAAACATCGATTCAAAGTCAGATATTACAACAAGGCTAATCTTGGACACATCATGTCCCTTTGAAAGCATCTGAGTGCCAACAAGTATATCAATCTTTCCGCTGTGTAAATTCTTTATAATCCTTTCGAATTCCCCTCTTCTTGATGTAACATCCCTATCAAAACGCTGGATGGAAGCATTAGGGAAAG
>JALUBE010000157.1 GCA_027045065.1 Desulfurellales bacterium | reverse complement strand
AGATTGGCTTGATGATAGGCTTTTCATGGCGCGCCCGAGAGGATTCGAACCTCTGACCCACGGATTAGAAGTCCGTTGCTCTATCCAGCTGAGCTACGGGCGCTTTTTGAATGGTCGGGGTGAGTGGACTTGAACCACCGACCCCCTGCTCCCAAGGCAGGTGCGCTAACCAAACTGCGCTACACCCCGAATGGCAAGGCATTAATTATCACAAATTTTTGATGAATTCAATAAAAAAATGATTTTTCGAGTGCATCCTTTAAAAAGCTTGACAAGATTGGGTAATTTGGGTATAAAGCTTTTTGCTTTTAAATTGAGGAAAGGAGTGGAGTGATGAAAACTTACATGGCTAAGTTTGAGCCTGAAAAAAGGAAATGGTATTTGATAGATGCAAAGGGTAAGACGCTTGGGAGGATAGCTACGCAAATTGCAAACATTTTAAGGGGTAAGAACAAGCCAATATTTACGCCCCATGTGGATTGTGGCGATTTTGTGGTTGTTGTTAATGCAAAGTATGTTAAGCTCACAGGAAAGAAATGGGAGCAAAAGAAGTACTATAGGCACAGCGGTTACATTGGTGGATTGAAAGAGATTACAGCGGCTAAGATGCGTGAGAAGTTCCCGGAGAGGCTTATTATCCATGCAGTAAAGGGTATGTTACCGAAAAATAGGCTTGCAAATAGATTGATTACAAAGTTAAAGGTTTACCCTGAAGCGGATCACCCGCATCAGGCACAAAAACCAATAAAAATAGAAGTGTAGAGGTGTTAAATGGATAAATACTATGCTACCGGTAAGAGGAAAACGGCGGTCGCAAGGGTTTGGGTTTATCCTGGAGATGGAACGATAACCGTAAACAAGAAGACGTTGGATGAGTACTTTGGTGGTTTGGAAGAGGCAAAGCTTAAGATTTACTATCCTTTAAATTTGGTTGGTTTGAACGGTAAGGTCAGCGTATACGCCACTGTTAGGGGTGGCGGTATTATGGCACAGGCTGAAGCATTGAGGCACGGCATTTCCAAAGCGTTGGTAGAGTACGATCCCAATTTAAGGGCCACATTGAAGCCTCTCGGCTTGCTGTCAAGGGATGCAAGGGTAAAAGAGAGAAAGAAATACGGAAGGAAGAAAGCAAGGAAATCCTTCCAGTGGTCTAAGAGATAGACACCCCCGCCCCACGCTTGTGGGGTTTTTCTTTTTGCCATGATAAGGGTTGGAATTGCAGGTATAACCGGCTTTGCAGGTCTGGAGTTAATAAAGATTTTGCTCAATCATAAAGAAGTTGAGATTGAACATATATGTTCGCGAAGCGAGACAGGTAAAAGGCTTTTTGAAGTTTATCCACAGTTTTTGGGTGTGTTTGACAAGGTAATTGAACCCATAGATGTGGATAAACTTCAAAGGGTTGATGTAGTTTTTTTAGCTTTGCCTCACACAGTTTCAGCGGGTTTAGCAAAGGAGCTTTATGGTAAAACAAGGATAATTGATATTAGCGCGGATTTTAGACTTAAAGATTCGGAAGTATACAAGACATGGTATAAGGTAGATCATCCAGCTCCCGAGCTTCTAAACAAAGCCGTTTACGGTCTTGTGGAGTTGAACAGGGATAGCATAGAGGATTCGATATTGGTTGCAAATCCTGGTTGCTATGCCACCTCTGTAATTCTTGCTGTTGCACCAGTGGCAAAGTACGTTAATGGAATGGTAATTTCTGACAGCAAGTCAGGTGTAAGCGGCGCTGGGAGAGGTTTAAAAGAGGGCTTGCAATTTTGCGAGGTTAATGAGAATTTTAAAGCATATGCCATAAATGGACATAGGCATATACCCGAAATGGAGCAAGAGCTAAAGAAAATCAACAATGACATACAGGTTGAATTTATCCCACATTTATTACCTATTCAAAGGGGAATTCTTTCAACTGTTTATATGAAAGTGACAGAAGAACTTGATTTTAAGAGAATTTATGAGAAATTTTATAAAGACGATTACTTTGTTAGGGTTATGGATAATCCACCATCATTAAACAACGTTAGGGGCACGAATTTTTGTGATTTGTACGTCCATTTTGATGGTAGAACAAGCACATTGATTGTAATAAGCGTTATTGACAATCTGATCAAAGGTGCATCTGGTCAGGCTGTGCAAAATATGAATGTGATGTTTGGTATTGATGAAAAAGAAGGTTTAGGAGGCTATAGTTACTATCCATGAAAACAGAGGCGATAAATGGTTCAATATGTGTTGTAAATGCCATAGAAGCATCCGCAGCGTTTGCTGGATTGAAGAAGAAGGGTTATGATGTTGGGCTGATATACTCTAAGAAACCCACTGTAAGTGCGGCTGTTTTTACCCAGAACGCAATTAAGGCAGCTCCCGTGCTTTACGATATAAATTTGATGAAAAGGCTCCCTGATATAAGGGCAGTTGTTGTTAACAGTGGAAATGCTAATGCGTGTAATCGAAATGGTGAAGAAGCTGTAAATGAAGTGGTAAGGGAGTTTGCGAAAAAACTGAAATTGGAGAAAAACCAAATATTTGTGGCGTCCACAGGTGTAATAGGCGAGGACTTGGATTATAAAAAAATAACGGGTGTATCTGGCGAATTGATAAATGGTTTGTCGAAAAATGGGTGTGATAATTTTGCCAAAGCCTTACTCACAACAGACACGTTTGAAAAAACGTATGCCTTAAGGTGTAGTTTTTATGGAACTGAGTTCCACATTGGTGGTGTGGCGAAGGGTGCGGGTATGATACACCCAAATATGGCAACGATGCTTGCCTTTTTAACAACGGATATAAATATAAGCCAGAGGATGCTTGATTTGGCACTTAGGGAAGCTGTTGATAAATCGTTTAATAGGATTAGTGTTGATGGAGACACATCTACCAACGATACTGTTCTTATAATGTCTACATGTGAAGCCAACAATGAAAAGATTGACAGCGAAAATGAGATCTACCGCTTTTTTACAGATCAGTTGATACATATA
>JALUBE010000156.1 GCA_027045065.1 Desulfurellales bacterium | reverse complement strand
AACAAACGCCCTCCAAAACCACGAGGCCGTGTCCCTGATGTAATCCAAAGACATCCTTATGACGTTCAATGCCGTGTCCACACCCAAACAGTATTCAGTTGCGTATATATCGTTGTCGATGGTCGCTGGTATCCCGATAAACTTAACACCGAATTCATCATGAAAGACCTTTAAGCCCTTAAACGACCCATTGCCGCCTAAAACGACCAATTTGTCTATCCCATGTTTCTTTAACTGTTCGTATGCTTGTTCTCTGTATTTTTTCTCAAGAAACCTTTTTGACCGTGAGGATTTAATTATCGTTCCGCCTTTATAAAGTATACCCGAAACGTCTTTGTGTGTCGCTCTTTTTATCTTTCCATCTATCATCCCCTCGAATCCGCTATAGATGAAGTAAGGCTCTTCACCCTTCGAAATGCATTTGTCAACGAAATACCTAATTGCGGGGTTCATTCCAGCTGCATCACCACCTGAACACAAGATACCTATGCCCATACAGCCTCCTTATTTATGGCGCTTGAATATATATTTATTTTATCACAAAATCCTTTTACTTCAAAACATTTAAATGAGTTGTCGCTCTGTATAAGTTGTTAAGATGTTAAAAAGAAAAGGGTGTGTTTATGGATAAAAAGGAGTTTTGTAAGAACAAGAGGATTGCCTACTTTTCTATGAAGTTGGCAATAGATCAGTGTTTAAAGATCTACGCTGGTGGTTTGGGATTTTTGGCTGGCAGTTATCTTAAAAGTGCCTATGAGAATGGTTGTGATGTTACGGGTGTTGGTATACTTTGGACAGAGGGTTATTATGATCAGGAAAGGGATTACGAAGACTACATGAAGGTAGAGTTTAGAAGGAAGAAGTACTACTTTTTAAAAGAGCTTTTTACGACTTCCATAACAATACACGGTGAAGAGGTAAAGGTTAGGGCTTATTATTTGGATCCATCCATATTTAAAACGGCCCCGGTTATTTTGCTTTCAACGGACATTGAAGAGAACAGTTTCCTTGCAAGGACGATAACAAAGAAGCTTTACGATAACGATGAGGATACGAGGATAAAACAGGAAATTGTATTGGGTATAGGCGGAGCAAAGGTTTTGGATGAGTTGGGCGAAGAAGTAGATGTTTACCATATAAACGAGGGTCATGCCATACCGGTGGCATTTTATCTTTACTCTAAGTACAAAAATGTTGATGAGGTTAGAAAAAGGCTCGTATTCACCACACATACACCATTGAAAGCTGGCAACGAGTCCCATCACATACTCAAGCTTGCCCATTTGGACTTCTTTAACAGTGTTGACCTTGAAGAGATCAAAAAGGATCACAGGCATTTATGGGGATGGTTTCAATTTGACTTTGGCTGCTTTGCGATTATCTAAAAAATCCAACTCCGTGTCCAAGAGGCATTGGGGAGTGACTGTGGATATGTGGAAGAACGATGTGGATACATCCAATATTGTGGCTATCACAAATGCCCAGAACACAAAGTTATGGAAGAGTAAAGAGCTGTATGAGGCGCTTGAAAACGACATGGACTACGAAATTGAAGCAATAAAGAAGCGCTATAAGAGAGAGTTGTTTGAAGTTGTTGCCGATCAGACGGGTAAGATTTTCGATGAGGACGTTTTAATGGTTGTTTGGGCGAGGAGGTTTGTTGAGTACAAAAGACCGTGGCTTTTGAGGATGAAGATCGAGAGATTCAAACATCTTATTGAAAAAGAAAAACAACCCATTCAGGTTATTTGGGCTGGCAAGCCGCATCCCTTTGACCAATACGGCATAAACCTGTTTAATGACCTGATTAAGTTGTGCTCAACGCTTAAGAGGGCGGTTGTGCTTGTGGGCTATGAGCTTAAGCTATCCAAACTTTTGAAAAGAGGAGCAGACATTTGGCTTAATACACCGAGGCTTACAAGGGAAGCCTATGGAACGAGTGGCATGACAGCTGCGATGAACGGAGCTATTAATCTATCAACTCTGGATGGCTGGTTCATAGAATTTGCCAAAGACGGCGTGAATTCCTTTGTTATAACCCCCGTTGATACGAGTTTGTCTTTCGAGCAGCAGGATGACATTGATGCCACAAATCTAATGAATATACTTGAGGATACGGTAGTTCCTATGTATTACAAAGATAAGGAGAAGTGGCTGCGCATTATTAAACAATCCATGAGGGATGTATTGCCGTATTTTGACAGTGATAGAATGCTTGAAGAATACTATGAAAAGCTTTATGACGTGTGAGGTGCTATGCACCCCAAAGGCCTTTAATTCCGCCGATTAAGAATTGCGCTGCAATTGCACCAACAATAAGACCCATGATGCGCGTCAGTATCTTTACACCCGTAGTACCGAGCAGTTTGTCTATGGCAACAGCGTATAATAGCGTGAAGAATGTTACAATGGAAGCAAGAATGATAGATATGCCGTTTATGATGTAGGATAAAATGACAGAAGATTGGCTTGCCAAACTGGAATGTAGGACAATTATGGTGGCAATTAAACCAGGACCAAAAAGTATGGGAATACCTAATGGAACAATGGAGATATCCTCTTTGCTTTGCGCCTCATCGTCTTCTTCCTTTGTGTGTTTGCCTTGTTTGTGCTGACCATAGGCCATATTTACGGCTATTAACATCAAAATCACACCGCCTATGACCTTAAGTGAATCGGTGTTTATGCTGAAGATTTTAAAGATGAATTCACCACCAAAGAGCGTTACGAATGACGCTATGAGAAGTGTTAAGGTTGACTTTAAAGCTATGGGTTTTATGGTGTCTTTGGAGCTGCTTGACACCATTCCGAGCATAATACTTGCTGCGGCTATCGGGTTTACTATCGTCAAAACAGCAACCGTGTTGTGAATTAGAAGAGGAAGAAGGTTTGAAGTCATACCTGCACCCCTTTTTAACAATTAAAGCATATTTTTCGTTTTTTATCAATTTAACTTTATTACTGGGTTGTTTTTGTGTACTATGAGGCAAAAGATGGTGGGAGGGCTTATGAAGGTCTCTGTGTGTGGATGTGGGGTTTTGGGATCCCAAATTTCTTGGCAGGTGGCTTTGTCTGGATTTGAAGTGAATGTGTATGAAGTTAATGAAAAGGGTTTAGAGCGTTGCAAGAGGTTTCACGAAAGGTACTCTAAATTATTCAAAACGAAAGAACCGTTCAGTAGGCTTGTCTATTTTACAGATTTGGAAAAGGCTCTGCAAAATGTCGATATTGTCATTGAATCCATACCTGAGGATCTGGAATTGAAAAGAGGGTTTTTAAGCAATGTTTCCAATATTGTTTCTGAAAACACAATTATAACAACAAATTCTTCGACTTTAATGCCTACTGAACTAAAGGACGCCGTGCATAAACCCCAGAGGTTTTTGGCCTTACACTTTGCAAATCCCATATGGGAAGCAAATATAGCAGAGATTATGGGGCATAGCGAAACAGATATGGAAGTTTTCGATAATGTTGTCGAGTTTGCAAAAGATATTGGCATGGAGCCAATTAAAATTTACAAAGAGCAGAGGGGCTATGTGCTAAATTCCATGCTAATTCCTTGGCTTGCATCTGCCCAGCATTTGTACTTCAGCGGTGTGGCAAACTTTGAGGATATCGATAAAGCCTGGATTATTAGTACAAAATCGAAGTTTGGTCCTTTTGGCGTTATGGATTTGATTGGATTGAGGACAATTTACAATGTCGTGCTCATGGATGCCAAACGTACAAACAGCAAAGAGCTTTTTGAGAGGGCTAAGAGAATTAAAGAGGATTTTTTGGACAAGGGTAAACTTGGCGTGGAAACAGGTGAGGGCTTTTATAAGTACCCCAACCCAAGCTATGAGAAATATGTGAAGTAAATTTTTGACTTAGCTTTTCACTTTACAAGTAAACGATCGTTCACTATAATATCAATGACTAAACTATGTGAGGGTGCTTTGTGGGTATTAACCGTGATGAAAAACTAAAGGAACGATATAAGCTAATAAGAGACTTTTACATAAAACATTCACGTATGCCATCGTATTCAGAAATGGCGCTTCTATTGGGTGTTAAATCAAAGAATGCCGTTTTTAAAATAATCAATAAGATGATAGAACTAAATCTCGTAAAGAGGGATGAGAAGGGCTATATACACTTTTCATCAAGCCCATTTTCGATAAAACTTGTAGGGCAGGTAGAGGCAGGTTTTCCATCACCGGCAGAGGAAGAGCTTTTGGATACAATCTCGCTGGATAGGTTCCTTGTGGAACACCCAGAATCTACATTTATGCTTAAAGTCTCTGGTGATTCCATGATAGAGGCTGGTATCTTACCAGGTGATTATGTCATAGTGGATAGATCAAGGAAGCCCAAAGCGAACGACATAGTCATAGCTCAAGTTGATGGTCAGTGGACTATGAAATATTTGTCAAAGGTTGGCAAAGATTACATACTAAAACCTGCAAACAAGAAGTACAAACCAATAAAACCGAAAAATGAACTTGTAGTTGCTGGTGTTGTTATTGGCGTTGTGAGGAAGTATAAGTAGGAATGTCGGGAAAACCAAAGGAATTTGTCTTATCTGTGGCATCATGGCCGCAAGCTATAGCCCATATTGATGCGGATGCTTTCTTTGTGGCATGTGAGGTTGCAACAAACCCAACACTAAAGGACAAAAATGTTGTGGTAGGCAAAGAGAGGGGTATAGTCACAGCTTTAAGCTATTCCGCCAAAGCAAAAGGTATAAAGAGGGAAATGTTAATCAGTGAAGCAAAAAGAATTTGCCCAGACCTTGTGGTTATTGAGTCTAACTATGAAAAGTACAGCATGTTTTCTGTTAGGATGTTTGAGATTTTAAGGAGTTTTTCTCCTATTGTAGAGGAATACTCAATAGACGAGGCGTTTGTAGATTTGACGGGCTTAAGAAGGATTTACAACACGAGCTATCTGGGTATAGCAAGGCTTATCCAGGATGAAATAGAAAAAAAGATTGGCATAAGCGTATCCATAGGTATAGCACCCACAAAGGTGCTTGCAAAGATTGCATCAAAGATGAATAAACCACATGGCCTTGTAGCTATAGAAGCAAAATCTATTCATAGGTACTTAAAACAGGTGAATGTTGAAGATATTTGGGGTATAGGCAGAAATACGGCGTCGCTTTTGAATAAACTTGGCATAAACACGGCTTTGGATTTTGCGCGGGCTAAAGAGGAGCATTTGAAAAGATTTCTTTCTAAACCATACATGGAGATATATCATGAGCTAAGGGGTGAATCTGTATTAAAAGTTGATTCCAACAAGAAATCCACCTACAAGTCCATAAGCAAGTCAAAGAGCTTCAGTAAACCCACAAGTGATAAAGAAAAACTGCTTGGGGAGCTCATAAGGAACTTAGAGAATGCATGTATGAAGGCAAGGATGCACAAACTTGCAGCCAGAAAGCTCATTGTATTCTTAAAAACCCACGATTATCAGACCTCATATGTGAAACTTAAACTGAAAAACGCTACCAACGTGCCGCTTTTGCTTGTGGACACTCTTAAAAAAGCCTTTGAGATGATTTACGATGAAAACCTATTCTACAGGCAAACAGGAGTTATTTTGGGTGATTTAACAACAAAGCAACAATACACGCTTTTTGAAAATAAAGCAAAGATAGACAAAATAATCCGTCTATACAAGGCGGTTGATGAGTTAAATAAAAGGTTTGGAAGATCCAAGATACATATTGCAAGGGAAGAGATGGCTTTAATAGGTATCGATCATACACAACGAATGGGAATTGAAATGTGCGAAGTTGATATATAAAGGGCTGAATGTGTAAAAATAAAAATGGTGCCGAGACGAGGAATCGAACCTCGGACACAGGGATTTTCAGTCCCTTGCTCTACCAACTGAGCTATCTCGGCACCCGAGAGAGTATATATACAACTTGTTCCGAAAAGTCAATACCTTTTTAGAAAAACAACTGGTAGATGTAGTAGAAGTACAGTATTAAAAATGTTATACCTACCCATTTTGAGAGTTTTTTGTTTTGCACGACAAAAACCAAAAGTAGTGTTGATATCAACATGTATGGAATGCCTATTTTTGCCGTGCTTTGGCCTATATGTATTTCTCCAAAGATCGAAGAAATTCCTATGACACCAAAAGCGTTGAATATGTTGGAACCTATAACATTACCAATCGCTATGTCCAATTTGCCCTTTTTAGCTGCCGTTACACTTACCAGAAGTTCGGGTAGGCTTGTTCCTAAAGCAATTGCCGTGGCTGCTATGACACCGGGAGAGATATTAAGTATTGTTGCGATTTGAACGATGCTTTTTATTGTGTATTTTGACCCGAAGTTGAGAAATACTACGCTCAATATGAGTAGTAAGGGATCTTTTAAACTTAACTTGCTGTCGTTTTCTTCTAAAAATACTTTCTTTGTGCTTGCAGCATAGGAAACGTAGACAGCTAAAGCCAAAAGGAAAAATACCCCTTGTATGATATTAAAGTTTCCCTCAATGAACGATAGATAAACAAAGAATGCACTTGCAACCAAAATGGGAAGGTCAACCAACGAGGCGTTATGATCGAGCGTTGTGTTTTTGGTAAAAACTATTGAAAGTCCAACAACCAAAAGTATGTTTGTTGTGTTTGAACCAACAACGTCTGCAACGACGATTTCTGAGTGGTGTTGGAATACTGCAGCTATGCTTGTTGCTAACTCCGGTAAACTTGTGCCAATGGACAGTATTATTGTCCCAACGATAAAAGGGGAAAGCCCAATGTATAAGCCAATTTTTTCTGCCGACTGTGTAAAGTAATCGGCGGATTTTACAATTACAAATAAAGACACGACAAAGATGAGCAATTGCAAGAATAACATGCTGCAATATTAGCACACCTTTAGGCACTTGACAACAAGTTGAAAATAATATAAAAGACAAATCGCATGCCGAGGTGGTGGAATAGGTAGACACGCCATCTTGAGGGGGTGGTGGGAGAAATCCCGTGCGGGTTCAAATCCCGCCCTCGGCACCATTTCTTTTTTGTTTAATCCCTTGACAATAGCGATAAATAGCCTACATTTCAAAATAGAAGGGATTTTTGTAATTTAAAAATTTTTTCCTTGACAAAAGATGTCATTTGATATAAATTATAGGCAGAACTTAAGGAGGTGGACAGATGGCATGCGAGAGCGAGATCAAGGCCATTGATGAACAACAAGAAAAAGAAGAAAAAATTGAGGAGGTAGAGAAAATGGAAAGAACACAGGCAGGAGTATTGGTACTGAGGAAATTACCAGAATTCCAGATGGACGCTTATGATCCAAAGACAGGTAAGTACATCAAGGTTTCCAGTGCTGATTACAAAGGTAGGTGGTTAGTAGTTTGCTTCTATCCAGCTGACTTTACATTCGTATGCCCAACAGAGATTGCGGCTATGAACGCTAAATACGACGAGCTTCAAAAGATGGGCGTAGAGGTATTAGCTGTATCTACAGACACCGTTTATTCACACAAGAGGTTTGCTGAAACGGAGCCACTTTTGAAGGATCTCAAGATTGTTATCGGTGCAGATCCAACAGGTGAAGTTTCAAGGAAATTTGGCGTGCTGATTGAGGATGCTGGAATAGCTTTGAGGGGTAGGTTTTTGATCAATCCAGATGGCGTAGTTGTGGCTGAAGAGGTCCAGGGTCCAAGCGTGGGTAGAAACGTCAATGAGTTCATAAGGCAAATCCAAGCATGGCAGCATGTATACAAGACAGGAGAGGCTTGCCCAGCAAACTGGAGGCCAGGAAAGAAGACTTTACCTGTAAATACAAAAGCAGAGGAGCTTACAGGGAAGGTTGGAGAGTACGTAACAGTGGACGAACTCTTGTCCTAATCAAAAAGCAAAGACCATTCGCCGGCCTTGTGCCGGCTTTTTTATTATAGGTTGTTTTCTAAGAATTCTTTTACCTTTGGTTTTATATGAGAAAAATGGTAAACTCTACCGGAATTTAGGAGGTAGAGATTGTATAATTTTGGTTGTTTTTCGTAATATTTTTGATGGTAAGATTCCGCAGGGTGAAAGTTTTTAAATTTTGCAATTTTCACAACTACCTTTTTCTTTAGAAACTGTTCCAATATCTTTATTGACCTTTCAGCAAGTTCCTTTTGCTTGTTGCTTAGGTAAAATATCTTTGGCTCGTATTGAGAACCAATATCACAGAATTGGCCCATTTCATTTGTCGGATCTATAATGGACAGAAATTCAATGAGCAGATCCTTGTAAGTAACGATATCTGAATTGAAGGTGATTTTAATAGCTTCAGAGTGGCCTGTTATACCGGATAACACCTTCTCATAAGTGGGATTTTTAAAGTTTCCGCCTGAATAGCCTACAGTTGTTTCTAAAACCCCTTTGATTTGGTCAAAGTGGTGTTGCATACACCAAAAACAACCGCCTGCAAAAACAGCCACTTCTTTCATAATTTGGATTGTACAATTTGCCGTCATTCTTTTCAAATCAATAATTTTTGTTATTGACATTTATATAGCCCTATGTTAGTTTCTATTTAAGAAAAAGTTGCGCTAAATTTGAGGGGGTGAAGTATGTCTTATTGCACTAAAGCTAATAGTGAAGTTGATTATGAAAATGGTGAGGTTTTATACGACGACGGAGAACATAAATTTATATGGCTGGGATGGGGAAAATTAGAGGATGGTCTAATACAGACAAATCAGTATTTGGTGGTTCAAGGAACAAAAGGAATACTTTTGGATCCAGGCGGAATACACATCTTCCCAAAGGTCGTTTCAAATGTAACAAAGTACATCGATTTAGATGACATACAATACATATTCTTTTCCCACCAAGACCCGGATGTCAGTTCTGGCATACCCATGTGGCTTTCTGTTACACCTGCAAATATCTACATCTCAGAACTGTGGGTAAGGTTTTTACCTCACTTTGGTATAACTGATCTAAGTAGAATTAAAGGAGTACCTGATAGCGGTACAAAGATTGATTATTTGGATATAATACCAGCACACTTCATGCACTCACCTGGTAATCACATAGCCTATGATACGAAGGCCAACATCTTGTTTAGTGCAGACATAGGCGCCGCTGTGTTTGGTGGAAACAAATACCTGTTTGTTGATGATGACAATTTCAATAGCCATATTAATATAATGGAAGGCTTTCATAAAAGGTATGTTGCATCGAGCAACGCATGTAAATATTTTGTAAACAAGATAAGATCCTTAAATCCCCATATGATTACGCCCCAACATGGAGCTATCTTTAGGGAAAAGGCAGTTGATATGTTTTTGAACTGGCTCTCATCTCTAAGATGCGGGGCCGATATAATAGATGAAATAAGCAGGTGATAGAGATGAGCGCAAAAGAGAACGAGAAAGTCCATAATGCCGTTAGGAAACTGTCAAAGGGTATTGTAAAAAGTTCATTTGTTTCAACTGCAACAATTGAGAGCTTCAAGATTATCTATGATGATATAACTTATCTTGAAGATCAGATGAAAACGTTTTCTGCATCGTTAGAGGAAATGGAAGGTAACCTTAAAGGAATGGCAAATAACGTGACAAATATCAATAGGGATTTTGAAGATTTTAATATGAACATCAATGAGGTTGCTCAAAGGGTTACCGAAAGAAACGAAGAAGTAGAGAGCAGAAAATCAGAGATTGAAGAGTTCGTAAACTCTATTAAAAGCTTGACAACAGTTACAGAAGACATAAACAAGGCTGCGAGTAGCATCTCAGATATAGCCAAACAGACAAATCTTCTTGCCCTTAATGCGGCTATTGAGGCTGCAAGGGTTGGTGAAAAAGGCAAGGGTTTTGCTGTGGTTGCAGATGAAATTAAGAAACTTGCAAACAAAACGGACAGTATCACAGACTCCATTCAGGAAATACTTTACGACTTTAACAATAAAATGCTCAGTACGGTTGAGAAGGTTGAATCGGTTAAGGGCTTTTTGGACGAGCTTAGAAAGGATTTTAATGAGTTTGCAGAAATATTCATTAAGATCAATCAAAGTTCAAATGATATTGCTCAATCTTTGAATGAAAATAGTCTGGCTATAAATGAACATGCCGAGGTTATAGATGACCTAACCAACAGGATCGTGAAGATCTATGAACTGCTGAGTACAATTATAAAAATTGTTGAGACCTTGCAAAATGCAAATATCAAGATTGAACAACTCATAAAATTCTAAAAGGGTTAATAATATGAAGGTGGCCATAATTGCAGGCAGTACAAGCGATAAAGAGATAATGAACGCAGCCAAAGAGGTTTTGGACGAATTTGGAATTGAAAACAAAACATTCATAACGTCTGCCCATAGGTCCCCTAACCTGACAAAAGAGGTTGCGGAAATTGTGGATAAGGAATTTGATGTGGCCATTGTGATAGCAGGGCTTTCTGCCGCTTTGCCTGGCATATTTGCCACATACACACAAAAACCCGTACTTGGTGTACCTGTGGCAAGCGATTTAATGGGGCTTGATGCCCTGTTTTCCATCACGCAGATGCCAAGGGGTATACCCGTTGCCACGTTTGGAATTGGTAAAAAGGGTGCTAAAAACGCCGCTTTGTTCGCTCTGCGTATACTTGCTTTGAACGATACCTCTCTTAGAGAAAAGCTGGATCTAAAGGCCAAAGAAGAGGAAGAAAAGCTTAGAGAACTCAATGATATGTAGCGTTAACATAAAAAGGGCTTTCTACGGAGAAAGACAGGTTTTAAAAGATATCTCCTTTGATGTTGAAGAAGGTAGTATCTTGGCCATAGTCGGGGAATCTGGAGCAGGAAAGACTACGCTTGGAAGGTTGATCAGTGGATTATACAGGTTTTACCCTTTGACTTACGAGGGAAAAATTGAAAGCAGAGCCACGATTGATGTCATTCCACAGAACATAACTGATTCTTTAGACCCTGTTTTCACGATTAAAGACCAGTTGCTTGAGATAACTGATGATTTGGGTTATATAAAGAGTGTTTTAAGGACCGTTGGATTGAAACCGGATGAGGTGCTCAGAGCCTATCCATCGAACTTAAGCGGTGGTATGAGGCAGAGAATTTTGATTGCAATGGCCATCTTGAGGGCAAATCTAATTGTTGCCGATGAGTTTACAAGCGCTTTGGATGCCATTACAAAGATAAAAGTCGTAAAGCTGTTAAAGGAGCTCAACAGAAGTAGGGGAATTTCTCTGATATTTATTACACATGATTTGGATCTGTTGGATTTTGACGGCGACGTTATTGTTCTTTTTGATGGTAAGATTCTGGAAATAGGAAGAGTAAAAGACATAAAAAGCAATCCCTTGCATCCTTACACAAAATTCCTCCTAAATTCTTCCCCAAAGTTAGATTTACGTTATACAAATTACAGGTTTGAGGAACTCAATATTGACAAATCACTTGCATGTCCATTTTACAATTCCTGTGAATTTGCTCAGGACAGGTGTAGGGATGTTGAACCAAAACTAAAAAGAAGGGGAGATAGATGGATAAGATGTCATTTTTAAAAAGCAAGAACATGTTAACGTTCCTTGCCATATTTATTTTAATCGTTTTGAGCGGATTTAAATTTGTGACAGAGAATGAGGTTTTAGGGCTTAAACACCCTGAAAGTGCGTTTTTATACAAAGGCTATCTTTATGTTTCCAACATCGGTAGCTCACCTGTCAGTCAAAATTTGGACGGTTTTATTACGAAGCTTGATAAATACGGCAATATACTGGAATACAAGTTCATTGATGGTTTAAAAGCGCCAAAGGGAATATTTCCATACAAGGACAAACTCTATATTGCCGATCTGGACAGGGTTTGCGTGGTTGATTTGGTGAATAGGAAAAAGGAATGTGTTAATGTTAATGGTTCTGAGTTTTTAAACGATATCTATGTCTTAAACGGGAATGCCTATGTCACAGACACGGCGACGAACTGTATTTACAAAATAGACAGAAATTTGGGCGTTAATAAGTTCTACTGCACCAAGGACAGTGTATTTTCGCCCAATGGAATATGGTTTTCTAAAAAACTTAATGCGTTCATAGTTGTTTCGTTCGATAGACCTGTGGTTAACGAGATAGACTTAAATGGTAATCTGATAAAAAGCTTTTATCTTAAGGGTCTAACGGGGTTTGATGGTTTAATTGTTAGAAAAAACAAGGTCTATATATCGGACTACAGAACAGGCAAAATTATTGAAACAGACCTCACTTTCAAGAAATACACTATTATTAAAGAGTTCAATACACCTGTTGCAGATTTTTACTTAAACAGATTCACACTGTATGCTCCTTTACTTGAGGCCGACAAACTGTTTGTTGGAAAGGCGCAATGAGTTTCTCTTTTGAACTCATAACGGAAGACGGCATGGCAAGGGCCGGCGTTATAGATTTGGGCCATACAAAGGTGGAAACGCCTGTGTTTATGCCCGTTGGCACAAATGCCTCTGTTAAAGCTGTTCTTCCGTGCATGCTTGTTGCCGTTGGAGCTAAGATTGTTTTGTCAAATACGTACCATCTATATTTGAGGCCTGGCATTGAAACAATAGAAAAGTTGGGTGGTTTGCATAAATTTATGGGCTGGAAGAGGGGGATTTTAACGGACAGCGGTGGATTTCAGGTGTTCAGCTTGGCTGATTTGCGCAACATACACATGGAAGGTGTGTATTTTAAATCTCACATCGATGGATCTATACACTTTTTTGACCCAGAAAAGGTGGTGGAGTTACAATCACGCTGGGGCAGTGATATTGGTATGGTTTTAGACGTTTGTCCGCCGTATTCTGAGGATAAATCCTATGTGAAAAAGATGCTCGACATTACGATAAAGTGGGCAAAGAGTTCAATAAATGCGAGAAAGAAATATCCGATCAAAGCCCTTTTTGGTATAGTTCAAGGCGGCGTTTTCGATGATTTGAGAAAAGAGGCAGCTTTGCAAATGAAAGATATGGAGTTTGATGGCTTTGCCGTTGGTGGTTTGAGTGTTGGTGAGCCGACAAGGGATATGTATAGGGTAACGCCCATTGCCACAGACATCTTGCCCAAGAATAAGCCAAGATACGCGATGGGCATTGGCAAGCCTGAGAATATCATCGAGCTTATCGATCGTGGAATTGACATGTTTGACTGCGTTATGCCAACAAGGAATGCCAGG
>JALUBE010000155.1 GCA_027045065.1 Desulfurellales bacterium | reverse complement strand
AAGGATTGTAAATCGGCGTCGATTCAAGGCCATCAAGCTTAATTATCACAAGGTCTGCGAGTTTACCCTCCTCTAACCTGCCGGCATCAAAAAGACCATTGAAATTGACAAGCATCCTAAATGCATCCTTGGCTTTTAAAGCCTTTTCGTTGAACTTAACCTTTTGAACAAGGGATGCAACCCTGATTTCTTCAATAATATCTAAATTGTTGTTGCTCGCCGAGCCATCTGTACCAATAAAGACCTCTATACCTCTATCAAGCATCCTTTGAATGGGTGCTATACCACTTGCAAGTTTCAAATTGCTTTGTGGAACATTTATGACCTTTGCTTGAGCGTCTTTTATCAGCTCAATATCATCATTATCCGTCTCGACACAGTGTGCCATGTACGTATGTTCTCCCAAAAGCCCTGTATTTTTTAGCACCTCTATAGGCTTTTTACCTTTCTGCGATTTTACAAGCTCAATCTCCCTTTTACTCTCATTTACGTGAATATGAACAATATCATCCTTATCCAGACTGTCGGCGACCAATTTTAGTGTCTCTAAAGACAACGTATAAGTCGAATGGGGTGCATAAGATACCCTTATTAGGCCGCTGTTTTCAAACTCGCCTTTCAATAACTTCGTTTTTTCTATAGCTTCCTTTGGTGAACCACACGACGGCGTTTTAAAATCCACAACCCCCTCGCCAATAACCCCGCGCATGCCAACATCCAAAGCGGCTTTGGCAACCTCTTCTTCGAAGAAGTACATATCAAAAAAACATGACGTGCCGCTTCTAATTGTCTCAAGCATGGAAAGTTTTGAACACTTATAAACCATTTCAGGATTTACGTACTCTGCTTCAGCAGGAAATATATGTTTTTCAAGCCACTCCATCAGTTCAAGGTCATCTGCCATGCCTCTGAAAAGACTCATTGCAAGATGTGTGTGTGCATTACAGAAAGCGGGCATTACAAGGCAATCCTTCGCATCTATCACGCTATCTACATCTTCATCAATTTTTCCTATCTTTTTAATCCTGTTTCCCTCAATAAGCAGATCAAAATATCCTTCTTTAAAACCATCAATGCAATAGCCGTTCTTTATTAAAACACTCATAAGCCTTCCTCTAAAAATTTGTCTAAAATCAAGCTTAGCTTATCACTTGCCTTACTTGCAGCCTCTATTACCGCATCAATGGGTGCAGGCTCCATGCAATCTGGTCTGTTGACGTTTGTTATAATAGATATTGCAACGGGTTTTATACCCATGTGGTTTAGCGCAATTACTTCGGGAACTGTTGACATGCCAATGGCATCACCACCTATAAGTCTAAAGAAACGGGTCTCTGCTGGTGTCTCCATTGAAGGACCGGCAACACCCACGTACACACCCTCTTTCAAATCAATCCCAAGTGAAAGCGCAACCCTCTTTATCCTATCAATATACTTCTTGCTGTATGGCTCACTCATGTCGGGAAATTTCTCGCCAAGCTCATCTATATTGTCACCCTTCAACGGATTTGCACCCATCATGTTTATGTGATCCCTAACGATCATGAGATCGCCTTTTTTAAAAAAAGGGTTTAAGCCACCAGCAGCGTTTGTCAAAATCACAAGCTTAGCACCTGCTAAACCCAAAACACGAGGCAAAAAAACAACCTCTTGCATGGTGTATTTCTCATAGTAATGAAACCTGCCGTAGGCTATAGCGATCTTAAGATTGCCCTTTTTTAAAAAAGAAAAATATCCTTTGTGGGATTTTGTAGACGGCGTGGGCATATTGGGTATCGATGAGTAAGAAGCATTACCAATCAGCTCGCCTTTAATTTTTACATCTATTCCTGTACCTGTAATTATGGCAACATCTATTTCACCAACCCTATCTATAAGAAAATCTGCTGCTTCTTTGAGTTTATTAAACATACCAGCCTCCGTTTTTTTGAAAGTATATCAAATAAGCTCTGTGTTTCAATTATCTTGTTAAAAGGGCTCTGTTTTCGTATAATGCCTAACCATGAAGACAAAAAGAAAGGCGTACAACATACTAAAAGATAAACTAAAAAATAAATGTTTAACGGACAAATTAAGTCTCGTTCAGTATGCCTACGATGCAACACAAAAAATGTATCCCCCAGATATAGTAATTTTGGCAGAAAGTACAGATGACGTTGTTCTTACAATGAAAATTGCCAACAAGTACAAAATACCCGTTGTGCCTCGTGGGTGGGGCAGCGGTTTTACTGGCGGGGCCTTGAACGTCGACGGCGGCATATGTTTATCTTTAGAAAAAATGGATAGAGTTATAGAGTTGGATTTGGAAAACATGATGATCTGGGTTGAGGCCGGAATGGTCAACTGGGATCTTCAGGAATACGTAAAGCCCTACGGACTGTTCTTTCCACCCGATCCATCAAGTTGGAAATTTTCAACCATTGGTGGAAATATAGCGGAAAACGCCGGTGGCCCAAGGGCTGTCAAGTACGGTGTTATGAAGGATTGGGTTAAGGGATTGGAGTTGGTCTTGGCAGATGGCAGCGTAATCACCGTTGGATCGAAGAATATCAAGGATGTGGCGGGATATGATCTTGTCGATCTAATTGTTGGAAGTGAAGGAACATTGGCAATTGTTACGAAGGCACTCCTGAAGCTCCACCCTTTGCCTGAAGCCAAAAAAACCATGCAAATCGTGTTTGACAACATGAGGGAAGCCGCAGCAATGGTCAACAAAATCCTATTATCCGGCGTTATCCCGGTTGCCATAGAGTTTGTCGATAAATTCGCAATAAGAACGGTCAAGGATGCCACAAGGGTGGACTTGCCGGATGCCGATGCCATATTGATCATTGAGGTTGATGGAAACAAAGCAGAGGTTGAACTGCAGACACAAAAGATAGAACAATTGGCAAAAAACAACAAATCGGTTATTTCCTTTTTTGTAGCCAAAAATGCCGTAGAGGAAGAGAAAATTTGGTTTGCACGAAGGACAATATCGCCCACACTAAAACGCATAGCAGACGGTAAACTCCATGAAGACAT
>JALUBE010000154.1 GCA_027045065.1 Desulfurellales bacterium | reverse complement strand
TCCTTAAAGGGTTTCAGTTTGGAAAGCAGAACTGCCTTTTGCTTGAGTGTTAGCGTGTAGACGTTGATAGGGTAGTGAAGGGTTAGAATAAGAAATTTTGAATTATGGATGCTGGATTGAGAATAACCATTAAGCTGATAACCATTGACTATCTGTCTAACGACTAAGGACTTATTGACCACGGCAGGCCGATGCCGAACAGGTGTTCGGCTGCGACCCTCCATACTTGCCACTCTTTTCAAAACCAAGTACTTAATCATGGCATTGAGGGAATAGATATTTGTGCTAAACCTATGAACAGCCGTGGGGAGAGGCGGAGACCCACGGCTGATAATGGGCTTAGCAGCTTTTTTGTGGTTGGTTTTTCCTATGACAAATTGATCTGTTTGAGCGTAGTTAACAATATCGGAATGGTAGGTATAGGGTGTGCTGTAAATTGTCAGAGTTCCTGCATAAGTATTTAAAGATAAAGCTGCTAAAAGCAAAACAACCAAACTAATCAAGGTTCCTCTCCTTTCTCACTCTGTTTCGTATGCTTGTTACAGTAAGAGTGATTAAAGGAATAACAACCATAAGAAAGGACGTTAAAGCCACAAAAACCACGCTTTCAGGAAATACGTTTCTGAATTCCAGTATCCAGTGGTAAATGGGAACGAGATTCGTCTTTGGCAGGTATTTGTGGATGAAGAGGAGAGCATTGTATACATGCCGCGGCGATAAGTATACAAACAGCCAGTTGAATGCAAGTGCTACAATGATTACCTTTGCCGTTATGCCCGCAAACATCCCGCCGAAGAGATTTCTAATCATGCCTTTGGATATTGTCCCGACATAGCATTTATGGAGAGAGCTTAAAAAGATTGCAAAACCGAGAGAAAACCCAACTGCAAGCATGAATGCATATATTTCGTCAAAAGTCGTAAGCTGTTTGTCTCCAAATAAGGGTATCATCTTATCTAAAACACCGAAAGCTAAAGGGGTAAGCAAAGCGGTGATAAACCCGTTCAAAAAACCGTTCCTTGCACCCATCATAAAAAAGTCAATTCTCTGCTTTGTTGAAAAGAAATTTTTATCAAGGGGCTCGTCTAAGTTTCTCTCTAAAGCCGCCATGTGCTGTATTTCCTCTATTGCCTGCAGGAGATTAAGCGGCTTTTTGAAATCGCCTACACCGGCCATTACTACGGTTTCATTTCCACCGCCTTTCTCAGCCATATCCTACCCCCTCAAAAGATGTGTCCGAGTATCCCACCGGTGTATGCAAGAATTAACGATATAAACAAAAACGACACGAACGCCTGCACGTTCTCTCTTCTCACCAAAGACCAGAAGGCAAGGAAAAAAGAACTCACGCTCAATATCTTTGCCCCTGTCCCTGAGAATATGGAAAGTATGAGGTTGTAAAAAGCTGAAGAATAGTGAGATGCCGTTGTGTGGGCCAAAGGGTTTAAAAAATCAAGAAAACTGAAAAACATACCCACCCCCAATCAATAATCAATTTTGGATTTTGAATTTTGAATTACTACCATTGACCATCGATCTAACGACCATCGATCCAAAGACCAGTTCAACATTTCTTTAAGGTTTAATGTTTATCACGTGCCCCCTGAGCAAGCACCTGCCTGACAGAACCATGGCGTTTTTTGGCTGATTTTTTATGACCAACAATCCGTGTTTTATATTCTGTTCTAACTGCTTCTTCGTTATCTTGCCGAGAATGAACAGTTTTTCCTGCCTTTTCAGGAAGTCGTTGAAGTTAACGGCGACTATCTTAGGCTCGTAGTGCTTGTGGTAGTAGTAAAGGCTGCCGACGGCTACTATGAGCGATATGATTAAGGACACAACTGCATTCTTAAGCATGCTACAACTCCAGGTCTTTTAGTATCTTTTTAGGCTGATAGCCAAGAATGAAATCACCCTTGTAAGTGATGATTGTTGGAGTACCGTTTACCATAAGCCTGCGGTTTATGGAAATGGATTTGTCTATGTATTCCTCGCCCTGCTTGCAGGTCTTACTGCCGAAGTCGTCGTTTATGTAGTCTTTGAAAGTCTTATGTGAGCATATAAAACCTTCTATGTCTTTTACAGCGGGCGCTCCGTGGACTGGGAAAAACACGAGCCTGATGCCGAAGTTGTGTTCTTCAGCGAGTTTTTCCAGTTTAGACTTTGCAGCCTCGCAGTAAGGGCAGAGCGGATCAACTATGAAATACACGTATTTTTTGGCATTTGGGTTAAACCTGGCTACAACAAGGCTGTTTAAGTCCTTTTTTGCTTCGTTGAACTTGCTTTTTAGAATTGCGCTCTTGACTTTCCTGATTTGCCTTTCAGTTACCTGAGTCCTGCGGCTGAACATTTCACCTGCTATGACGAAATTCTTGGTTGCATAAACAGGAACAAGCTGGCCCCTTATGTCCAGTATCATCTCGCACAGGCCGTGAACATTTCTCTCAGACATAATTCTATAAGGCGGCATGGGGACATTCGCATTCAGGTTGATGCCCTTGCATACACTTGGGATTTGCTGGGCAAACGCCCCAGACGATAGTGCCAATGCAACAGCCACTGCCGTAATTGCTTTCTTAATCATCCTTCCCTCCCACTCAATTCAAAATTCAACATTTTAATTTGCCGAAAATATCCACTTCGGCTTGCCCGTGAAGAAATAGACATACCTTCCCATCTCGAGTTCATTCTGGTTGTTTACGTAGGGCAGTATCAGTACCCTCATTACAGTAGGCGGAACTACAATAGGAGTTTTGGGCTTTTTGACGAGTTTACCTATTTTGTTTAAGAGCTGCTGCTCGTATATGCTTGTTGTTTTCTCACCCGCATTATTTTGGGTGTTGATTGACATCTGCTTTAGCTGCTTCTGCGCCTTGTTAGGCGCACCGTCCGTGTTGTGAATGCTCTCATTGTAGGCTTCAGTTAAGGGCACACATTTACCCTTATAGTAATTCGGGCAGGAAAAGTCTGAGTGGTATGGGTTCATAACGGTGCTGCATCCAGATAACAAAAAACCTAAGGAAACTGCCGAGGCAATAACCAAAATTATCTTTTTGCTAACCATTGAAACGTTAAATCTGAGACTATTAGCTAACGACCAACGACTAATGATTTTCGATCTAATCACTCCGAACACTTCTCTCCTCCTATACACACGTCTTTTATTTTCAGCATCACGCCCTTAGATATGACTACCGTTACCCTGCGAGTTGCTCCGACTTCAATGACAGGCAGGGTCTGATCTGCGAGTTTCATGTAAAAATCGGCGAGTTTCTTTGCAGCCGCTGCCACACCACTGCCCAAGGCTGCCCTGCCGATTTCACCTGAATTGAGCGCTGAGCTTGTTCCAACTGAACTCGTCCATGTTGTCCAGCTTGATGAGTTAAGAGCATTTCCGAAGCCCGTTAAGAAGCCAGCAAGAGCCGCCCTTGCAAGCAGGGCGCCCATCTTAGAGGCAACCCTGCCTCTTAAGCCGATTTTGCCGTCCGATCCGACAACAAAGCCCTTGACTGGCTGGTCGATAACGGCATGGCCATCCTTTGCTATACAGGATAAGCTCACAAGGCGGAGCATGACTCTCTCAGAGGCAAGATTGCCGACGCCCTCTGCGATGATAAAGCAGCCCTTTAGATTGGCGCGGACGCGGTTGGGCAGAATGGCAGGAGCACGTACGCGGAGTAAAACTGGAACGGGGTTGGACTGTGCGCCGTTCATAGTGGGGGCGTCAAGGCCACTCAAGAGGCTTGCCTGCATAAAAGAAGGGGGTAAATACACGCCGCTTGTGGTTTTCTTTTTTTTTACTGAAGCAGATGCTCCTTTTTGCGCTTCTGGATTGGCGGCGACACCGATAGAGCCAATGATCTCGGGTTGAGCCTGTATGCTTTTTTTGTTGAGCTGCCCGCCCTCGCTGCTGGAAAGGCCCTGAGGATAGCCTGAGGCAGGAGGGGGCGGCGGGACGGAGTAGGCAGGAGAGAGTTTGTTGAGAGGTTTGTTGGGAGTTCTGTGTTTGTTGGATGTTTGTTGATTGTTGGTTGTTTGGGGATTGGAATGCTTGGCCTCGAGTTTTTGTTCCTTCAGCTGCTGCTGTAGGCGCTGGAGCTGTTTTTCAAAGTAGCTTAATTTACGGTTTACTTTGTTGTTTATGTTTTTCTGCAAAATGCCGGGCTGTAGAGTAATGTTTATCGCTTTTTCCTCTTCGTTGTTTGAAGTTTGCTGCTGGCTGCTGACGTGGTGAGAAGTGTAGTAGCCGCCGAGGGCGACGAGGATTACTGCGAGCGCTATTGACATCACGCTTATCTTTTTCTTGGATTTGGGATCGAGCTTTGACCAGAATACCTTTATTAGGCTATCGTTTTTGTTTTTACTGCTCACTGCCGCCTCCCTTTGAGACTATAAAGAGATAAACGGGGTTCTCTTTTGAGACTTCAAAGCCTGTCAGGGCAACAGCCCTTGGATTCTTGGCGAGCTTTGTGTTAAGGAAATCTGTTTCTGTAACGTGCATACTTACAGGACTTGTGATTTTGTATTCCTTAAGCTGAAAACCCGTTCCCACTACATTTACGGTGGTGATCAAAGTGGCCGTTAGACTTCCCTTAATGATTATATGGGTTGGGTTCTGAGGATGAGCTACGTCCCAGCTGTAGGGTATGTCGTTCTCGTAAGCGGCCTTGATGATCTTGATGAGCTTCTTCTCATAGGGCAGCTGGGAGAACATTTGTTCGTTTGCTTTTATTTTGTTCAGCGTGCCGCCCGAAAGCCTTATTGTTCTGCCTGCAATGTTTTTTGGTGAAAGTATAATCGTATAGACGGCGTCTGAGGTTACCACATAAATCTCTGACGGCTCCTGGATGTAGGTGTAGGTGCCGTCAGGGTTTTTCTTTATTACGAACTTTAAAAAGGCGTTTTTGCCGATGAAGTGTACCATTAGACCCTTTTCCTTTGAATAGACCACATCCTTGATAGGCTCGGGGCTTACTATCCTGTTCACGTCGGTGTTGCTTACGGTTACTTTGGTGATGACGCCCGGACTGACAAAAGCGTCGGACAAGACTTTTTGGGTCGTTTGGGTATTGTGTTTTGGGCGGGGTATGTACTCTGGCGGCGGTGGGACTCTGTACTCTGCCGAGTAGTATTTGTATGCTGGTTGGTTAATTCTATTTGCATTATCGGCGTGTTCTCTACGAACTCTGCGAATAGGGCAGTGCTTTGCAGTGGAAATTGTGCTAACTTTTTCCATTTCATTGTGAGCTTCTAATTTTTTTAAGATAGCCCTTTCCTTCTGCAGTTGAGTATTGAAATTATTGGAAGAGTCTTGATTGTAGAAGATAATTTTCAATTCGCCGTTTTCCTTGACTATTCTGCTTTTGCAGTTTTTCACGTGGATGGAAACCCTCAAAAAAGGAGCATGGTAGAGAGCTTTATCCTGCGGTGTTGAGTGCCAGGCCGTAACGACCTTTGAGATAACTCCTTTATAAGATGGGACGATTACTTTGACTTTGGTGCTGAATACACGGCTTGGGTCTATTATGTCCAATACATACACGCCGGGGCAGTTGAGTTTTTTGCTATTCAGAATGTTGTACTCTATTTCACCGGAGTAGTTTATTATAACCGTGTTGTTGTCGAGAGAAACGCTTTTGATCACTGCTCCCGAAGGTTGCTTTTTTAGAACACTACCACTACCACCAGCACTAACACTACCGCCGTTAGATAGACTGACCTGCTTTTCTTGGGACAAAACTTTGGGTTCCAACCGCTTTAGTTTTTCAATAGAGACGTTGTCTGAAGCATGAGCCGATAATACGGGTAAAACTAAAAAGGCAGTTAAAACCGCTATTTTTTTCAAGCACTTATCACCAACTCCAATACTCATCTATTCCGCCTCCCTTTTGACCTCGCCGAATGAGGTTATCAAGAACCTGCCAGCCTGGATTTTGTAGCCAATTTGATATTGGCTAACCTTCTGTGTTAGAAGCGTATCTGCCGAGTATGTGTAGTTTACGCCAGAGACTATTATTTTCTTTTTCTTGGGATAGACTTTTATGCTGGTTATATAAAAGGCATTAGATATGTTCCCAGCTGCCTGAACCCTGTCCGCAAGGTTGTAGAGCACCGGTTGGTATTCTTTAAAAGCAGAGGGGGCAAACATAGTCAAAAGCTCGGCAAACTGCCCCCTTGCAGTAGCGGAGGTGTAGTCAAGAGCAAGGGATATTACGTACCTTGCCATCTCGTCGAAGTATGCCTTATCCGGCATGTCCCCGTTAAAAACGATTCTGGAATGAAGCTGCGGCGGGATGATTATAGTTCTCTCCCTCTGAGCTGATTTATTCACGTAGTAAAGGCTGTAAATCACGGCTACCGTAAGAATGACGATAACGGTTTTTAAGAGTTTGTTTTCCTGCTTAACATTTTCGAGCTCGTTCAAAAACCTTTTAAACTTCATTCAAAAAACTCCTTTTCAAAAGCAGTAGGGTAACCATGATAATTTAACAGCCCAACAAACCACAAAAGGTGGAAGATAAACCCCCTCGGGTATCTTTTCTTGAATTTGGAATAGGCATAGGGAACAGCCACCATCAGGAACCAGAAAATATAGCCGTATATCATTGCGAGAGTGAAGAATATCATCACTACCGCGAATTCATCTGTTTCCCACCACAACACTTGGAGTGGACGGTATAGATACCTAGGACAGTAGTTTTTCATAGCCCGCCTCTCTTTTTTAAGTGGTTGTTAGATTATTGCCCCGAGGGACGATACTATGGAGTCAGCCTTCAACATCGCAGCTCCGCCGAGTATAGCAGGAATTGCTGTCATGATTCTTCCCTGGACAGCAGCTATTGCACCAAACACAACAGCTCCAACACCTCCTACAAACCCTATAGGACCCTTCAAGATGTCGTTGACACCTATATCGTACACGGAATAAGCAAAGCTTCCTGTTGCAGGTGCGGTTATGGCGTGAGCTGCGGGAATGTTTAACATGGCTCCCATGCCTACCAAAACCCCGATCACAACGAAGTCAAGAACGCCTACTTTTTTCATAAACTCACCTCCAAAAGCTTTTTGTTTTTTGACCACCGTGTTAGACATAACGCCCTTTCCCTATATATAGGGAGTTATGTTACAGAATCCCTGGTCTTCACTACTGTTCACCTCCTTTCATAGTGTTGGTGTTAGTGATGGTGACAACACTAACACCCCTCATATATAGGGAGTTGTGTTACAGTTTTTCTGCGGTTGACATAATCGCCGATGCAGATGGCGTCCGCTATGTCGTTGTCTTTGATTCTCTGCCTGGCTATGTGCGATGCCACCATGCAGGACACGGCTTTTCTCTGCTCTCTTTTGGATTTTATGCTCACGCCAAGGATTACCCTCTGCCACTTCTGCGGCGGTATTACAATGCACTTTGTAGCTTTGTAAATTCTCGCAAGGGTTAAGACGGTTGCTCGTATTTCCACAAGGGTTTTAAGGGTTCTAACGTTCAGGTTTAGATACTGATCTTCAATGACAAAGACATATTCGCTTAGGTTAAGCTTAAAGAAAAACTCCCTGAGCTTATCAAAAGTGGACTTTACCTTGTAAGTCGCGACCAATTTTCCGTTTTCGTATAAAGTAAAAGCACACATTTTTGTACCTGGATCACAAGACAGAAGCAAGGAACACCTCCTCTCTTATGTATTTGACGGGAATGCCCATTTCTTTTGCTATATCTATCTCTATCCGCATACCCTCAGTTATTTGCTCTCCAAACACCCAGATCTCGTCAACAATGCCGCTTTGTATCAGTTTTTTATCGTTATAGAGGCCTTTATCTCTTTCTTCTTTAACTTCATCGCACAGCGCCAGGCAGTCGGCAAAGTAGTTGGTCAGAGGAACAATATCCGGCATGTTCAGGTTTATTGCGCGGACTATTTTCAGGATTTTCTTCAGGTTGCTTAACTTGTCTCCCCTAATAGAATGACAGATATACACGAACATGCTATCCCCCAAAACCGAATAGTGGTTTTATGCTTGCGTAGTATTTGATTCTCTCTTTAGCTATTGTGCAGTAGCCGGGTTGGATTTCTACCGCTATCCACCTGCGGCCGAGCCTCTCGGCTGCAACGGCTATCGTGCCTGAGCCTGCGAACGGGTCGAGTATTATGTCGTTCTCCTGTGTGGATACGTAAACAAGAAACTCTATGAGCCTGTATGGTTTCTGGTGTATGTGGCAGCGTCTATCTTTAGTGTAGTTTGATTGAGGCTGCGGGTATTCCAGTACGTCTATAAGCCCCTCTTTTTTAAGTGGCTTTGGGCTGCCTTTGTGAAGGTTTAGGATTTGCTCGTATGATGAGGTGAAATCGTACATTCTCTTTTTTGATCCGCCAATTAAATTTTTCTTGTGCCAAATAAGGGTTTGGTGCAGGTGAAAACCGCTGTTGGTAAACCCGTTGGCAACCTGTATAAAGGTTTTCTGTGCCGTAAAAACATAAGCCCTTGCGTTGTTTTTCAGTATGTCGTAGAAGAGCTTTGAGACTTTGTCTACGTCGTAGAACTCGTCTTTGTAATCTATGCCGTTCTTTTCATCCGAACCTATCCCGTAAGGCGGATCGGTGAGGATAAGGTCAACACTCTTTTTAGGTATTTGAGGTAGTATGTCGAGGCAATCGGCGTTATATAGGATCCCGTTTTCGGTTTCAAAAACACGCCCATCTTTTGGAAACCTGTCTTTCCAAGAAATTAACTCCACGACAACCCCCTTTTAGTTAGTGTTGGTGGAGAGTGTTGGTGATTTACCAACCCCCTCTATATATAGGGAGTTGTGTTACAGTTTTTATCTGGTTTGGTTGTAAAAGTCCTCTATCTTTTGCTGTTCCGTTTGCTCTATCTGTTTTTGTTTGCCTGCAATTTTCTTGGCAATATCACCGAAATATCCACTCAGATCAATTTTATTGAAATCGAGCATCTGGAATTCTTCTGGAGTGAAGCCCCTGCAGTTGGGATTTTTAGCGTCTCCCCAGTCGCCAGAGTACCCGAAGTCTTTCAACTGAGGCCTTCCTTGTTCCTGAATTATCCTGCCAAGCTTGGAGTGGAAGCAGCAGTAGACTTTCTTGTGCTGCAAACAGATTGAAGGGAATTTGAGTTTCCAGGAACAGTATGTGCCTACATAATGGCAGACGCCTGCCTGAACAAACTGGTCAGTTTGAGCGTCTTCTTTGTCGCATTGAGGTAGAACCATCAGGATTTTTCCCTGTTTTTTGTAAGCATCAGAGCAGCAGTTCGTAAACATAGTTTTTAAACCAGCCGTTCTGCACTCCTGCCCCTTGCCGTTAAAAATGTAAATCTGGCCCAAGCAGTTACCGTTGGCGTCGTGCTGGCCATCGTTGGTGTAAGAGGAAAGATCGGCCTGTTCCGTTTCGGTGTTGTTGTCGTTGCTCATGTTTATGCACGGGTTAGGTGAACAGTAGTTTTTGCCGTTGTAAGGCAGGCATTGATAGTTGCCAGCAGGACAGGTGTAGTCTCCCTCATAGCACTGGTTGTTTGAACTGTCGAAAGTTCCGTTATCGCACTGAGGGTCATCTTCGCAGAGCCTGTCGGCTGAATTGTAACCGTAGCCTGCGGGACAGTTGTAATTCGGCAGAGTGCCGCACTCATTGAGAGTGTTGGAATACTGCCCTGGGGATTGGCAGTCTGGAGACTTAACACATTTATCGCTTGAGCTGTCAAAGGTGTATCCGCTCGGGCATACGCTTGCAGCAGACAGTCGGCATAGGTTTATTGAACTGTCATAATAACCGTAGTTGCATATCGGTGAGGAGTAGCATAGGTTAGTGTAACTGTCATAGGTGTAGTCAGACGGACATTCATTGGTTACGCTTATCTGACATTTATCGGTAGTGGAGTTCAAAGATCCACCAGAAGGGCAGTTAGCGGAAGCGGTGCAGTAGTTTATACTGCTGTCGTAGGTAGTGCCTGAAGGGCAGTTGGTTTGCAAGGATGCTTCACATTTGTCGTCAGAGGTGTTGAGAGAACCGCCACCAGGGCAAGTAGCGGAAGCAATACAGTAGTTTATACTACTGTCATAGCTAAAACCTGAAGAACAAGAATGAGTAGGGTTAGCTTCACATTCATCGTCAGAGGTATTCAGAGAACCGCCTGTTGGGCAAGTAGCGGAAGCGGTGCAGTAGTTTATACTGCTGTCGTAGGTAAAACCACTTGGACAAGTAGGGCTCGAGGATGTTACGCATTTATCTAAAGAAGTGCTAAGAGAACTCCCGCTCGGGCAAGTGGCAGAAGCAATGCAGTAACCCGAATTGCTATCGTAGCTAAAACCGCTTGGGCAGGATTTAATAATACTAACCTCACATTTATCCGTGCTTGTATTTAACGACCCACCACTAGGGCAGGTGGCAGAGGCCACGCACTCGTTTATACTACTGTCATAGCTAAAACCTGAAGAACAAGAATGAGTAGGGTTAGCTTCACATTCATCGTCAGAGGTGTTCAGAGAACCGCCTGTTGGGCAGGTGGCAGGTTTGTAGCAGGTAGAACCTGAGAGAGACCAACCTGAGGGGCAAGTATGAGATACAAGTGATATCCATTGCCCCCATTGACCAAAAGCATAGATTCTTATTTTTCCATTTGATGTCTGAATTTTTATAGTTAAAGAGTAGTAATCAGTTATAGTACTTGTTCCACTTCCATTAAACAGAGGAACCCAAGAACCATTACAACTACCACTATTACACCACGCTCTTATTTGGTTATTAGAGATCTGAAAACCATCTTTTAAACTGCTGAGATAGGGTTCTACAGTAGAATATCCATTTCCAGTAATAGGAACATCACTCCCATCTAACTGCTTATAAAAGACGGTACGAGAATAATGTATACTAAGATTGCCATTATTATATATTAACTTCCAACAAGAAGTATCGTCACCATTTGATGAACTTATGCATACAGAACTGGTATAGGAGCCTGAATTTATAACAATTCCAGCCCCCATCTCACACATATTCGTGCTTGCATTATAACTACTTCCTGTAGGGCACAATGGAGCAACCTCACATTTACCATCCGACGAATTGTATGTGTATCCGCTTGGGCATACGGGAGTGGATGATTCTAAACACTCATTGTAAGTTGTACTATAGGTTGAGCCAGATGGACATTGAGGATTGGCTACACATTCATTATTACTCAAGGTATAACCACTCGGGCAGGTATTACTTGCATACTCCACACACTCATCATAAGTAGAGCTATAATTAGACCCACTTGGGCATTGTGGGTTAGCTTCGCACTTATCATCGGCAGAATTATAAGTAAACCCTGATGGGCAGGAATTACCTGCGGACACTACACACTCATCATAAGCAGAACTGTAATTAGACCCACTTGGGCATAATGGATTCGCCGTACACTTGTTACCGTTTAGTGTATACCCGCTTGGGCAATTTACACTTGCAGATTCTAAACACTCATTGTAAGTTGTATTATAACTACTCCCGCTTGGGCACTGTGGGTTTGCAACACATTTATCCCCGTTTTTTGTATACCCACTCGGGCAAGTGAGATTCGCAGACACCAAGCACTCATTGTAAGTTGTGTTATAACTTGTTCCACTTGGGCACTGTGGATTAGCCTCGCATATATCCCTACTACTGTTGTAGGTATAGCCATTTGGGCATGACTTTGTAACCTGATACTCGCACCTATCCCTGTTTGGGTTATACGTTCCCCCACTCGGACAGGTGGGTGTTTTTACGCAGGCCTCATAGGTGGTGTTGTAGGTGTATCCACTCGGGCACATTGAGGACGTTATTACTATTTCACATTTGTCGGTGTATGGATTTAGGCTTCCGCCGTTGGGACACTGGACTGGTGCAGTGCACCTGTCTATGCTGCTGTCGTAGGTATAGCCACTCGGGCAAGTGGGGTTGGGCTGTGCCGTGCATTTATGCAAATTTGTGTC
The DNA here is from genome assembly GCA_027045065.1 of Desulfurellales bacterium. Taxonomy (GTDB): domain Bacteria; phylum Campylobacterota_A; class Desulfurellia; order Desulfurellales; family Hippeaceae; genus Hippea. The sequence goes on along the minus strand of JALUBE010000154.1, from coordinate 1,468 downwards.
AAGCGTTCCACCGCTTGGGCAGGTGGGATTGGTGTAAGTCGAAGTGCACTCCTGCATGTCAATGGGGCAGAGGTAACCGCTACTTGTGTTGTAGCACTGCTTGTAATCTGTTAAATTGCCGCTGCTGTCTGATTCAAAGCAGTAATAGCCTGTTAAACTGTAGTTTCCCGAATTTGGAGACTGGCATGTAACCGTAGGCTGAATTTCGCATCTTCCATTTTGCAGGGTGGAATTATCGGGGCAGGTTACCGATATGTAGCAGACATTTTTCGATTGGTCGTAGCTCCATCCGGGTGAGCATTTAAAATCTCCCGATGAAGGCTGAGTTTCGCACCTGTTTGTGCTTGGATTATAACTACTTCCTGACGGACACGTGGGCTGGGCGTAACAGGTGGAGTTGTCGCTTGAAAGGGTAAAGCCGTAAGGACAGGAATAGCTTGCCGTTTCACCGGTCGGGCACGAGCTTGCTTGAGCTAAGCCTATATAGACAAACAGGAAAAGAAAAAGAAGAACTATTACTTTTCTCATAACTCACCCCGTGTACTGCATATTGCTATTTTGGCTGCGGATTTTTCAAGCACCTGTTGAACTGTATCTGAGGAATAGCCATTAAAGTCCAAAAAGTCCCTATAAGGTTCAAGTGCCAAATTAACCGCTTGATCCTGAGGCATAGTTTTCCTGTAGGGCCTGTCGCTTAGACAGGAATCGAATATATCGCTGATAGATACGATGGCAGATTCAATCGGTATGTCCTTTACGCCGTAGTACCCAGATCCGTCTGGCTTTTCATGGTGTAGATAGATTAAGTCTGCTATGCTTGGTGATCCCTCAAACAAAAAGCTTTTTCTTTCAGGCATTAGATTTAAAACTATCTCCACGCCGTCTTTAGGGTGTTTCTTAATCACATTCCAATCTTCCTCGCTCAACTTAGGCTTAACGAAAAGATCTCTGTTCCACCTATACTTGCCGTGGTCATGGAAATATGCAGCGAACGTAACTTTTTGGGGGTCAATTCCGAACGTTTGGCACAGGACATTAGCGTAATAAGCCACAAGATTCTCGTGAATGCGAATATAAGTGTGCATAAAATCGGTGGATATGATTTTGAGTTCCATCGGACACACCTCTCTCGGACAAAAATTTCCGCCTCTCTATATATAGGGAGTTGTGTTACAAAATTGGTCAATGGTTAGATAGATCAATGGTAGTTAGTCGGCGGATAAATGGGCAGGATTTGTCCGAAATGTGTCCGAAAAGAAAAATACAACAAAAAAGCCAACCAGGGTTACTTGCCCTGATTGGCATCATTAAAGGCTTTAAATGGAGCCAGCGATAGGACTCGAACCTACGACCTGCTGATTACGAATCAGCTGCTCTACCAACTGAGCTACGCTGGCTCTCCGTAGAACGGATTTTTACAGAAGCAATGGGTTTTGTCAAGAGGATTTAGGAAAATATCAAAAAATAT
>JALUBE010000153.1 GCA_027045065.1 Desulfurellales bacterium | reverse complement strand
TTTTAATATTTTCTTAACGATTTGTAAAGTTTTTAATACAAGAAAAGAATCCGCGTTTTTACCGAACAAAAATTTTCAACTCTTATAATCCTATTAGCTGAAAAAACAACTTGACGAAATTATAAACCGAATTAATTTACTTATCGGCCGGCTGATGAAAGCTCAAGCATCAAGGATCTCTCAAAAAATCAAAACGAAAAAAAAGGAGGTATTTCATGTCTTACAAGGGAACTTTACGCACTTTAAAAAACCAACACCAGAAAATGTTAAACACGTTCGTTAGAGAAAAGTGGGGTGATATACCCAACGAACTTGAGGTAAAGCTCAAAAGCCTAAAGGCATGGGGGTTTGATCTGTTAAACGGAATAAAGGGTGGTGAAAGTTGCGTATTTGTAGCAGATGAAGACGATAAGCGCAAAAAAGGAGATATCTACGAAGAACAAGGTGAAACATGCGAGGTAAAGGAAGTAATAGAAAACCTACCAAAAGGCTCTAAAATCGTAATCAATGTGGAATTGGAAGATAGACGGGGAATGATAAAAGCATATTTTAAACAAGAAGACGGCAGGAAAAATCTTCTGTTTAGCCTACCATCAACCGAGCTGTTGCTCGTTTACTTCAAAAAGAGGGGTTATGACAATCTGTTGAAAGCGTTTCACTCATGTGGTCTAACAACCGAATTTATCCAAAAGAACGGCGATCAAGGTAAAGCCTACGATTTCGATGAACTACCACCAGAGATGAGAAGGGCCTTGAGGGAAGCGTGGGATCTTATTAGGAAAAAAACAAAGGTTGGAAGATTTACGCTTTCATACTTTGGAAAGAACAAGGACAACAAAAACAGATACATAGTGAGTTGGATTGTGCCCACGATATACTTATTTGACGTAGAGATAGCGGAAAGCCTAAACAAACTCTTGAAAATCTTGGACAAATAGGAGGTTTAAATATGGTAATCAAGAAGGAACATGCAATACTACTGAGGAAATTGCTTGAAGATCAAGAACAAGAAAAGCCTTACACAGAAATCTCAGAAGAGGATTTGGATACAATATACGAACTTGAAAGGGCTGGCCTTGTTAGGCAGCAGACACCTGTTAGGTGGATATTAACGTATTCGGGTGAGGCTTTAGCAAATGTTTTGAAGGGCTTATATGCTCAAGGAACTGAAGTTTACTCAGAAAAAGAGGAAGATGTAGCCGGCGATATTGTAATCAAGGAACAAAGGGGTCTCGACAAGCCAGAAAACTGGCCTGACAAATACAGATGGATTGGTTCTGAGATCATTGCGATGCTGGATGCCGCGCAAAAGGCCGGTCAGGTTGGCCCAAAGGCAGAAGAACACCTATTACAAAGGGGATTGGCTGTAAAGATATGGGACAGAAAGAAGAAAAAGGAGTTTGTAACGCTGTCTGAGGTCGGACAAACCGTCCTGGATATATACAAAAACACACATCCGAGATTGATAATAGACGATGAACTCACAGAATTCATCAGAAAAACACCAAGTGGCCCAACAACAGCGGATAGGCTTCCAACTGGTAGCCACCATGAACACCTACTTGAAGCAATGAGATTGATTGCATATAGCGTTCCCGTATCCGATGCCTACGCATTTACAGCATTGGGCCAAGCTGTAAAAAAGACACTCGAAAAGGGCGGTTTTGTAAAGGGCACTGTGATCAGCGAGGATATACTGTGGAACTTGGCAAAGTTGGCAGATGGGGAGAACGTGCCAGAAGAAGCAAAGGCAAAGTTGCAGGAGCTTGCATTTGTAGATGACAACGGTGAACTGTTAGAGTCTGGCGAGTGGGCACTTGAGGTGTTTAGGTTGTGGTATGATGGCCCAAGAGAGGGTGTTTGGACAATTGCGATAACGGACGGCGAAGTTGAGATATTGCAAACAATAGAAAAATTGATCAAGAAATACAAGGAAACAAAGGATGACGAAGATCTGCCTAACTTTGAAAACATCAAGAGGATAATGATCGACAAGAAGGTTGAGCAGTACAAGAAGATCTTAGAGAAATATGGCAGAAAGATAAAGGATATACCTGAGAAATATAGAAAAATCGCAGAGGAATTTGAAAAAGCCAAAGATTTAAAAAAATGGTATGAAGACAACTTTATGCTCAGGGAAGAGCTTTACAGCCTTGAGTCTTTCAACCTGATAAGTAGCGTAGAGGATGAAAACGGCAAGGAGATCTTTGAATTAACAGAGTTTGGCAGAGAGGTGCTTGAGGATCAAAGGAGCAACCAAAGAAATATATCGTCTACGGCTGTCAAATCCATAACAATGACGAGAAAGATGTTTTCAGCACCGTCGATCGAGTGGATAAACGAGGCAAAGGAGCAAAATCTCATTGGAACGGCCGAACCCACAAAGAGCGGTATGATGTATGCTAAAATGGCAGAAAGCATCGATAGGTTGCCCCTCCTTACACGATTTGAAATGGAAATATTCAAAAACATACCGGCAAGGGGAATAACGGAAGAAGAGATCTACGAAAAGCTTGCAAAAAATGAAAGAGACAGGTTTTTGATCAAGTGGGCATTGGAAAAATTAGAAGCACGAAGGATGATAGAGATACTGCCTGATGGTAATGTCATTGAAACAAAGACCGGTGAACTCTTGGATCAAGCTCTATCTGGAGTTCCAAGCGGCATATCAAACCCTGTTAACCCGATAATCGTGAGGATGCTCAAAGCCTTAAAGGAAGTTGGAACGATGTATGTGAAGGAGAAAAAGGTGAGAATCCTGCCTGGAAACTTCAAGAAAGCCCAAGCGATCAGCGGATTGAGTGAAGAAGCGTTCAACGACGCAATTAACGTTGCAAGGCTTTCAGGATACATAGGCAAAAATTCCATTACAACCTCAGGCCTATTGTTGTTAGAGGCAAGCGAATCCATGTTAGCTAAAAAAGAAGACAGTCTCGACACCTTCGTTGAATAAAAATATGGGGGGAGGATGGTTTTGCTCCCCTTTTTTATTTTTTGTTGAGAATTAAATATTTTTCTGTTAGAATTAATTAAAAATTAGCAGGAGGTTAAAATGCACCTTGTTGACACAC
>JALUBE010000152.1 GCA_027045065.1 Desulfurellales bacterium | reverse complement strand
ATTTCGTTGTAATCCTTGAACTCTGCCTTACCCCTTTCTGCCAATACCTTTGTGATGGCAGCTGTGAGGGTAGTTTTTCCGTGGTCTATGTGACCGATTGTACCGATGTTAACGTGGGGTTTGGTTCTTACGTATTTCTCCTTTGCCATAAATGCCTCCTTAAGCTTCTTTTTTGATTATTTTATCCGCAATGTTCTTTGGAACTTCATCGTAGTGTGAAAATTGCATTGTGTACGTTCCCCTGCCTTGCGTTATGGATCTCAAAACTGTTGCATAACCGAACATCTCGCTTAGCGGTATATGTGCCTTGATTATCTTTAAATTACCCTTCTCAGACATATTCTTGATCTTACCTCTGCGGGAATTGATATCACCCATCACATCACCAAGGTACTGCTCAGGCGTTGTTACCTCAACATCCATTATGGGTTCAAGCAAATAGGGTTTAGCCTTCTTTGCACCCTCTCTGAATGCCATAGAAGCTGCAATCTTAAACGCCATATCGGAGGAGTCTACCTCGTGATAGGAACCGTCGTAGAGCGTAACCCTGAAATCGACCATTGGGTAACCAGCTAAAACTCCGCTTTCTGCGGCCTCTTTTATACCTGCTTCAACAGCAGGAATGTACTCCTTTGGTATCACGCCACCAACAATCTTATCCACAAATTCAAACCCTTTACCCCTCTCAAGAGGCTCGATCTCAATCCAGACATGACCGTACTGACCATGACCACCAGTCTGCCTGATAAACTTACCCTCTTGTTTAACCTTACCTTTAATGCTCTCCTTATATGCAACCTGAGGTTTGCCAACGTTTACACCAACTTTGAACTCTCTCTTGAGCCTGTCAACAATTATCTCAAGGTGAAGTTCACCCATTCCTGATATAATTGTCTGATTTGTCTCTTCGTCGTATTTTACCCTAAATGTGGGATCCTCTTCGGCAAGCTTTTGTAAGGCGTTCGATAACTTATCCCTATCAGCCTTTGTTTTGGGTTCAACAGCAACGGATATAACAGGTTCTGGAAACTCCATTGATTCAAGCAAAATGGGATGCTTCTCATCGCACAGCGTATCGCCCGTTGTCGTATACTTCAAACCAATGGCCGCCGCAATGTCACCAGCATAGACAACATCCACATCTTCTCTCTTGTTTGCATGCATACGCAAAAGTCTACCAATCCTCTCTGTCTTGCCTTTTGTTGAGTTATAAGCGTAAGATCCAGCCTTCAATGTCCCTGAATAAACCCTAAAGTACGTGAGCTTACCAACATATGGGTCACTCATTATCTTAAATGCCAAAAGTGCTAACGGCTCTGATTCGGAAGTCTTTCTTGTTATCTCCTCGCCTGTCTTTGGATCAATGCCTTTTACAGGTGGTATATCCACAGGTGAAGGCAAGAAATCAACCACAGCATCCAGTAATGGTTGAACGCCTTTATTTTTGAATGCACTGCCGCAAAGCACAGGTGTGAGTTTTGTCTCTATGGCAGCTTTTCTAATTGCCCTTTTAATCTCTTCTTCTGAGATCTCCTCGCCTTCCAAGTATTTTTCCATTATTGTATCATCAAAATCTGCTAATTTCTCTATCATCAAGTTTCTATATTCTAAAGCCTGATCGGCCAATTCTTCAGGTATATCTTTTTCAGAAAACGTCGCTCCCAAAACATCAGAATCCCAAATTACAGCCTTCATCTTAATCAAATCTACAACACCTACGAAGTCGCTCTCTGAACCCACTGGGAGCTGTATAACAAGTGGATTGCCGTTTAACTTCTCATCTATCTCCTTAACAACGTTGAAGAAATCTGCACCAATCCTGTCCATCTTGTTAATAAACGCGATCCTTGGAACGCGGTACTTATCCGCTTGTCTCCACACAGTCTCGCTTTGAGGCTCAACACCACCCACGGCGCAGAATACACCAACGGCACCATCCAAAACGCGTAGAGCCCTCTCAACCTCTACTGTGAAATCAACGTGCCCTGGTGTATCTATAATATTGATCATATGACCGCGCCAGAAGCAGGTAGTAGAAGCAGAGGTAATTGTAATACCCCTCTCCTTTTCCTGCTCCATCCAGTCCATTGTTGCAGTACCTTCATGCACCTCACCCATCTTATGGGATACGCCAGTATAGTAAAGGATTCTTTCCGTAGTGGTCGTTTTTCCTGCGTCGATATGGGCAATAATTCCTATATTCCTCAACTTTTCGAGTTGATACTTACGCGCCACTTTCCATCACTCCTTTACCACCTGTAGTGTGCAAATGCTCTGTTGGCTTCAGCCATCTTATGTGTATCCTCTTTCTTCTTTACAGCACCGCCCCTATTGTTGGCAGCATCAATGATTTCGCCCGCAAGTCTTTCAAACATCCTCTTCTCGCTTCTCTGTCTTGCATAATCCACAAGCCACCTAACGGCAAGACTACTCTGTCTTTCGGGCCTAACCTCAACAGGTACCTGATACGTGGCACCGCCAACTCTTCTTGGTCTAACCTCTATCTTGGGAGTTATGTTTTCAATGGCCTTTTGCAAAACCTCCATTGGATCATCGCCTGTTTTCTCTTTAACCAAATCCATAGCCTTATAGAATATCTTCCTCGCTATAGACTTCTTACCATCCCACATAATTTTATTAATAATCTTTGTAACCAATACACTACCGTATACTAAATCCGGTGGAACCTCTCTCTTTTCTGCTCTTCTTCTCCTCATTTAATACCTCTCCTTACTCCTTGGGCTTCTTCGTACCGTACTTGGAGCGTCCCTGTCTCCTGCCTTCAACACCGGCAGCATCCAAAGCACCCCTTATAATGTGATACCTAACACCAGGCAAATCCTTAACCCTTCCGCCCCTAACAAGGACGATGGAGTGCTCCTGTAGGTTATGACCTTCACCAGGAATATACGCTGTAACCTCATAACCCGTTGTGAGCTTAACCCTTGCAACCTTTCTCAAAGCTGAGTTCGGTTTTTTAGGTGTCGTTGTATAGACCCTTGTACAGACACCACGCCTCTGCGGGCATCCTTGAAGGGCCAACGTTTTCTTTTTAGCCTTAACTTTTTTTCTACCTTTCCTAACAAGCTGGTTAATCGTAGGCACTTCTTACCTCCCTCTAAAATTGGCTTGGCTAAACTAACAATAAAAGTCCGTTTTGTCAAGATTTTTAATCACTACCCGCCGGTTTCAGCACCAAATCATCGTATTTCTTCTGTCCGGTACCCACAGGTATAAGCCTACCCACAATTACATTCTCCTTTAATCCTCTTAGATAATCGATCTGACCGCTTATCGACGCTTCTGTTAATACCCTCGTAGTCTCCTGGAAGCTCGCAGCGGATATAAAGCTGTCCGTATTGAGCGCAGCCTTCGTAATACCCAGCAAAACAATCCTACCGATGGCAGGCTTTTTACCCCTTCTCACAAGCATCTCGTTCTTTCTTCTAAATATAAACCTGTTGACAACCTCACCCTCAATGAAATCACTGTCACCTGCATCTTCTATCAAAACCTTCGAGAGCATCTGTCTTACGATGATCTCGATGTGCTTATCGTTAATATTTGCTCCCTGCAGCTTATATACCTGCTGTATCTCGCTAACGAGCATCTTCTGAAGCTCTTTCTCGCCCAAAATCGCAAGTATATCATGTGGATTAATAGGACCATCTGTTATGGGTTCACCCATATCAACCCTGTCACCCGGATAGACAAGTAGCCTCTTGTTTCTTGGTATCAAATACTCCTTCTTAACCTCACCCTTACCAGCGGTTGATGTAATTATAACCTTTCTCTTGCCCTTACTCTCCTTACCGTAGGAAACTATACCGCTGATCTCACTGATAATCGCTGCATTAACTGGTCTTTTTGCTTCAAATAATTCAGAAACCCTTGGTAAACCACCCGTAATATCCGTTGTTTTATCCAACTCTTTAGGAATTTTACCAATGACATCTCCGGCTTTAACGGGCTCGCCATCTTCTTTCTGCAAAATCACCCCCGGAGGTAGATAGTACATCGCATCCTCATCTATATTTGCAAACTTTTGAATATTGCCATTCTCATCGACAATAACAATTCTCGGCTTCTTAGATAGATCTTTGCTTTCGATAACTATATTACTCTTCATCGATGTGATCTTATCTATCTCTTCTTTGACTGTTACAAAAGGAATTAAATCAACCCATTTCACGTATCCATCTGCACCGGCAAGTAGGTAATCTGAATAGGCGTCCCATTCAGCTATCGTAGTCGTGCTTATGTAGACAGTTGGATCGCTTTCAAAAATTCTTCTAACTTTCTCGTCATCATAACCAACTATCAAATCTCCAGATTCTACTTTATCTCCCTTCTTGACATAAAGCTTAGAACCTTTAGGTACGTAGTACCTAACCTCGTCCTTTCCGTCTTTAACAATAACAACGTGCGTACCATGCCTATCAACAATACCGTTCTCTGGCATGTCTATCTCTATAAATTCATCCCCCTCAAGAGCAATGAGTTTTACAACACCGCCTTTTTCAGTTTTAACGAACCTCTTTATCGTTTGACCATTCTCAACGTAAACTTTGGCAGCATAGGGTATCTTCTTCGGAACATCAAAGACCTCTAAGACACGCTCAACCAACAAAGAAAGTCTATCAACCGTATCACCGTCTTTTACACTCAACAGATACTTTCCGATTATCTCACTGCTGCCGGAAATTATATCCTTCTCTGCAACGAAGTTCACCTTCTTGAGTTTATACTCTTCATTCTCACCTACTTTAATGTAATAGTAAGTTTTATCCTCTTCAATCTTGACTTGGCCCGCATTTATTGAAACGATCTGGGGCTCTGTGATAAATAGCGCCGCATCCCTCCTTGAGAGAAGAATATTGTCTCCTTCTGAGTTCTTGACGGTAAAGAATTTATAATACCTGACAATACCAGCTCGTATTGTTTCTGCTGATTTGCTTTCCTTCGTCAGCCTTGAAGCCGTACCACCAACGTGGAATGTTCGAAGCGTAAGCTGTGTGCCCGGTTCTCCAATAGACTGAGCTGCTACAATACCAACTGCCTCTCCAACTTTGACTCTACCACCTCTTGCTAAATCCCTTCCGTAGCATTTAGCGCAAACACCTCTTTCAGCCTTGCATGTAAGAGCGGAGTATATCTTAACCGACCTGATGCCGGCATTGGTTATCTTCTCAACTGCTTCCTCATCTATCTCGTTACCCTCTTCAACTATCACCTCTCCTGTGAACGGATCCACAACATCCTCTGCTGCCACCCTTCCCAAAATTCTATCCTCTAAAGATTCAATTTCTTCACCATTTACCATAATAGCCGATACTTCAATGCCTTCCGTAGTCCCACAATCCTCCATCGTTATGGTGACATCCTGAGCCACGTCTATAAGTTTCCTCGTCAAATAACCAGCATTTGCCGTCTTTAGGGCCGTATCTGCGAGTCCTTTCCTTGCGCCATGAGTCGACGTAAAGTACTCAAGAACCGTCAAACCCTCTTTAAAGTTTGATTTGATCGGTGTCTCAATAATATCGCCTGAAGGCTTGGCCATGAGGCCCCTAATCCCTGCAAGCTGTCTCATCTGTTGCTGCGAACCCCTTGCACCTGAGTGTGCCATAATGAAGATGGAGTTAAAACTCTCCTCATACTCTCCACCCAACTCCCTCATCATGGCAGCCGCAATTCTATCTGTGGCGGAGCTCCAAATATCCACAGACTTGTTGTATCTCTCTTTATCTGTCAGCAATCCCTGTCTATAATCTTCTTGAATCTTTCTTACTTCTTCTTCGGCTTTTGTAATAATCTCTGCCTTCTCTTTAGGAACAACCATGTCGTCAATTGATATGGAAACACCCGCCCGTGTTGACATCTCAAACCCCAAGTCTTTAACATCATCCAAAAACTTAACAACAACAGGAAGTTCGTGCGTTTTGTATAGGAAAGATATAAACTTGTTTAACTCTTTCTTTGTAAACAGCTTATTAACCTGCTTAAATGGTACATCCTTAGGAACGATCTCATAGAACAGAACCCTACCAACAGTTGTGTCGTAAATATCGTCATCAATCCTCACCTTAATTCGTGCATTCAAACCACATACACCGTTCTCATAGGCAATACGCGCCTCATCAGGTGATGAAAATACCATTCCCTCGCCCTTTTGACCGTCTCTTGGCTTTGTCATATAGTAAACACCCAAAATCATGTCTTGACTGGGCATAGCAATGGGGTTACCGTGTGCAGGTGAGATAATATTCTCCGTTGCAAGCATCAAAACTTCACTTTCAAGTATAGCCTCATTGCTCAAAGGTACATGAACAGCCATTTGATCGCCGTCAAAGTCTGCATTGAATGCAGGACAGACAAGTGGATGCAATCTTATGGCCTTTTCATCGGTTAAAACGGCGTGGAATGCCTGTATGGAGAGCCTGTGCAATGTAGGAGCCCTGTTTAGCAACACAGGATGTTCCTTTACGACCTCTTCTAATATATTCCAAACCTCTGGATCCTTTCTTTCAACCATCTTCTTGGCAGCCTTGACAGTGGGCGCATAGCCATCGCTTATCAGCCTATGAAAGATAAAAGGCTTGAACAGCTCAAGTGCCATAATCCTTGGCAAACCGCACTGATCCATTCTCAACTCAGGGCCAGAAACAATTACTGAACGGCCGGAGTAATCAACCCTTTTACCCAACAGGTTCCTTCTAAACCTTCCCTCTTTACCCCTGATGGATTCACTCAAGGACTTTAATGGCCTGTTGTTAGAGGCCCTAACAACCTGTTTTCTTCTACCATTATCTATTAAAGCATCAACAGCTTCTTGTAGCATCCTCTTTTCGTTTCTTATTATTATGGAAGGAGCACCCAACTCGATAAGCCTCTTTAACCTGTTATTCCTATTTATAACACGCCTATATAAGTCATTTAAGTCGCTTGACGCAAATCTACCACCCTCCAAAGACACAAGGGGTCTTAAATCTGGCGGCAAAACAGGTAAAACCTCAAGTACCATCCATTCTGGCCTATTCCCACTTCTCTTGAATTGCTCAGCAAGTCTTAGTCTCTTGATTAGTTTCTTCTTCTTTGCTTCGGATTTCGTAGCCTCTATCTCGTCCCTAAGCTCGTATATCAAAAGATCCAAATCTATTCTCTTTAAAAGTTTCTGTATAGCAGAAGCCCCCATTTCGGCTGTAAATCTAACACCATACTTTTCAAGGTACGCCCTGTATTGAGCTTCATTTAAAACGGTCTTCACAGGTAGTTCATCCACTTCGCTCTCTACAACAACATAAGATTCATAGTAGATTACACGTTCAAGTTCTTTTAACTTCATATCGAGCAAAAGGGCCATTATGCTGGGGACAGACCTTAGATACCAGATGTGAGCTACAGGTGTGGCAAGTTCAATATGGCCCATTCTTTCGCGTCTAACCTTAGACTCTGTAACCTCAACACCGCATTTTTCGCATACTATGCCCTTATATTTAATTCTCTTGTACTTTCCACACAAACATTCATAATCCTTTATCGGACCGAATATCTTTGCACAGAATAAGCCATCCCTTTCAGGCTTAAAGGTCCTATAGTTTATCGTTTCGGCTTTCTTTACCTCACCGTAGCTCCACTGTCTGATCTTTTCAGGCGATGCCAATTTTATCCTTATTGCATCAAAGTCTTTTGAAGACTTTGGTTTACTCTTTAATACTGTAAACATCTATGTCCCCCTATTTTCTTCTTATGTCCTTAAGCAGCTCAACATCCAAGCACAACGCTTGCATTTCCTTAACCAAAACATTGAACGATTCAGGAACACCGCCCAAAGGAATGGGTCTTCCTTTAACTATTGCCTCATACGTCTTATTCCTTCCCGTCACATCGTCGGATTTTACTGTCAACATCTCATGCAACGCATAAGCTGCTCCATATCCCTCCAGAGCCCAGACTTCCATCTCTCCAAATCTCTGACCACCAAATTGAGCCTTTCCTCCAAGCGGTTGCTGTGTAACAAGAGAATATGGACCGATGCTTCGCGCATGAACCTTGTCGTCAACAAGATGGTGAAGCTTCAAAATATACATCACACCTACCGTAACGGGTTCCATAAACTTTTCACCCGTTACACCGTCATAAACCTCGCTTTTTAGTTCCTTAAATCCAACGACCTTCTGTAAATACCTCAAATCAGGTTCTTTTGCACCCTCGAAAACAGGGTTTGCAAAGTGAACACCGTTTCTCCACTCTTTAGCGTACTTCTCAATTTCTTCATCACTTAAAGAATCTATGAACTCCTCAGCTTTTTTGGAATTGAAAACCTGCTTTATAAAGCTCCTCAATGCATCCTTTCTACCCTCTTTTAGCAGTTCATCTATCTTTTTACCCAATCCCTTCGAGATCCAACCCAAGTGGGTCTCCATTATTTGTCCAATATTCATACGGGATGGAACACCCAACGGGTTTAGAACAATATCAACGGGTGTACCGTCCTCTAAAAACGGCAAATCCTGAACGGGCAAAATCTTCGAAACAACGCCCTTGTTTCCGTGCCTACCACTCATTTTATCGCCAACTGAGAGCTTCCTCTTTGTTGCTATATAGACATTAACCGCAGAGATAACGCCAGGCGGTAGATCGCTTTCCTTTTCTAAACTCTTAATGAGCTTAACATGGTGATCTCTTATAGACTTTTCTATTTCCTTGTAGTGTTTGTTTAATGCCTTTATATCAAAGCCTTTAGGAACTATTTTCAAGAGGTCCTTTTCGGTCAAACCGTCCAAGTCTTCAATTTTCAGGGTTTGACCTTTCTTGAATGTTTTTCCTCCAATTTCAACATCCTTCGATAGAGGCTTTTCAACAATTGCCTCTTTGATACTATCCAACCTCAACTGCTCAAGTAACCTTAACTTATGCTTCAATTCTTTATTTATCTTTTCTTTTTCCTGCTCAATAATCTCCTTCTCCCTTGGGTTTATGGGCGTACCCCTTCTGTGCAAGATCTGAACATCGACAACAATACCGCTCGTATCAGAAGGAACTTTGAGAGATGAATCAGAAACATTGGCTGCCTTCTCACCGAATATGGAGCGCAATAGCTTTTCTTCTGGTGAATAATGTGTCTCCGCCTTAGGCGTTACTTTACCAACGAGTATATCGCCAGGTTTTACATATGCACCTATGCGCACGATACCATTCTTATCCAAGTTTTTAAGCGTCTCACTGGATGCATTGGGAACGTCGGCTGTAATTTCCTCAACACCAAATTTAGTGTCCCTTACATAAACGCTAAATTCCTTTATATGAATTGATGTGTATAAATCTTCCTCAACAACCCTTCTTGAAATCGTAATACCGTCTTCGTAGTTAAATCCCCTCCACGATACAAAGGCAACGACTAAATTCTTACCCAAAGCCAGCTCACCCTTGTCCATAGATGGGCCATCGGCAATGATCTGACCAGCCTTGACGTAATCCCCAACCTCAACAACAGGCGTCTGAGAAAAACACGTATCTTGGTTCGACCTAACAAATTTCTTCAGTGGATAAACATCCAACTCGTAACCATTTTCGGTTTTACAGGACACATAGATTTTATCATCGATCCTAACAACCTTTCCGTCCCTCTTTGCCACAACTGCGTATCTTGAATATTTGGCAACTATAGGCTCTAAACCTGTGCCAACAAGTGGAGCCTCAGGCCTTAAAAGTGGCACAGCTTGCCTTTGCATGTTAGAGCCCATCAACGCTCTGTTTGCGTCATCATGTTCCAAAAATGGAATCAAACCGGCTGCAACGGATACGATCTGATTGGTGGACACGTCCATCAAGTCAACCTCTGAGTTGTGAACTATAACAAACTCGCCATCCTTTCTTGCCGCCACATACTCATTCTTAAACGTACCATCCTCATTCAACGGCGCATTGGCCTGTGCAATAACGTGACCTTTCTCTTTGGAAGCACTTAGATAAACAACCTCTTTTGTAACCTTTCCATCCTTAACAATCCTGTAAGGTGTCTCTATAAATCCAAACTCATTGGTTCTTGCGTATATTGCCAAAGAGGAAATAAGTCCTATGTTTGCACCCTCAGGTGTTTCAATCGGACAAATCCTACCGTAGTGGCTTGGATGAACGTCTCTGACCTCAAATCCTGCCCTCTCACGCGTCAAACCACCGCTACCCAAAGCGGATAGCCTTCTCTTGTGAGAGATCTCAGAAAGTATATTCGTCTGATCCAAGAACTGTGATAGCTGACCCGTTGAGAAGAAATCCTTAATAGCAACAGCCACGGGTTTTGTATTTATGACATCGTAGGGCATAATATTCTCGATGTCCCTCATAACAAGCTTGTCCTTTATCAAACGCTGCATCCTTAAAAGACCGTTTCTCACTTCCCTGTAAAGCTGATCTCCGACCAAATTAACCTTTCTATTTGTTAAACTGTCAACATCATCAGGAACAGCCTTATCATTTACAAGCAAAATCAAATGATTTAACAGTCCAATAAAGTCATCCTTTGTCAAAACTCTGACATTTTCTGGTATATCGAGGTCAAATACTTCGTTTATTCTTATTCTTCCCTCTTGTGAGATATCGTATCTATCTGGATCAAAGAACAGGTTTTCAAAGAATTTCTTTGCATCTTCAATAGAAGTATGTTCTCCAGGCCTCAACAATGTGTGTATGAATATACGCGCAACATCTTCTGTTGATATTTCTTCAGGAAGGGCAACTCTTCTTTTTCTTAAAACCTCCCTTGCAGCAAGAACAGTATTCAAAATGAAATAATCATCGAATTCCGAGTATATGACATCAAATTCCTTGTTGTACTTCTTTAAAAACCCAAGATTCTCTTTATTCAATCTTGTTCCAACGTTAAGAACGGCTACGTTTTCACCTTCGTCCTCAACCTCGACAACACTGGCAGAGTATTTATTGAAAAGCTCGTTTTCCCTTATGGGCACGTATTCAAAATTCTTATCCTTTAGCTCCCTAAAAGCTCTCCGTGTTATCTTTTTCCCTTCACCTACAACAACCTTTCCATCTATTTCAACATCACTATCAACTCTAAATCCTAATATGGATTCATCTAACCTTGCATAGATCTTGCCATCTTCCAGCTTGACATGTATAACCCTGTAAAACCTTTTGAGTATCTCCTCCTCATCCATACCCAAAGCTTGGAGTATAATGGTTGCGGGAAACTTCTTCTTTCTGTCAATCCTTGTTGTAATTACCTCTCTTGCCTCTGTTTCAAATTCTATCCAACTGCCGCGCTCAGGTATAATCTGAGCGTAATACAGGCTTCTTCCAGCAAATTCAGACAATTTTTTAAAAATCACGCCAGGAGACCTATGAAGTTGTCCTACTATTACACGTTCAACGCCATTTATGATAAAGCTTCCTGATTCTGTAATAAGTGGTATCTCGCCGACGTATATGTCCTGTTCTTTTATATCCTCAATACTAATCTTTTCACCCGTCTGCTCATTTACATTCCATTGAGTTAATCTCACTTTAATGGTCAAATTGCCCGTATAAGACAAACCCTTGGCTTTACACTCCTCGGGTGAAAATTTTGGAGGGGTGATGTACCAATCTACCAAATCAAGACGTAACCTGCCGTGTGTATCATCTATAGGGAAAATGGACCTTAATGCATTATCCAGATTTTTTTCTTTTTTGCTGCTTTTGTCTATAAATTCTTTAAAAGAATTTATGTTAAGCCTTAAAAGATCAGGAATTTCCAAAACTTCATCTGCTTTTGAGAAATTAACCCTCATCCTGTAATCTAACTTTAGAGGTTT
This sequence comes from Desulfurellales bacterium, assembly GCA_027045065.1. Taxonomy (GTDB): domain Bacteria; phylum Campylobacterota_A; class Desulfurellia; order Desulfurellales; family Hippeaceae; genus Hippea. The sequence continues at coordinate 1,674 of JALUBE010000152.1, read as the reverse complement.
AGCCATTATGCACCTCGTCTACTTTTATAAAAAGATTTTTCGAAAAAAAAAGGAAAGAGGCTCATCGCCCCTTTCCTGACCTTATAGTGAAAAGCCCACCTTTTAATCAGTTTACTTAATCTCGACTTCAGCACCAGCCTCTTCAAGCTTGGCTTTAATTTGCTCTGCCTCTTCCTTGCTAACCTTTTCTTTAACTGCTTTAGGTGCAGCATCAACTAAAGCTTTTGCCTCTTTCAAACCGAGGCCTGTTATCTCTCTGACTACCTTTATAACCTGGATCTTCTTATCACCAGGTTTATTCAAAATAACATCAAATTCGGTCTTTTCCTGCTCTTGTGCAGCTTCACCACCAGCAGCTGGAGCAGCAGCCGCAACCGCAGCTACAGGAGCCGCAGCACTTACACCGAATCTATCTTCTAACTCTTTAACAAACTCAGCAAGCTCAACAACCGTCATATTCTCAATAAACTTGATAACATCTTCCTTTGTAATCTCAGCCATTTAAACCCCTCCTTAGTTTCCTTTCTTCTTTTCCTCTATTGCTTTAAGAACATACAGAAGCTGTCTTATATTCGCAGCCAAAACATTGACAAAACCGGATATGGGAGCTTTCATAGTTCCCAATACCTGCGCCAGAAGCACCTCTCTTGGCGGCAGCTTACTCAACGCAACAATGTCATCCTTTTCGATTATCTTACCGCCCAAACAGCCGAATTTAATCTTCAGCTTGTCAAACTCTTTGGCTTTGTCAACCAAAATCTTCGCAAGTCCAGCTGGATCGTCAAAACAAAGGGCGAATACATTTGGACCTGTCAAGCGATCCGTTAATACTTCCCACTCTGTGTCCTTAACAGCTTTTTTGACAATATTGTTTTTAATAACGTTAAACGTATAGCCCTTCTCCTTGACTGCGTTCCTTATAGACTCCATCTGATCCACAGTCAGACCACTGTACTCGGCTACCACCATCAATTTGGCTTCTTGTAGCCGCTCTCTCAACCTTTCAGCTAACTCTACCTTCCGTTCTCTCTTCAATATCCCCCTCCTTTCTTGGACGGGCCAAAAACTGGTCTCCTGCAGGCCTGCTTTAAAGCCTCAAGGCTACCCACAGTCTTTGACCTCTAATTTTTTATGTTAACTTTGAATTGATTGTACATTTACCTTCACACTTGGAGAATGGGTCGTAGCTATGTGAAATGACTTTATGTACTTACCCTTTGCCGCTGCGGGCTTAGCTCTCAAAACAGCATCGTATAAAGCAAGTATATTCTCCTTCAATTTGTCATTATCGAACGACCTCTTGCCCACGCCAACATGGATATTAGCCGTTTTATCAACCCTAAATTCAACCTCACCTGCCTTTGCCCTACGAACGGCGTCTGCTACATCAAACGTTACAGTGCCCACTTTGGGGTTAGGCATCAATCCCCTTGGTCCCAAAATCTTTCCTAACCTACCAACTATACTCATCATATCAGGTGTTGCTATTACCTTATCAAACTCAAGCCAGCCCTCTTTCGCAATCTTATCGGCATATTCCTGGCCACCTACGTAATCTGCCCCTGCATCCTCTGCCTCTTTTATCTTTTCACCCTTAGCAAACACCAAAACCTTAACCTTTTTTCCTGTTCCATGGGGCAATGTAACCGATCCTCTGACAACCTGATCCGAGTG
>JALUBE010000151.1 GCA_027045065.1 Desulfurellales bacterium | reverse complement strand
GACTTTATATACAAAAATGTCAAAAAAAATATAAAAATGTTGTAATTCATTTAAGTCTTGACAAGATAAGCAATCATGTGGATACTCGTTGTGTTTTTGGAGGTAGCAGATGGAGATTTTGAGAGGTTTCAAAGATATACTGCCACAGGACATAAATAAATGGCAAAGGCTTGAGAAGTTAGCAAGGGAAACTCTTGAATCGTTTGGTTATAAGGAAATCAGAACACCGATTTTAGAGAAAACATCACTTTTTGCAAGGGGCGTGGGCGAGACTACAGATATAGTCGAAAAGGAGATGTATACCTTTTTAGACAAAAGCGGCGAGTCGGTTACGCTTAGGCCTGAAGGCACAGCCGGAACAGTTAGAGCTTTTATCGATAACCACCTTGAGAATTACCCTTTTAAAAAATACTACTACATTGGGCCAATGTTCAGATACGAAAGACCCCAAAAAGGCAGACTTAGGCAGTTTCACCAGATAGGCATAGAGGTGTTCGGCATAGACAATCCTGCCGTTGATGCTGAGGTGGTTTTAGTTGATAAGATTATGTTAGATAGGCTCAACATTAGCGATTTGAGAATAGAGATAAACAACATCGGTTGTCCAAACTGTAGACCTGAATACTCAAAGAAACTTAAGGAATATTTTCAGACACACAGGGAAGAGCTCTGCGACGACTGTAAGAGGAGGCTTGATAGAAATCCTTTGAGGATTCTTGATTGTAAAAACAAGACCTGTTCGCGAATTGCCAAAAACGCACCAAAGATTACAGAGTTTGTGTGCGATAATTGTAAAGCACACTATGAAAAGGTTAAAGAGAACCTTGTGGCATTAGGTATTGATTTTCAAGAAAATCCACATCTTGTAAGGGGACTTGACTACTACACAAAATTCGTATTTGAAATCATAACGGACAAATTAGGAGCTCAAGGAACGGTATCTGCGGGTGGTAGATATGACAACCTTGTAGAACAGCTTGGTGGGAAGCCCACAAGTGGCATAGGTTTTGCCTCTGGTTGCGAAAGGTTGATTGAACTTATGGTTTATGATGAAGATCAAAATATCGATTACTACTTTGCATGCCTTGAGGATTACACAACCTGCATGAAGCTTGCTAAAGGTCTTGCAGATTCGCTCAAAAGGTCTGTATACGTTGAATACGAAAACAGAAGCCTAAAATCCATGATGAAGAAAGCTGATAAGATGAATGCAAACTACGTTGTAATTTACGGTGAAAACGAGAAAGAGAAAGGCATTGTGATAGTCAAGGATATGAAAAGATCAAATCAAGAAGAAATAGAAATAGAAAAATTTTTGGAAAACGAGGTGGCAAGATGGCAATAGGAAGTTTAAAGAGAACCCACTACTGTGGCGATGTAAGAACGAGTGATATCGGGAAAGAAGTGGTGCTTTTTGGTTGGGTTCAAAACTGGAGAGATCATGGTGGCGTAATTTTCATAGATTTAAAGGATAGGGAAGGCATCGTTCAAATAGTCTTTGATCCGTCTGTAAACGAGGAAATCCACAAACAGGCATCAAAACTGAGAAGTCAATACTGTATAGGCGTAAAAGGTACGGTCAGACATAGACCCGAAGGTACGGTAAATCCAAATCTGAAAACAGGCGAGGTCGAGGTTGTTGCAAATACTTTAAAAGTTCTGTCTGAATGCGAAAACCTGCCCTTCCCCGTTGAAGAATACGTTCATGTAAATGAAGAGATCAGGCTTAAGTACAGATATTTAGACTTGAGAAAACCAACAATGCAAAGAAACCTTATCATTAGGTCAAAGGGAGCATTTGCCGCAAGGAAGTTCTTAAACGAAAAGGGGTTTATTGAGGTAGAAACACCCGTACTCACAAAGAGCACGCCTGAGGGTGCAAGGGACTTTTTGGTTCCGAGCAGACTCTCGCCGGGCAAGTTCTACGCTCTACCACAGTCGCCCCAACTTTTCAAGCAGTTGCTCATGGTCGCAGGCTTTGACAAGTACTATCAAATAACGAAGTGCTTTAGGGACGAAGATTTAAGGGCAGACAGGCAACCCGAGTTCACGCAGATCGACTTAGAGATGAGCTTTGTGGAAGAAGAAGATGTTATAGAAATAACAGAGGGCATCATTGAAGCCGTATTCAAAGAAACGATAGGGTATCAAGTAAAAAGACCATTCAAGAGAATAACCTATCAAGAGGCTTTGGACAGATTTGGCTCAGACAAACCCGACATGAGGTTCGGTTTAGAGTTGAAAAACCTCACAGATATAGTCAAAAACACAAACTTCAAGGTCTTTAGAAACGCCATCGACAAAGGTGGCATAGTCTATGGCTTAAACGCCAAAGGTTGTATAGATTTTTCAAGAAAAGAGATAGATGACTTAACAAATTTAGTATCGATTTACGGTGCAAAGGGTCTTGCATGGATAAAGGTTAAACAAAATGAACTTCAATCACCGATTGTGAAGTTCTTCTCGGATGAGGAGATTAAAGGGATTTTAGAGAAATTGGAGGCAAAACCCGGAGACCTTTTGTTTTTCATGGCGGATACACCGAAGATCGTATACGATTCTTTAGGTGCACTGAGACTTGAAATCGGGAGAAAGCTTAAACTTATGGATGAAAACGAGTTTAACTTCGTCTGGGTAACGGACTTTCCTCTGCTTGAATGGAACGAAGAAGAAAACAGATGGGAAGCAATGCACCATCCGTTTACATCACCAAAGGAAGAGGATTTAGACAAACTGGAAAATGAGCCTGAAAAAGTAAAGGCAAGGGCTTATGACATCGTTTTGAACGGCGTGGAGATCGGCGGCGGCAGTATCAGGATTCACAGAAGCGACGTGCAGCAAAGAATGTTTAAGGTCTTGGGCATATCAGACGAAGAAGCCCAAGTAAAGTTTGGATTTTTGATTGAGGCTTTAAAATACGGTGCACCGCCACACGGGGGCTTGGCAATAGGTTTTGACAGGCTAATAGCCTTGATTTTGAAAGAGAAATCAATAAGGGACGTAATAGCGTTTCCAAAGACACAAAAGGGCGTTTGTATGCTGACGGACGCACCGAGTGAGGTGAGTGAAAAGCAACTTATGGAACTCTCCATTAAGGTGAAAAAGCAAAAGAAGGAATAAAACAAAAATGGT
>JALUBE010000150.1 GCA_027045065.1 Desulfurellales bacterium | reverse complement strand
GCAAGGTTTTTTGTATCATTTGATTAATTAAGTTGTGGAGGATAGTAATGAAATTGGACCTGGAGGTTTTTAGGGAATACGACATAAGGGGTATCTGGGGTAAAAATATCGATAGGGATTTTGGCTTTGTGTTGGGTGTCGCCTTTAGTAAGTATTTAAAGGATAAACTCGATAAAGACAGGATCTCTGTTAGTATTGGCTACGATGCACGTCTATCTTCCAAAGACATATTTGACGCGCTAACAAAGGGGTTTAACTCTCAAGGTGTAAAGGTGTTTGATATTGGCCTTGTCCCTACGCCTGTTCAGTACTTTTCACTTTTCAACCTCGATGTTGACGGCGGTGTGATGATAACAGCTTCTCATAACCCAAAAGAGTACAACGGTTTTAAGTTGTCTTTGGGTAAGGATACACTTTTTGGCAAGGAGATTAAAGAGGTTGGAGAGTTAATGTTCTCTTTGGATGTGCATTTGAATGAAAACGTTGAGCCGAATGTAGAAAAGGTCGATATGTTAGGTAAATACATTGATTTTATGCTTGAGCAGTTTGGTTATCTCAAAGACATTGAAGAGAAACCTTCAATCGCATTGGACGGTGGCAACGGAACGGCTGGTTTTGTGGGATTTGAGATTTTCAAACAGTTGGGTTTTGATGTGAAGGGGTTGTTTATTGAGCCCGATGGTAGTTTTCCTAACCATCATCCGGACCCTACAGTTGAGAAGAACTTGAAGAATTTAAAGGAAACCATAGAGAAGTACAAACTTGAGTTTGGCGTTGGCTATGATGGGGACGGTGATAGGATCGGCGTTGTTTTGAAGGATAAGACAATCCTCTGGGGCGATCAGCTATTGCTTTTGCTTTCTCAGGATTTATGTAAAAGGAGTAAGGGTGCAAAGGTCATAATGGATGTTAAATGCTCCGATATTATTTACAGCATGATAGAAAAAACGGGCTGTAAACCCATTATGTACAAAACGGGGCATTCGTTGATTAAGAACAAGATGAAAGAAGAAAAAGCGCTGCTTGCCGGCGAGATGAGTGGTCATATATTCATGGGCAAAAATTACTTTGGCTACGATGACGCTATATACGTGTCTTTGAAACTGGCGGAGATAGTAACAAGGGGTAAACTGGATCTTGTTAACTGGAAAAATTCCTTGCCAAAGGTTTATAACACACCTGAAATTAGAATAGATTGTCCTGAGGATAAAAAGGGTTACGTAATAGAGGAGTTTAAGTCAATTTTAAACAAAGAGAAAAATGAATTGGGTATTGTTGATATGCTTACAATCGATGGTGTTAGGTTTAAGACAGGCTACGGCTGGGGTCTTGTGAGGGCGAGCAATACTCAGCCCGTGCTTGTTTTGAGATTTGAGGCAAACAATGAAGGAAATTTAGAGAGGATAAAAGATTTTACGCTTAAGAAAATTGAGGAGCTGATAAAGAGATGAGTGAGCTTGATAGGATCAGAGAAAAGGTTGAGAGCGGTGAAACAGTAGATTTTGAGGATGCGAAGTTGATTTTGAGATCGGATAATCTGCTTGAAATCGGTGAGATAGCAAGGTCTATAAAGATAAAGAAGACGGGCAAAAAGGTCTATTTTGTTTTCAACAAGCATATTAACTATACAAATTTGTGTGTTTCTAAGTGTAAATTCTGTGCTTTTTACAGAAACGGTAATGAGCCCGATGCGTACACAATGGAGGTCGATGAAATAATTGAAGAGATTTCAAAGATGCCAAAAGGCATAAAAGAGGTGCACATAGTCGGCGGATTGCACCCTACAAAACCATTTTCTTATTACATCGATATGGTTAGGGCAATAAAGACCAACTTTCCTGATGTCAATGTGAAGGCATTTACGGCCGTTGAAATTGATTACTTTTCAAAGATCAGCGGATTGAGCTATGAAGAGGTTTTAACAGAACTCAAAGAAGCCGGTCTTGATTCTATGCCCGGTGGTGGTGCAGAGGTCTTTTCAGACAGGGTAAGAAAGAAGCTTTATCCCAATAAAATCGGGTTCGATAAATGGTCTGAAGTTCATGCCATTGCCCACAGGTTAGGTATACCAACAAATGCTACACTGCTTTTTGGGCATATAGAAACAGACGATGAGATCATAGATCATCTGTTTAAGTTGAGGAAATTACAGGAAGAGCATCCCGGCTTCTTGTGTTTTATACCGTTGAGCTTCCATCCCGCCAATACGCCACTTGAGGGTAAGATTGAAAAGGTTGACGCAGTGCACGAACTCAAGGTTTTGGCTTTATCACGCATAATCCTTGATAACTTCCCCCATGTAAAGGCCTATTGGGTAATGCTTTCGCCCAAAATCGGTCAGGTTGGCCTGCATTTCGGAGCGGATGATATCGATGGAACGATTGGTCAAGAGAGGGTAACACATGCTGCGGGAGCGAAAAGTCCTTTGGGTTTGGCGAAGGAGTATATGGTCAATTTGATAAAGAATGCAGGTTTTATACCCGTTGAGAGAGATGCTTTATACAACGAGATAGAGGTGTTCAATTGATAGAGCAAATATACGAAAAGGTGTCGAACTTTGAACGGATAAACAGGGAAGAGGGTGTTAAACTTCTTAAAGAGGGCGATTTTTTAACGTTGGGCAAGCTTGCAAGTAAAATACGATTTAAAAAACACCTTGAAAAGGTCGTTACGTTTATTCTGGATACAAACATAAACTACACAAACGTTTGCTATGTGGGTTGCAGTTTTTGTGCATTTTACAGGAAGCCACATGATAGGGATGCATACACGTTGAGCATTTCCCAACTTGTGAAAAAGATAAAAGAGGCCCAATTAAAGGGTATTACAACGGCTCTAATTCAAGGTGGCTTAAATCCAGAGCTGCCGTATGATTATTATCTGAATTTGGTCAGGGAGCTATCGAAAAGTACCGTTCATGTCCATGCCTTTTCACCACCAGAAATCGCTTTGATGAGCAAAATATCTGGTAAGACTGTGGACGAGGTATTTGAGGATTTGAAAGATGCGGGTTTAACAACTATGCCCGGCGGTGGTGCAGAGATACTCTCAGAAGGGGTAAGAAAAAAGATATCTCCAAAGAAGATTAGTACAGATAGATGGCTTGAGATTATGCAAAAGGCCCATGAACACGGGATAAAAACAACGGCTACGATGATGTTTGGCCATGTGGAGACGGAAGAGGATATAATTGAGCATCTGGATAGGGTTAGGGCTTTGCAGGATAAAACGGGCGGTTTTACGGCCTTTATAGCTTGGGATTTTAAGAAGGAAAATAACGAACTTGGCAAAATCGTGAATAGAACAGTTACGGGTATTGATTATTTGAAAATTGTTGCTATTGCAAGGATATACCTTGATAACTTTGATAACATTCAGGCCTCTTGGGCATCTCAGGGTAGGGATGTAGGTGAACTTGCGCTCCATTTTGGCGCAAACGATATGGGTAGTATGCTTATTGAGGAAAACGTGATGAGGGAAGCAGGTTTCAGGGCACAGGCCAGTGTGGAAGAGATCGCTTCTGTAATAAGGAAAGCTGGTTTTAGGCCGGCTTTGAGAACGACGGATTATAGGATAATCAAGTATTTGTGAGGTGGAGGTAGGACTTGAAGATCTCTGAAATTTTAAAAAGGAAAGAAAGGACGCTATCTTTTGAATTTTTTCCTCCCAAAAAGGTAGAGAATGAGCAGATGTTGTTTGATACAATAGAAGTGCTGAGGAAATACGATCCTGATTTTGTATCGATAACGTACGGCGCAGGTGGAAGTACAAAGGACAAGACATTAGAATGGACTTTGAGAGTCGAAAAACAATACGGATTAAACCCCATGATGCACCTTACGTGCATTACAGCAACAAGAAGCTTCGTAGATGAGATCGCAAACATTTTAAAAGCAAATGGCGTTGACAATATTCTTGCTTTGAGGGGAGATATACCGGAAGGTTTTGATAGATCAAAGATGGAGTTTGAATACGCCTATCAGTTGGTTAAATATTTAAAGAGTAAATGGGATTTTTCTATAGGTGTGGCAGGATACCCTGAAGGGCATCCTGAGTCACCGTCGCTTGAGAAAGATGTTGAATATCTAAGAATGAAGGTTGATGCCGGTGGCGATTTTATAATAACGCAACTTTTCTTCGACAATTCGAAATTTTTTGATTTTCTGAATAGATTGGATAGATCTAAAATAGATGTCCCCGTTATTACTGGAATAATGCCTATTTTAAGTTTGACCCAAATTAAGCGCTTTGTTGAGATGTGCGGTGCAACGATACCCAAAAATCTATTGGATAAATTGGAAGGGAAAAGTAAAGATGATGTATACAAAATTGGTGTTGAATATGCTATTAATCAATGTCAAGAGTTGATAGAAAACGGCGTTAAAGGCTTGCACTTTTATACGCTAAACAAGTTCAATGCGACAGAGGAGATTATAAGGCAATTAAAATTTTAATTTCACAAACCTACTTGAAAATGTGGGGTCAATGTGTTATTAATTAAATCGCAAACAGGAGGAGTGGCCGAGTCTGGCTTAAGGCGGCGGTCTTGAAAACCGCTGAGTCCGCAAGGGCTCCGTAGGTTCGAATCCTACCTCCTCCGCCATTCAGACATGGAGAGGTGGCCGAGCTGGCTGAAGGCGCTCGCCTGCTAAGCGAGTGTGTGGGCTAAAACCTGCACCGAGGGTTCGAATCCCTCCCTCTCCGCCATTATTCAAACTCTTGTAGCCTTTCTTTTATCACGGTAGCTATTTTTCTACTGATGCCATTAACGGAGGCAATCTCGTCTATAGACGCGTTTTTTAGATTTTCAATGCTTCCAAATTTTTCAAACAGAGCCTTTTTTCTCTTTGGTCCTATAAATTCTATCCTATCAAGTACACTGGATAAAACGTAATCCTTTCGCTTCTTCCTGTGAAATTCTACGGCATATCTGTGTGCTTCATCCCTCAATTTTTGTATAAATTCTAAAACTTCATTGTCCACACCAACTTGTTCATTTCCCACATAAATTCTGTCCTCAACCTCACCTTTCGATCTTATAGTCCTGTTTTCCCTTTTCTCCTTCGCTATACCAATAACATCGTAATTTTCACCGAATACCTCTTTTGCAGCTTTGATCTGTATTGGTCCTCCGTCGACAACAATTAAATCAGCCAGCCTATTTGAAGTATTAAACAAAAGTCTTTTATGCCTTGAAAGAATTTCTTTCATAGCCTCAAATTCATACTTGCTTTTTAGATTGTATCTTCTGTACATCTGTTTATCGAAGCCGCCGAGCGTGTATCTAACGACACCTCCCACAACATTTTCAAAGCCCAAGTGGGATATATCAACAACATCGATTGTTAAAGGTATTTTTTTCAGATTGAACAAATCCCTTAGCTTCCTGAATATCTCCATATCCTTCTCAAACCTATTAAGGTGCATTTCAAGGGTAATATGGGCATTCTTCTTTGCAAGTTCCAAAAGCCTTTTTCTCTTACCCTTTTTTGGTGTTACAACATCCACAGATTTGGACGTGCTTAAAGCCTCTTTTATCGTTTCAACACTGTTTAGCCCCTCTGTGATTACAATATCCGGAATAACCTGGTTCATCTGTATGTAGTATTGAACCAAGAAGTTCTCAATAAAGTCGCTATTTATGTCACCTTCGTAAAAGTAAAAACTCCTGTTGCCCACAACGTTCGAAAATCTGATACTCATAACGTAAGCGCAGGTAATATTATCTTGTGTTGCAAACGCTATTACATCGGTAAAGTCTTCATCAATATCTGTTACAACCTGCTTGTTCTCAAGTAATTCAATGGCTTTCAGTTTATCTCTGACTTTTATGGCTTTTTCAAATTCCAGTTTATCCACTAATTCCTTTAGTTCTTGCTCCAATTGCTTTTTTATCTTCTTTGGATTTGTCAGTATCGATTTTATTTCGTCGATTATCTTTAAATACTCGTCCCTTGAGATATTACCAATGCACGGCGCCAAGCACCTGTTCATCTGAAAGTAGATGCACGCATTTTTTGATCCTTGACACTGTTTATCGTTTTTTTGTGCGATTTTGTATGTGGATTTAAGCAGATTTATCAAATCCCTCAATCTGTCAACAGGTGTTATCGGACCGAAGTAGAAGTCACCTTTGTTTTTGACACGCCGAGCTATGCTTAATCTGGGGAATTTTTCCGTGTAGCTTATCCTCAAATACGGATAGCTTTTGTCATCCCTTAAAACGACGTTATAGGGTGGTCTGTACTGTTTGATTAAGTTGGATTCCAAAAGCAGTGCTTCAAGCTCATTTTCGACAACAATAATTTCTACACTGTTTGCCTCTCTAATCAGTGATTGCTTGAAAAAATCTATACCCGACTTGGCAACATAGCTCCTCAGTCTATCTCTTAACAATTTTGCTTTGCCAACGTATAGTATCTCATCATCTTTGGAGCGTATTATATAAACACCCGTTGTCTTTGGTATCTCTTTTAATAATTCTGGGTTTTTGAATATCTCAAATTTCTGGTTCATCTAAAGAAAACGCAAAGCCAAAGGGCATCCTTTGATGTGTATTCAACTCTGTGCCTTTCGTGGGGTTCGATTATTAGCCAATCTCCTGCTTTTAAATCAATTATGCCCTTATCTTCAAAAAGTAATTGAGCACTGCCCTTTAAAAGCAGAACAAACTCGTATTCATCTTGATCGTAATAAAAGCCATCCTCGGATCGATCGCCAAACGATGCTATACGCTCAATCCTAACGTTGCCCTTTTCTACCAGCTTCTCGACCATCTCTCTATCCGACGTCTTTATACCTTCAAACACATTCTTCACGCCAATCAAATACACCCCCTAAAACCCTTTCATTCTCCTTTGCCATTTCTTCAATCTCTAAATCCACAAAGTCCTTGATAATGAGCCTTGAACCACCCGTTTTTCCTATTCTTCTGGCCTCTACGCCGATTTTTTCTGCCATCTCCAAAATCCTATCTTCATGCTTTGTCTCAACGACTATCACACCTTGTGTCTCGCTGAAGAGGCAAAAATCTGGTCTTGTGTTTATATCAAGTTCAACACTCGCTCCAATTCTTTTTCCCAAGCACATTTCAGCCAAGCACAAAGCAATACCGCCCTCTGAAACATCATGGGCAGAAAGAATTAGTTTTTCTCTTACCACGTCAAGCATCAGTTCAGCGAGCTTTTTATGGTGATCGTAGTTTATATCGGGCAATTTCCCTTCTACCTTGCCAAAAATCCACTTTAGATACGCACTGCCTCCGAGTTCTTTGGGTTTTATCCTGCCGAACATAACAATAGAGCTATCTTCTTCTTGGAAAAATCCCTTTGGTGCATTTAACGGGCAATCCGTAATACCAACCATACCTATTGCTGGGGTTGGATAAATGTTCTTGCCGTTTGTTTCGTTGTAGAAACTTACGTTGCCACTGACTATAGGGACGTTCAGCTCTTCACATGCTATCTTCATACCCTCTATCGATTCCTTGAACTGCCACATGATCTCTGGGTTCTCTGGATTTCCAAAGTTCAAACAGTCGGTTAATGCAATAGGCTTTGCACCGACGCATAATAGGTTTCTGTAAGCCTCTAAGACGGCAAGTTGAGTGCCTTTGTTTGGATTTATGAATACGTAGCGCGGGTTAACGTCAATTGTTGCCGCTATGCCTTTGCCTGTTTCTTTAATCCTTATCAGGGCTGCATCTGACCCAGGTGTGAGAATCGTGTTCGTTTGAACAGTTGAATCGTACTGCTCATAAATGGGCTTCTTTGTCGAGAATTCGGGCTCTGATAACAGTTTCAAAACAACGCCGTTTAAATCTTCAGGTTCTTTTAAGCTGTCAAAGTCGAACAACTCGATCTTGTCAATAAATTTAGGCTTTTTTGTGGGTCTGTTGTAAACAGGTGCATTTGAGACCATGAGCTTTACGTCTATATCAGCAACAACATCACTTTTCCAGAAGAGTCTAATCTTTTTTCTGTCTGTAACATAACCAATTATCTCGGCATCCAAATTCCATTTATCGAATATGGATTTAACCTCTCTCTCTTTGCCCTTTTTAGCAACAATCAGCATCCTTTCCTGTGATTCGGAAAGCATAATTTCAATAGGGGTCATTGGCTCCCTTGTTGGCACTTTGTCTAAATAAAGGTCCAATCCCACACCACCCCTGTCTGCCATCTCAAACGAACTTGATGTTAAACCCGCTGCACCCATATCCTGTATACCCTCGATTACATCTTTATCCATCAGCTCAAGGCATGCCTCGATCAACAGTTTTTCCGTAAATGGATCACCAACCTGAACAGCTGGGCGTTCCTCTTCATAGTTTTCATCAAAAGAGTTCGAAGCCATTGTGGCTCCGCCGATGCCGTCCTTACCTGTCTTTGAGCCCACGTAGAACACAGGATTACCGACGCCCTTTGCAACACCCAAAAATATCCTATCCTTTTTTCCAATACCTAAACAGAACGCATTTACCAGATTATTTGTGTTGTAACATTCATCAAAGAACGTCATGCCACCAATTGTGGGCACACCGACACAGTTTCCATAATCACCAATGCCCCTAACAACGCCATCTATTAAAAACTTGGTTTTCGGGTGATCCAACAATCCGAAAAATAGGCCATCCAAGTTCATTACAGGTCTTGCACCCATCGTGAAGATGTCCCTCAAAATACCGCCGACACCCGTGGCTGCACCCTGATACGGTTCAACAAAGCTTGGGTGGTTGTGGGATTCCATTTTAAAGACGGCTACAAAACCATCGCCAACGTCCACTACACCTGCATTTTCACCAGGGCCTATAACAACATACTCCCCTTTTGTTGGTAGTTTTTTTAAATGGATTTTTGATGATTTATAGCTACAATGCTCGCTCCACATAGCAGATGCAATGCCCAACTCTATATCCAAAGGCTCCCTGCCCAATTTCTCTTTTAACAACTCGTACTCTTCTTTCTTTAAACCAAGCGCATCTAATTTTTCATCCAAATTCATCTAATCCCCCTTTTGAAAAAGAAGCGTTGTGTAATCGTTCAAAAATACGTTCTTTAAAAGCTTAAAACCCAATCTTTCAAAAACCCTCTGGACCGTGAAATTCTCTTCGATTATAACTCCGGAAAATAGTGCATATCCACCTGTCTTTGTGAGTCTTGCTATATCGTCTTTCATAGAAATAATGATGTCATCAAATATGTTTGCCAAAACAACGTCGAATTGGCCTTTGATGGAGTTTGGTGTATTTGAAACAAAGCATTTGATATTTTCAGTGTTGTTCAAAGAGGCATTCTTGATGCACTCTTCAATGGCGAATTTTTCTATGTCAAAGCCAACAATTCTATTTGCACCCAACTTTGAAGCTACAATGGACAAAATTCCACTGCCAATGCCGATATCCAGAACACTCTTACCCTTCAAATCCAGAGTTTCCATGATTTCTATGCAACTAACCGTTGTTTCATGAACGCCCGTTCCAAAGGATTTGCCTGAAGCAAGCGTAATCTTTATTTTGTCTGTGTTGTGCCACGGCGGAGCGACACAGAAATTCTTTCCAATCTCAATGATTTTGTCTTCGTTCTTGAACCGCCACTCCATTAAAGATTCTCTCCCTCTTTAGGAACGATGCAAATAATGACAAAATCCTCATCGCCCGTGTTTATGTATTGGTGTTCAACGCTTGAAGGCACATAAGCCACGCAATCCTTTTTAACCTCGTATTCTTTGCCGTCCATGTATAAAATGCCTTTGCCTTGAACAACGTAGTTTATGTGCGGCCAGGGGTGTTTGTGTCTCGGTGTATTGCCACCCTTTCCAATGGTGAAAAGCCTCATGACATGTGAATCCCAGCCCTCTTTTGGCCCGATTAGTATCCTTTTTAGCGTATTCTTAACACCCTCGCCTTCCATTGGCTTTGCCTCAATATCATCGATACATCCAACAAACATCTCGTCCTCCTCAAAAGTTTTCAAAATATTAACAAAAACGAGAGAATTTTGGTAGAATTAAATCCATGAAAACGGTTCTATGCATCCTTGCGGGTGGCAAGAGCAGTAGATTCAAGGAAGACAAAAGATGGGCTAAGATAAACGGCAAGCCCCTTATACGGATTGTGTTAGAGAAACTAAAGCGGTTTTCTGACAATATCGTTATATCATCGAGAAGTTCAGAGGAAATACACATGGAAGGCGTTACGGTTGTTAGTGATAGTGAGAGTTTTGGTGGGCCGTTGTGTGGTATTTTTGAAGTTGTAAAAAAGGTTCAAGGGGATAGATACGTCTTTTTTGCGGCCGACATGCCGTTTATTACAGATATCATGATAAGAACGTTGATTGATAGGAGTGAAAAGCTGGTTGTGATGTTTCAATGTAGGGGAAAGATATATCCACTGCCTATAGCAATTAGCAGACATGCCTTAGATCTGAACAGAGACTGTAAGAATAGAAGGATTATGTCGATTTTGGATAACGCCGACTATGAAGTAAT
The DNA here is from genome assembly GCA_027045065.1 of Desulfurellales bacterium. Taxonomy (GTDB): domain Bacteria; phylum Campylobacterota_A; class Desulfurellia; order Desulfurellales; family Hippeaceae; genus Hippea. The sequence goes on along the minus strand of JALUBE010000150.1, from coordinate 3,261 downwards.
TGACTATGACTCCCAAGATTGCATAGAGTTTTTTAACATAAACACTCAAGATGATCTGCTTAAAGCCACAGAATACCTTTTGAAGCCAAACAAAAACACCAAACCGTAAAAGATCAAGGCTATAAGATAACCAAATTTAACAAATCTCAGGGCTACAGATACCAAAAGCAAAAGTGACTGAGCGATAATTGTTATTTTATCGATGAACTCATAAGCAGGAATTTTATTAAACCGTTTGTTGAAAAAGTTGTACAAAACTACAAAATTCACAAAACCGGATATGCTCATAGATGCTGCAAGACCCACAAATCCGAATTTAAAACCCAAAACAAAGGATAGAACTATTGCAACAGAAGACGCCCAAATTGAGGCTTTAAGAGGCGTTTTTGCGTCCTTTTGTGAATAGAATGCGTTTGAGAGTATTTTTGATAGCGAAAAAAAGACAAAACTTGCTATCATGATCTTTAGCGCCAAAGAGACGTTTAAGGCATCGTCTAACTTGAACCTTCCGTGCATGAAGATCAGCTTAACAACGTCCAAAGAGAAAAAAAGAAAGTAGAGTGTAACGAGGGATGAATAGAATATCACAAACTTGGATAGTGTTTTTGTGGTTTCTGAAAGTTTAGTGTCGTTCATGAGAGAAATATCGGGTAGTGTGCCCTGTGCCAAAGCTATAGAGAAAACGGCAAACGGCAACTGGAATAGCCTGTTTGCGTAGAATATAAAGGAAAAGCTTCCGCTTGATAGAAAGCTTGCAACGAAGCTATCGGCCATTGAAGATATCTGCATAACAGAGCTTCCAAGAGCGGCTATGCCCATGAGCTTGAATATTTCCCTTGTTGAATGCTCCATCTTAAAAGAGAAATTTAGCGGTAATTTTAGTCTGAGAAAATCAAAAATTGATATGGCAAGCTGCAGAAATCCACCTATGATTACACCGACACACAAGGCGTAAACGGGGTTTGAAAAGCTTCTGTAGAATGCAAAGATGGATGCTATTATGCTCAAATTTAAAAGGGATGGTGCAAAGGCTGGTATGGCAAAGTGCTTAAAGCTGTTTAATATTCCCATTAGGAGCACTGTTAAACCGATGAAAAATATGTAAGGGAAGACCATTTTAACCAATTTATCCATTAAATCGTTGTGAATATACCCTGCAGCAAAGAGTGCGATGAGTACCTTTGAGAAGACAACACCCAAAACCGCAACTAACAAAAGCAACAGGATGAACCAAAACAGTATATTCCAAACGGCTTTTGGCTTTTCCTTTTCATCCAATTTGGATATTACGGGTATTACAGACGAATTTACGGCACCTTCACCTAAAAAGCGCCTCAGTGAATTTGGGATTCTGAAGGCTATAAAGAACATATCCGTGTAAACGGACGCACCAAAGTACGTTGCGATAAAGAAATCCCTTAAATAGCCTAATACTCTGCTCAAAAGCGTAAAAAGGGCTATAACCTTTGCGTTTTTAAACATCTTTTTCTACAAGGACAACAAATTCGCCTTTGATGGAAGGGTAACTTGAGAGTTTGTTCAATACATCGCTTACCCGCCCAAACAGAAACTCCTCGTGGATCTTGGTTAGTTCGCGGGCAACCACTACGTTTCTCTCACCAAGAGTATCCTTGATCGCTTCCAGCGTCTTCAAAATCCTATTTGGAGATTCGTAAAATACGATCGTACAGCCAATATCTGCCTCTTTTAAGATCTTTCTTTTTTTATTTGGTCCTTTTGGCAAAAAACCCAAAAAGATGAACTTATCAGTTGGCAAACCCGATGAAGAAAGGGCCGCTATTACGGCAGAAGCCCCAGGAATTGGCACTACACTTAATCCATTTTCCCTGCATTCCCTAACAATCCTGTAACCAGGATCTGAGATTGTTGGTGTTCCGGCGTCGGTTATAAGCGCTATGGACATACCACTTTTTATATCGGTTAATGCTTTCTCTATGACATCTTTAACATCATAGTCATCGTTGTATTTAACAAGCTTTGTATGAATGGAATATTTTTCAAATAACCTCTTTGAATGATGCGGGGATTCGGCTAACACGTAGTCAACGCTTTTCAAGACTTGAAGGGCTCTGAAAGTGATGTCTTCCATATTCCCAATTGGTGTTGCCACAACATACAGTGCACCGCTCATAGGTTTTTAAAATACTCCCTGATTTCCCTTATGTTATCGCATGGGTTCTCTTCATGACACCTCCCCCTGACGCATGTGGGCCCGGCGTTTTCAAATATTATTGGTGCTTTCCTTTTTACAAGTCTCAACATCTCAACTGCACAATTTCTGATTTCCCACTGAGCCCTGACACAGCACCTTAAAGAGAAAAAGTGTAACAGTTCACGGGCATTCATTGTAACGACGATGTTAGAACTGACCGCTTGCGGTATTACAAACCGCGCATCCTCTTTTTTAACGCCCATCTCCATTAATTTGTTGTAGAGCTCAATGGATGCATCGATGTGATTTTCTATGAGCTTTCTTGCTTCGCCACTTAAATTTTCAGGTATTACAAAGTTTTCCCTTTTTATCCTCGTGTATCTGTGGCTTTGTTGAGAATAGCTTGCTATCCTGTGCCTAACCAACTGGTGCGTTGCCACCCTGCTTATCCCCTCTATGAGAAATGTGAAGTTTACATGCTCTAAAACAGAGTGATGTCCGGATTTTATCACCCTCCTCAAAATATTTTTAACACCCTTATCATCCAGCTTCAGCTTTTCAATATCCGATGAATAACAAACCCTTGCTGCAAACGCCGCTGTGTAGTCTGGGTTTGGTGTATATTCAATTAAGCTCACTTTCATATTGTTCTCTCCAAGCTTTGGTATTGTTTATTGCAAACTGTGCCTGCGTTAATCTCTTGATTTTCTTGTTTTTTACCTTACCAACGTCAATAAAGCCAAAATTCTCGCTAATGGGCTGAAATTCGCCATCTTTGGATGTTATGTAGTGTATAAGACCACCGAACATCGTGTTCTTTGGTGGCTCCATCATCTTTCCTTTCTTTAAAAACATTGCAATATTCATTCCTACGTATAAACCTGTAACGGCGCTTGCCATGTATCCTTCAACACCCATGATTTGTCCTGCAAAGAACACATTGGGCTTATCCTTTGCCTGTAGAAACACATTCAACAATCTCGGCGAATCGATAAACGTATTCCTGTGTAAACTACCCAGTTTGGCAAATTCAGCATTTCTTAATGCCGGTATCAATCTAAAAACCCTCTTTTGCTCTTTATATGTAA
>JALUBE010000149.1 GCA_027045065.1 Desulfurellales bacterium | reverse complement strand
GACTTAGACTGACTCCTCTTGAAGCTTTAAAGCTTAGGAAGCATGAGGTCTTTAAGTCCCTTGGTGTATACCATGATGTTAAACTATTTTACAAGAAATATTGGTAGGAGGTGTTACTATGAAAAGAAGAGATTTTTTTAAGAAAGCAGTTGGTTTGGCAGCGGTTGGTGCATCTGTATCTCTGTCTGCTCCTAATGTTATAGCGAAAAAGGTCATTAAATGGAGACTTGTAACGACATGGCCAACGGGTATTCCATGGCATCAAACGGTGTTGCACTTTGCTAAGAAGGTGAATGAGCTTTCCGATGGTGAAATGGAGATCAAGGTCTATCCAGCAGGTTCCATTGTGCCGGCGTTTCAGGTTTTTGATGCCGTTAGAAACGGTGTAGCAGAGATGGGTCATGATTGGCCGGGTTATTGGAAAGGTAAAAATCAGGCTTTTGTTGCCTTTGCATCTGTGCCATTTGGAATGAACGATGTTGAGTATACGATTTGGCTGATGCAGGGCGAGGGCATGAAGCTGGCAAATGAACTGTATAGTGATTTTGGCCTCGTTCCTCTTCTGGGTGGTAATTCGGGTCAGGAGTTAGGTTTCTTTACCAAGAAGCCTATAAAGGATGTTTCTGAGCTTAAAGGAATGAAGGTTAGGACAGTAGGATGGGCAGCTGATATACTTAAGAACATGGGCGTTTCAGTTGTCCCTCTGCCAGGTGGCGAGATATATCTTGCTTTTGAAAGGGGCGTGATTGATGCAGCAGAGTTCTCTACTCCATACATAACATATCCTATGGGATTCCAAGAGATCGCTAAGAATGTTATGGTTCCTGGATGGCATCAGACAGCTGTTCAAAATATGTTTACTGTGAATAAGAAGGCATATGATAAGCTCCCCGACAGATTGAAAAGGGTATTAAAGGCTGCTGCCGAACAAACACAACTTTGGGATATGACGAGAAGTGAGTATTACAATGGAATCTACATAGAGAAATATAAAAAAGATGGTGTTAAGTTTAATAAGTTGACAGACGAGTCTTTAAATAAACTGAGAAAAGCAACAAAAGATTACCTCGATGGTCTAAGGTCCAAGTATAAATTCTTGAATAAAGTCCTTGAGTCTCAAGATAATTTCATAAAGCACTACTCAAGTTGGAAAGTGGTCAGGAGCGGTGTTTCCGATTATCCATACAAGATGTATATATCTGGATACCATTACGAGTAATGATTTGTAGAGGAAATGGGTATGATCGTGTTTAAATTTGTCAAAATTGTTGATGTTCTAAATGAGATTGCAGGTAAAATTGCAAATGTATTTTCATATGCTTTGTTCTTTGTAGTCGTTATTGGTGTTATAGCAAGGAAGGTTTTTAATCATCCTTTTATTTGGAATTTTGAAGCAAGTTACATGCTATATGCAGCTGCTTTTTTGTTTGGGCTGGGGTATACGCTGAAACACAAGATGCATGTTACTGTGGATGTGTTTTATACTATGGCGGGTCCTAAGACCCGCTTTATTTTGGATTTGATTGGATTTTTGGTTTTTTTGATTCCTTTTGGCTTTGTATCGATAAAGTCTTCTTTTGTGTTTGCTCAGCAATCATGGCAAATATTAGAACATAGTCAATCCACTTGGGCTCCACCTATCTATCCTTTTAAAAGCTTGATGCCTGTGGCTTTTGTTTTACTGGTTTTACAGGCAATTGTTGAATTAATTAAGTCTTATTATACTAACTGGAAGGGGTTGGAGATAAATGGGGAGTGATCTAATTTCTATAGGGATGTTTGTTTCTTTATTAATAGCTGTTTTTCTTGGTTTTCCTTTAGGTATTACCTTAGGCGGTTTAGCTGCCATATTCGGTCTTTTGGCCTATGGTCCTGGTGCACTTTTTATATTCGCGAACAAAACATATGGCTTAATGACAAATTACGTTTTGGTTGCTATACCTCTTTTTATTTTAATGGCCCAGTTTTTGGATAAATCCGGCATTGCAGATGAACTGTACGGGGCAATGTATGTGATTTTTGGTCCCATTAAGGGTGGTTTGGCATTGGCTACTATCGTCGTTTCTACAGTGCTTGCTGCAACGACGGGCATAATTGGTGCAAGTGTTGTTGCAATGGGCTTACTTGCAGCACCTGCCATGCTTAAAAGGGGTTACCAAAAGGAACTAACAGCAGGTGTTATTACTGCGGGAGGTACACTTGGTATTTTGATCCCACCATCTATAATGCTTGTTGTTTATGGTGGGTTGATTGATATGTCTGTTGGAAAACTGTTTATGGCTGCTTTCCTTCCGGGTTTACTGTTGTCCTTTCTCTACATGCTTTACACCTTTATTTACTGTAACTTTATAAATAAAAACGCTGGACCGGCTATACCCAAGGAAGATAATAAGTACTCATTTTCAGAGAAGCTGGAAATGGCGCTCAAAAGTATGGTTCCTCCAATGATTCTTATATTTGCTGTATTGGGAAGTATAGCTTTTGGTATTGCTACCCCGACGGAAGCTGCTGGTTTGGGCAGTTTAGGAGCTTTATTAATTGCTGCTGCTAACAAAAAGGTAAACTGGAAGATGCTTAAGGACGCAGGATACTCGACAGTAAAAATAACAAGCATGGTTATGCTAATTTTTGTTGGTGCTAACTTCTTTACCTCTATATTTATGGGGATTGGCGGTGGAGATGCTTTTACAAGTCTGCTTTTTTCCATTAGTACCAACAAGTGGTTAGTACTTGCTATGATGATGTTTATACTTTTTATACTTGGTATGTTTGTAGACTGGTTGGGCATACTATTGCTTTGCGTTCCTATATTTACCCCAATAGCTGTAAATAAGCTTGGGTTTGACCCTCTATTTTTCGCCATGCTTGTTTGTATAAATTTACAGATGTCGTTTTTAACTCCTCCTTTTGGTTATGCCTTATTTTATTTAAGAGGTGTTGCACCACCTGGAATGACATTGAAACATATTTATAAAGGTATCGTACCGTTTGTTATTATGCAGATGATAGGGCTTGTTTTGTGTATTCTATTTCCGAAAATCATATTGTGGCTACCGTCTATAACAATTAAGTAAAAAGGTGATCTATGAGCAAGAGAAGATTAAAGAAGTTGTTCTCAAAGATTGTTGGAGAGGATAATTGCTGGATAGAGGAAGAGATTTTGGCATCTTACAGCTACGATTCCTATCCAGAAGAGCCTGTATTACCGGATATTGTTGTTAGACCCACACACACAGAGCAAATAGGCGAGATAATATCTTTGTGCAATAAGATGGAGATACCCTTAACGGTCAGGGGGGCAGGTACAAATTTAAGTGGTGGGACAGTCCCTTTGAAAGGTGGGTGTGTGCTTGTTACAACAGCTTTAAATCGAATAATAGAAATAAACAAAGACGATATGTTTGCCCGCGTTGAGCCCGGTGTTGTCACTCAGAAACTCGCCAATGCTGTTGAGAAAATTGGTCTACTATATCCACCTGATCCTGCGAGTATGAAAGTGTCTACCATTGGTGGAAATGTGGCAGAAAACTCAGGTGGTTTGAGGGCTTTAAAGTACGGTGTAACAGATAGGTATGTAATGGAAGTTAAATTTTACGATGTTGATGGTAATTTGGTTAAAGGCGGTGGTATTCCTGTTAAACTTGTTACGGGTTTTAATCTAAAGGGTCTGATGATTTCAAGTGAGGGTTTGTTGGGCGTAATATCTGAAGTGATGCTGAGACTTATACCGCCACCCCAAGCAAGGAAAACGCTGCTTATTTTCTTTGATGATGTTATTGATGCATCCAGTGTGGTTTCTGAAATTATTCTAAACAGAATTTTACCTGCAACGCTTGAGATTATGGATAACTTCACGATAAAGACCGTTGAGAAATTCCACAAGATTGGTTTGCCTAATAAGGATGCGCTTTTATTAATAGAGGTTGATGGTCATCCAGCAGCCCTAGAGGATGAATATGAAAAGATTGAAAAGATATGTAAAAAGTATGGTGGTGAGGTACATATAGCAAAATCCCAAACTGAAAGAGATAAACTTTGGCAGGCAAGGAGAGATGCACTGAGCAGTCTTGCAATGCTCAAACCCACGCTGATTTTAGAGGATGCTACGGTTCCGAGAAGTAAGGTGCCAGATATGATGAGGATAATTCAAGATGTTGCCAAGAAGTACAATTTGCTTATCGGAACATTTGGCCATGCAGGGGACGGAAATCTTCATCCTACGATACTAACAGACAAAAGGGACAAAGAAGAAATGGAAAGGGTTTATCAGGCGATAGATGAGATTTTTTATAGAACCCTTGAATTGGGTGGGACATTGAGCGGTGAGCACGGTATTGGTATAGCTAAAAAGAAATACTTAGAGAAAGAAATAGGGACAGGAACTCTTAAATTTTATCAGAAATTGAAGAGGGGCCTTGATCCAAAAGGGATTTTGAATCCAGGTAAGGTAATTTGAGGTTGTTTGATGAGTAGAAAGTTAAAGAAAATAGTTGATAGGTTAAAAGAACTTGAATCGCTTACTCTCCAATGTATGAAATGTGGAGTTTGTCAGTCTGTATGTCCATTATATCAGAAGGATTTTTTTGAGCCGTCGGTTGCGAGAGGAAAGATATCTTTGATAGAGGCTTTGTATTATGGTAGGATGGAAAATGCACCAGGTGTTTTGAAGTATTTGGATTATTGCATTTTATGTGGTAGATGTAAGCGCTTTTGTCCCAGCAGTGTTAATATAGACGAGATATTTGTTCGAGCAAAAGGTATTGTAAGGGAAATTGAAGGTTTACCCCTTTATCAAAAGGTTTTACTTAAATCATTGATAGGAAAATCCAATTTTGTTACGACTTTTCAACCTATAGTTAGTGCAGGTTTCAAGCTTGTGTCAAAGCCATCAAAAGCGGATGAAGAAATAAGAGAGGTTGAATTTCCTATAAAGAAAAATGTTGTTTCTATAAAATCCAGATCATTTAATACGATATATGGTGGTTTTCATAAAGCTAAGAATGAAAAATTAAGGGTTATTTTTTACCCTGGTTGCGCCATAAGCTATATGTATATTGATTGGGGAAAAGCAGTTGTTGATGTTTTAAATCATTTTGGTGTATCTGTGTATGTGCCCAAGAAAAACAAATGTTGTGGCATTCCCGCAGCCACTATGGGAGATGTGGAGTTATATAAAAAGATGGTTAAAATAAATCATGATTGGTTTGAAACCATAAATGATGCTGAATATATAATAACTGCCTGTCCTACTTGCGAATATGGTTTATTTGATCTTGGCAAGAGAATAGCCGGTATTGATAGTAACAAGAAGCATATGGATATAATGATTTTTTTGAAAAAGATTTTGAATATAGAGTTTTCGAAGAAATTAAACAAAAGAGCTACTTTGCATATACCATGTCATTATGAACACGAATTTGATAGTGATTTAATTGATGAGTTGGGGGCGTTCAACAGTGATTTTCAACCCTTAGAGAATCAAAGTTGCTGTGGTTTTGGTGGTACGTTTAGTTTGAAATTTCCAAATGATTCAAAAGAGGTCGGCAATCCAAAGATGAAAGAGGTGAAAGACAAGGACTTCGAGATCTTATATTCACCTTGCCCAGGTTGTGTTATGCAGCTAACTGATTTAGCTATGCATGACGGTATAGATGTTAAAGTAGAACATCCTATTGTAGAAGTGTATAGGCTTTTAAAAGAGGATGGGATATGAATGATATTGATAGGTTCTTGAAAATGTCTGAATATGTTGGCAATAGAAACGTTGTTTTGGCAAGGAATGAATTTGAGAGATTTTTGGAAGAGAATGTGGGTAGCTATGATTTTGTTCACCTCAAGTGTTTGGATAGGTTTAATAAGGCTTGTGAAATTCAAAAAGAGGGCATTAAAAGTGCCATTGTTGAGGCTGATTTCGCCGTAGCTGAAACGGGCACTGTTGTTATAGAAAGCAAAGGTGAAAACTTAAGAAGGGCAACATCACTATGTGATAATTTGAGCGTTGTTGTTGATGCGTCGAGGATCGTACCCAATCTTGAGGGCATAGCTGATTTCTTAAGAGAGACGACTCAGGATAGTGAAAATTACGTTTCTTTTATAACAGGCGCGAGCAGAACGGCGGATATTGAGATGTCTTTGACTTTAGGGGTTCATGGTCCAGAGGAAATGACCGTTTATGTATTGAAGTAACAGAGGTGTGCAATGAAAAGAGTATATAGGGATATAAATAAGGCGCTTTCGGATGAGGTTTTGCAGCAGAATTTAGATACGTTTTATCATAATTATAGAGAATCCCACAGGAAGGCGTACGAGGGCTTGAACTTTAATGATTTGAGAAAAGAGGTTGGTAATATAAAAAGTTTGAGTCCAGAAGATAGATTTGAACTTTTTGAAGAATTTAAGAAAAATGTGGAAAAAGCCGGTGCTTTTGTTTTTGAGGCTAAGGATTCTAAAGAGGCTTGTGAGTATATAGTTTCTGTGTGTAAAAGGCACAATGCAGAATATGTAGTTAAATCCAAGTCGATGACTGCTGAAGAGATAAAACTGAACCCGTACCTTGAGAGAAACGGTGTAAAACCTATTGAAACGGATCTTGGTGAGTGGATTATTCAGCTAGCCAAAGAGACACCATCACACATGATTATGCCCGCTATACATAAAAATAGAAAACAGGTTGCAAAGCTATTTAGGGAGCATTTGAATGTTGATGTAAATGAAGATGATATTGAGGGAATGGTAAAAATAGCGAGGCATTATTTGAGGGAATATTATTTCAAACAAAAGTAGGTATAAGTGGTGCCAATGTAGCTGTTGCCGAGACGGGTACAATCGGCGTTGTAACAAATGAAGGAAACGGTAGGCTTGTTACAACTATCCCGCCTGTTCACATTGTTGTTTTGGGTTATGAAAAGTTGGTTAAGACTTTTGAGGATGCATTGAAGATCTTGAGGGTTTTACCAAAGAATGCAACAGGCCAGATAATCTCTGTTTACGTTACATGGATAAAAGGTGCTGTTGAATCTTTGAATAGTTCTTCTGGTAGAAAGGAGTTACATTTTGTTTTTGTTGATAACGGTAGAAAGGCTTTGATGGACAATCCATATTTCAATGAAGCCTTGAAATGCATCCGCTGCGGCTCGTGTGCCAATGTTTGCCCTGTGTATGGTGTTCTTGGTGGACATGTTTTTGGTCATATCTACACGGGTCCAATAGGCGCTATTTTGACATCCTTTTATCATGACGACAAGAAGGCTATGGAACTTTTAAGCCTTTGCTGTGGTTGTAAAGCGTGCAGTGAGATATGCCCTGCCAATATAGATATCCAAAAATTGATAAGCGACATCTACGGGGGTTTAAGGTTGAAATATGGTGTGGACAAACTGAGAAGCTCCGTATATTACGGTGTTCTATCAAAGCCTTCGACTATGAAAAAAATGATCAAAGCAGGTTCGCTGGTGTTGAGAATTGCAGAGAAAAATTCCCATATAAATAGTCCTTTGATACCTAAAAAGCATAATTTTAGGATATTACCTGCTCCGAAAGAGGAATCTTTTAGTTCTATATTCAGGAAAAAATTTGAAGCGCGCCAAGAAATGGTTGAGAGCGAAAAAACCGTTTTCTTTTACCCTGGTTGTGCTATTGAATATATATATCCAGAGATCGGTGAAAGCGTTGTTAAGTTTTTAAATAAAATTGGTTTAAGGGTAAAAATTCCAGAAAAGATAGTCTGTTGTGGTTATCCAGCTGTTCACGATGGAGACAAAATCTCAGCTAAAAGGATAATTAATGAGAGTGTTAAATACCTGCCTGTAGAGGAAAGCTTTGATTACTTCTTGGTTTTGTGTCCTACATGTGGAACAACGCTTAAGTACCTGTTTAGGGAGTTTGTCACCGATATGCCCAAGGAGTACAAAAAGGTGAAGTTTGTTGAGGGGAGGATTGTTAATCTCTCGCGTTTACTCGATGATCTCAACGTGAAGGTAAAAACAAAGAACGGCATTCTATTCACGTACCACATACCTTGTCACCAAAACAGGGGTTTGCATTTTAATGGTGAGAGGTTCCTCAAAAGCTTATTGTCTAATTACTATATGCCTATGGAAGATGCTGATAGATGTTGTGGATTTGGTGGAAGTTTCTCTATTGATTATCCGCAGGTTTCAAAAGCCATTCTGGATAAAAAAATAGAGAGCATTGTTAATACAAGTGCGAGCGTTGTTGTGACGGAGTGCCCAGGTTGTATAATGCAAATCAGAGGCGGTTTGTTGAAGAGAAGCATTCCTGTTGAGGTTAAACACCTATCTGAGTTCTTAGATGAGTACGTTGAAATCGATTAAAACTATACGAGGTGGCACGCCACTAATCTACCGCCGATGTCTCTGAGTTCGGGTTCCTGTTCTTTGCATATGTCTTTGGCAAATGGGCAGCGCGTGTGAAATCTGCAACCTTTGGGTATGTTGGTTGCAGAGGGTATTTCGCCTTTGGGCATGAGCTTCTCCCTTTTTGTGTTTGGATCTGGTATGGGGATTGCGCTCATAAGTATTTTTGTGTATGGGTGGAGCGGCTCTTTAAAGATATCTTCTTTCTTTGCGATTTCTATGATTCTCCCTAAGTACATAACGCCTATTCTGTCGCAGATGTACTTTGCGCCTGCCAAATCGTGGGTTATGAAAAGATAGGTGAGCTTGAACTCTTCCTTTACCTGTATCATCAATTTTAAGATTTGAGACCTCACAGACACATCAAGCATTGCTGTTGGTTCATCTGCTACAATGAATTTTGGATTTGTTATAAGGGCACGGGCTATTACAACCCTTTGCCTTTGCCCACCCGATAGGTATTTTGGAAACCTGTTGTAAAACTCTTCAGGCGGTGTCAGGTTGAATTTTTCAAAGAGACTTAAAATCTTCTCTTTTCTTTCCTGTTTTGTCCCTATGTTGTGAATTTCAAGGGGATGAGAGACGATTTTTCCGATCCTCATGTATGGATTTAATGATGCCATTGGGTCTTGGAATATTATGGAAAAGTCCCTTCGTGCCTTTCTTAAAACATCTCCCTTTAGTTTTGTTAAGTCTGTGTTATCCATAATTATCTTTCCACTTGTTGGCTCAATGAGCCTTATAACGGTTCTACCCAGTGTTGTCTTTCCGCTTCCGGATTCACCGACTATGCCCAGTGTTTCACCCCTTTTTATTTCAAAAGACACATCGTCGACAGCTTTCACGGTCTTTTTTTTGCCTTTAAATATTGCCTTGATCCACGACACTTTAAGATCAAACTCTTTTCTTAAATGTTCAACCTTTAAAAACGTTTCTTCATTCATTCTCATCACCGTAAAGCCAACATTTTACAATTCTGTTACCTATTTTTTTGGTTTTTGGATCCTTTTCTTTGCATATATCCTTTGCAAAAGGGCATCTGGGGTAGTATTTGCATCCCTTTGGCGGATTTTTTAGATCTGGCGGGCTACCGGGAATGAACTTTAAATCCATGTCGTCCAATTTTATGTTTGGAATGGATTCAAGTAACATCCTTGTGTATGGGTGTAAGGGGTTATTGTAAAGCTCGTGAATTTCGCCCAACTCAACCAAGTTTCCAGCATACATCACAGCCACACGTTCGGCCATCTCAGCGACAATGCCCATATCGTGCGTTATCAAAATTATTGACATGTTTTTTGTTTTCATAAGGTTTTTTAGAACCTGCATGATTTGTTCTTGCACAACAACATCCAAAGCTGTAGTAGGTTCATCGGCAATTAAAACCTTTGGTTTCAGTGCAATGGATAAAGCTATCATTACGCGCTGTCTCATACCACCTGAGAATTCAAACGGGTAGTTGTCAAGCCTCTTCGAGTCAACACCAACAGACTCAAGTGCTTCCGATGCAATTTTTATCATCTCGTTTTTCTTCATATCGGGATTATGTACCTTGAATAGCTCAAAAAAGTGATCTCTGACCCTCATTATGGGGTTTAGGCTTGTCATGGGATCTTGGAAGATCATTGCTATGTCTTTACCTCTGATTTTACGCATCGATTCGTTGTCTAACTCTAACAGGTTTACGCCGTCCAATAGGATTTTGCCCGTAATTTTGGCGTTTTGGGGCAGTAATCTTAAAATCGCCGTTCCCAATGTTGATTTTCCACATCCAGACTCTCCAACTATTCCTAAGCTTTCATTTTCCTCAACATCAAAGGATACGTCCTCAACCGCTTTTACCGTGCCTGATTTTGTCTGATATTCGATAAATAAGTTTTTTATGCTTAAAACAGCCATTACCGTTTCTCTCCTATGTTGGGGTTAAAGTATTCGTTCAATCCCTCTGCAAACATGCTGAATCCCAAAACGATTAGTATAATTGCAACGCCTGGAAAAAACGCCATCCACCAATCGTTTGAGATTATAAATTGCTGACCGTTTGCCAAATCGTAACCCCAATCGGGTGTTGGAGGTGTTATACCCAGTCCCAAGAAGCTCAAGCCCGCCTCAGTCATGATGGCATCTGCTATGTTCATTGACAGAACAACGATTATCGACGGTAAGACGTTTGGTAGTATGTATTTGAAGATTATTGTTGATGTTTTCGCGCCAATGGAGTATGCACTCTCAACGTACAGTTCATTCTTTACGCTTGCCACCTGGCTTCTTATAACTCTGTAGTACGTTGGTATGTAGACCACTGCAATCGAGAGGGATATATTGATGATTCCTGGGCCCAAAACAGCGGCTATGGCAATGGCAAGTATTAGACCTGGAAATGTGTAAACCGAGTCCATTATCATTGTTATGACCCTATCCAATGGACCGCCAAAGTATCCCACTATTAAACCAAGGGGAATTCCAACGCCAGCCGCAATGAGTGTGGCAATGAAGGCTATAATCAGCGCCATTCTTGAGCCGTAAATGAATCGAGAGAAAACGTCATAACCCATGTTATCTGTGCCCATTAGATGATGCAAATTTGGTGGAGTTAAAGGATTTCCGCTTGGCTGGATGGGGTTGTATGGTGCAATGAGTGGTGCAAAGATTGCCATGAGTATAAAGATAGTTAAGATGGCAAATCCAACAATTGCCATGATACCCGATGAATCACCCAGCAGATCCTTTAAGAATGAGGAGATGCGAGCTGATATCATTTGATTAGAATTTTGAATCATTGTGTTAATACCTCACACGCGGGTTAATCCAGGCATTGATTACATCCACGAGGATGCTAATGATGGCGACAAATATTGCAAAAAACACTATCGTGCCTTGTATTGCCGTGAAATCCCTGGCGTGAATCCTACTAACCAAGTAACTGCCTATGCCAGGCCAGGAAAATGTAACTTCTGTTAACACTGCGCCACCCAAAAGCAAAGCAAACTGTAAACCCATTATTGTCAAAATCGGTGGCAATGCGTTTTTTAAGGCGTGTCTGAAAAGAACAGTCTTTTCTTTAACGCCACGAGCCCTTGCAGCTGTAATAAACTGTTGGGATAGTGTTAAAACGACGTTTGCCCTGACCATCCTAACAAAAATACTTGAGATAACAATTCCCAATGTTAGTGATGGCAGGATTAGGTGCTCTAAAGAGTCCTTTAAGACGTCCCATTGACCGTTAATTATGGCATCCACAACGTATAGACCTGTGTGAGTTGGATCTGGTGTCATAAATGGTGATGACTCGCCTGAAACAGGTAGCCAGTGCAACCAAACACCAAAGATCAGCTGAAGCATCAAGCCAAACCAGAAAACGGGGAATGAGTAAACAAATATGGAGTAAATACGTGCCGACACATCCAATGGACTACCCAGTTTGTATGCAGCCAAAGTGCCGTAAAATATACCTATGAAGACAGCTACAATCATAGCAAAGATGGTGAGCTCTAAAGTAGCGGGAAATTTTTGCATCAATTCTTTTAAAACGGGCATGCCCGTAACTGTGGATTGGCCAAAATTTCCGTGAGCAATGTCTTTTAGGTAGTCAAAATACTGAACCAAAATTGGTTTATCCAAGCCCATTTGGTGTTCCATGGCTTTTACAACAGAAGGTGGTGCTTTTGGCCCAAGCATTGCTAAAACGGGGTTGCCTGGCAGCACCCTCAATACAAAAAATACGATCGTTAAAATTATCAAGATCATGGGAATGGATAAACCAATCCGTGTCAGGATGTAGGTTTTCACGCTTGCCTCCTACATAAAAAAAGAGGGGATAAACCCCTCTTATTCTTTGTAGAGCAAATAATATCTGAAAATCTGCACAGGATCAAGTAAAAGTCCTTTAATGTTAGGTTTGGCAACGACCCTCTGTTTTCCTTGAAACAACGGTACATAAGGAACATCTTTTGCCATAATTTTCTGAACCTTATAGTAAATTTTTGCCCTTTTTCTTTTACTTACAATCTTCCTTGCTTTAAGTAGGAGTTTATCAACCTTTTTGTTTGAATAAAAACTTCCCATACCATTGCTTGCTGAACTTGCAAGGAATGGCCACATATAGTCGTCTGGATCAAAGTAGTCTGGATACCAACCGAGTAAGAACATGCCCATTATTCCTTTGTTCCAGTAGTCAACATATGTTGCCCACTCTGCGGATTTCAATTGACATTTGATTAGTCCTGTTTTCTCAAGTTGGTTCTTAATCGTTAAAGCTAAAGCTGCCTCCGTTGAACCGTAGTGACTCGGGCTATACCACAGTGTTATTTTAAGTGGCTTGTCTTTTGTATATCCAAGTTTCTTTAGTATTCTTATGGCTTTTTTCAGATTGTGGTGTGGCATTGTGGATTTATGACCCCACATGCCCTTTGGAATGAGAGTATAAAGTGGGCTGACCTGGTTGTTAAACACATCCTTTACGATCTGCTTTCTATCGACTGCGTATGCAATAGCCCTTCTGATTAGTCTATTATCGAACGGTTTATATTTTACATTGAAAACGATCTCTCTGATGAAGGGGCTTGGTCCGACAAGTGCAACAAACTTTTTATTTTTTTGAATTTTTGCAAACTGTTGAGGAAGTAAAGTTCTATATGCAACATCTATCTCTCCATTTAAGAGTGCGATGTAAAGCGTGTTTGCGTTTCTGTAGAGCTTAACCAAGATGATTGGTGTTTTTGCCTTTTTGCCGTGATAGTATGGGTTTCTCACTAACTCTATTTGTTGACCTCTTACCCATTTTTTGACCATGTATGGACCGCTTGCCACAGGTATGCCGTTGTACACGTTGTTTTTTGGATAGACCTTTGGATCAACAGGGTAGGATACCGTGAAGGCCAGAATGTTTATAAAAGGTGCAAAGGGGTATTTTAGATAGATTTTAAACTCTGTGTCGTTAACAACTTCAACCTTTTTTACAACATCTGATAGCAAAAAAGACGGGTCTTGTTTTAATCTTATAACCCTATCGATGGAAAATTTGAAAGCCTGTGCGTTGATGGGATCACCGTTTGAGAATTTAAGTCCCTTTTTTAAGTAAAATGTGTAAACCAAACCGTCCTTTGAAATCTTCCATTTTTTCGCAAGTCCTGGTACGATGCGTGTGGTTCCTGGAACGTATTTAACCAATCCTTCCATGATGTTTTGTAAGATGTTGTCAGATAGGTAGTCGTATGCCTTTGCAGGATCCAAAGACGATATCTTGTCTGTTGTGCCTATGATGATGTAGTTCTTTGGGTTGATGGCAAAGGCTGAAGATGCAATGAGGCCGAATGCCAAAACGTACATGAAAATAAACTTAAAATACCGACACATACCAAACCTCCTTAAATAGTTTTTTTCAT
>JALUBE010000148.1 GCA_027045065.1 Desulfurellales bacterium | reverse complement strand
AAATCAAAAACAATGATGGGGTATAAATGTCCCTATGTGCCAGGTTGGGATTGTCATGGTTTGCCTATTGAGCACAATATTGAAAAGGAAATGGGAAAGAAAAAGAAGGAAGCTATACCCAAGTTCCGGTTCAGGCAGATGTGTAGGGATTATGCAAAAAAATATATTGCTATACAAAGGGATGAATTTAAGCGTTTAGGAATATTTGGTGAGTGGAAAAAGCCATATCTAACAATGGATTTTAAATATGAGGCTGAGACGTTGAGGGAACTTGGGAAGTTTGTTGAGAAAGGATTAGTTTATAAACAAAAAAAGCCTGTTTATTGGTGTTCTTCGTGCAAAACAGCCCTTGCTATGGCTGAGGTTGAATATCAGGATGACGAAAGTAACTCTATATACGTGAGATTTGATTTTATAGATGAACTTGGGCTTGAGGATAGGCAATTTTTGGGTAAGGCTGTTTCTGCTATTATCTGGACAACGACCCCGTGGACATTGCCTGCAAACCTAGCAGTCGCCGTTCATCCCGATTTTGACTACGCATTTGTTCAGATTGCTCCAAGACATGTATATTTGGTGGCTGAGAAGCTTATTGATGAATTGATGAAAAAGTTTGAGATTGAAAATTACGAGATAATTAAGGTTGTTAAGGGTAGGGAGCTTGAAGGCAAGGTTTTAGCGCATCCGTTCTATGACCGTGAGTCGAGAATTATTCTAGGGGAGCATGTAACGCTTGATGCTGGTACAGGTTTGGTTCATACAGCTCCTGGTCACGGTGAAGAGGACTATGTTGTTGGTATGAAGTACCATCTGCCGATTTATTCGCCTGTTGATGATGATGGCCGTTTTTTGCCAGAAATCGAGTATTTTGCTGGCATGCATGTATTTGAAGCCAACCCAAAAGTTATAGAGATGCTGAAGCAAAAAGAGATGCTCGTAAAAGAGGAAAAAATAGTTCATTCATATCCTCATTGTTGGAGATGCAAAAACCCTATAATCTTTAGGTCAACTGAGCAGTGGTTCATATCTGTCGATAAGGACAATTTGAGGCAGAAAGCTTTAAAAGAGATAGATGAGACAAAGTGGATTCCATCGTGGGGTAGAAATAGGATTTATTCCATGATGGAGACGCGACCAGATTGGTGTATCTCAAGGCAGAGGGCTTGGGGCGTGCCTATTGCCTTATTTAAATGTAAGAAGTGTGGTCGTGTTCAATTCAGTAAAGAGTTGATCGATAGGGTTGCTGATAAGATGGAGAGTGAAGGTGCTGATACGTGGTTTGAACATGAACCTGAATACTTCTTGCCAGATGGTTATACGTGTGAGTGTGGGAGCACAGAGTTTGAGAAAGAGATGGATATACTAGATGTGTGGTTTGATTCTGGTGTTTCTCATGCCGTTGTTCTTAATAATTGGAAAGATTTGAGATGGCCAGCCGATATGTATTTGGAGGGCAGTGACCAGCACAGAGGTTGGTTTCATTCGTCTTTGCTTGAATCTATAGGAACGCGTGATAAGGCACCTTACAAGTCCGTCTTGACGCACGGTTTTGTTGTGGACTCAAAAGGCAGGAAGATGAGCAAATCCCTTGGTAACGTCATACAGCCTGACAAGATGATAAAGAAATACGGAGCCGAGTTGCTTAGACTTTGGGCTTCTGCAACGGACTATAAAGAGGATGTAAGACTTTCAGATGAGATAATGAAACGCCTTGTGGATAACTATAGAAAAGTAAGAAACACTATTAGATTTTTGTTGGGTAATCTGTATGATTTTAATGAATCTGAAGCTGTTCCTTATGAGGAGATGGAAGAAATCGACAGATGGGTTTTGGCCGAAACTGAACTTTTGAAAGAGAAGTTGTTAAAAGCTTATGAAGATTATGATTTTCATGTAATTTATAGAAATATGACCAACTACTGTATTTTGATGCTTTCTTCGTTCTATTTGGATATTTTAAAGGACAGACTCTACTGCGATGGTCAGAATTCTAAAAAGAGGAGGTCTGCTCAAACGGCGTTGAATGAGATTTTGAAGGTTATAGTTTTTTATATGGCGCCAATTCTTTCTTTTACGGCTGAAGAGGCATATTCCTATATGAATGGCGAGAAAGAAAGCGTCCATATGGAAGAGTTTGTGCCGTTGAAAGAACAACATAAAGATTTAGATTTGATAAAGAAATGGAATGAGCTGAGAAAATTAAAATCAGTTACGGATAAAGCGCTCGAGCTTGCGAGGTCTCAAAAGGCCATAGGTAATTCGCTTGAGGCTTGTGTTTATGTGGATATTCAAAATGATGATATGAAGAAGATTGTTCATGGATTTGATAAAAATGACCTTGCCGATATCTGCATAGTTTCACAATTTGAGTTTGGTAGGCTTGACGAAAGCTTGAGTAGGTATTATGATGAAGAAACGAAGGTTGAGGTGTTTGTTATAAAGGCAAAGGGTGAAAAGTGCGATAGATGCTGGAAATATTCAGAGCGGGTAGGAAAAAACGATAAGGGAGAAAAGGTTTGTTCAAGATGCTACGGTGTTGTTAGTAAGGAATAGGAAATGGATTTAAGTTTAGAGCAGGGCAAGTATCTTGTTAAATTGGCTAGGAAATCTATAGAGTATTATTTTAAGCATAATGAGTTGATGCCTAAGCCTGAAGGCTACCCTGAAATCTTAAACGAGAAGAGGGGCGTGTTTGTTACACTGAATAATTGTCCAGATGGCAGTTTGAGAGGATGTATAGGTTATCCTTTGGCCTACGAACCGCTTATAAATGGCGTTATATCCTCGGCCGTATCTGCTGCCTTTGGAGACCCAAGATTTAAGCCTTTGAGTACATTTGAATTTGACAATGTGGTTGTTGAGATTACAGTCTTGTCGCCAATGATTTCCCTTGATTCATCAAAGAACTATGCCGAACAGATAAAGGTTGGAAGGGATGGTCTTTATGTTGTATGTGGTGCATACAGTGGGCTTTTGCTGCCCCAGGTACCTGTAGAGTGGGGATGGAATGAGGAAGAGTTTTTGGCTAATGTGTGCCAAAAGGCTGGTTTACCATACACATGTTATAAAGAAAAAGCTTGCGTATTTTATAGGTTTACAGGACAGATATTTGAGGAAGTTAAGCCGTACGGCGATATAGTTGAAAAGAAAATATAGGAGGTTTTGTAATGGAGCAGATTCTTAGCATTTACAAGGAAAA
>JALUBE010000147.1 GCA_027045065.1 Desulfurellales bacterium | reverse complement strand
CCCATATTGAAAGTCCTAAACATTTCCTTCTCATTAACATTTCCAAGTTCTTGGAAAACTTTGAATATATCCACCTCTGGCAATTTCTTCTTTTCAATAATGGCATCAAATTCACCATTCAAAACCCTCGGAATGTTATCGTAAAATCCGCCGCCTGTAATGTGAACCAAAGCATTGACAAAGGGTTTTATCTTTTTGAACAGCTTAACGTATATACGCGTGGGCTCAAGCAAAATCTCACCCAACGGTCTGCCACAGAACAATCTGTCCAAATCGTAGCCATTTATGTCAAAAAAAACCTTTCTCAAGAGAGAATAGCCATTTGAGTGAAATCCACTTGAGGCAAAACCCAAAAGTACCATCCCCTCTTTTAAAGGTTTGGGTAAAATATCGTTCTTTTTCCCGATTCCCACGCAGAAACCCGCAAGGTCGTACTCACCTTTTTCGTAAACACCCGGCATCTGAGCCGTCTCACCACCAACCAAAGCACATTCAGAAAGCTCTAAGCCTCTAACTATACCCTTGACAACATCCTCAAGCACACTATCCTCAACGTCGCTGTATGAGATATAATCCAAGAAAAAGTAAGGATCTGTACCTGTTGTTATAATGTCATTGACGTTCATTGCAACAAGGTCTATGCCCACAGTATCGTGCTTGCCCGCCATCTGTGCTACAAGCAACTTTGTCCCAACGCCGTCTGTTGAAGATGACAGAACAAGATCACAGCCCAAATCATTCAAACCAATAAGCGCACCAAAACCACCAATGGACGATATAACACCGTTTTGCGGTAGCATTTTAACCATTTCTTTTATACATTGAGCAAACCTATTGCCCTTGTCTATATCCACACCGGATGCTTTGTAGTCCATTAAGCCTCTCTCCTCTTTGAAAGTATAGGGACAAGCTTATCATAACTCACAACAATAATCCCCAACAGTGGCACAGACAAAATCACACCCCAAATACCCAAAAGTTTACCGAAAAAGAGTATGGCAAGTAACACAGCCAAAGGATCCAACTCAAGCTGTTTTGAATAAATGTAAGGGGCAATTATATTCCCAGAGATAAAGTGAATAAACAACAAGACACTCAAAACCTCTATTCCCATTATCAAGCTGTGGTGAACAACAAAAGCCACGATCAATGGCGGAATAAAGCTCAAAAATGCACCAATGTATGGAATAATATACATCACTCCACCAAACACGCCAAAAAGCAAGGCATAGTCTATACCAACAATGTAAAGCCCAGCTATGCTCAAAGCAGAGACAACAACCATCAAGATCAACAAGCCCACGATGTAGCTTATAATAACGCTGTGTATATCCCTAAATACGGTTAGATAGTCCTCGCCCAAGATCGTCAAAATTACACTGTGTACAACGTATTTATACCTGTCCCTATAAAGGATCATAAAAAAAGATATGATGGGAATGAGCAAAAACGCAAAAAGTGCCGATACGCCTTTTAAAAGGCCTGTCAAACTATTCACGGCAAAGGAAACAAGGTAACTCTTCAAAGACACCAAAGCAGTAGAGGTGATTGTGTAAACTTCCTTACTATGACCGAACTTTGATCCTATATAGTCATACAATGCACTGAGCTCTCTGTTAACCCCATTTATTAAGGCGGGAATTTGCTTTTCTAAACCGGAGAGCTGATTGATTAATGCCGGTACTGCAATGATAAAAATCAAAACCATACCACCCATAACAAAGCTTAAAACAAAAAGCCCCGTTAACCAACGGGGCAGAAACTTTTTAAACATGTTTTCAAATGGATAAGAAATTTCGGAAATCAGATAGGACAAAAACACCACAATGGTTACAAATGTAAGTTTAAAGAACAAAAGATAAACAGCAATTCCCAAAAAAATCAAGAATATTATGTACTCTAAAATGCCAGAGTGATGCGTGTTGCCCAAACTACACTACCTCTTCATCCACATTATCCAAGCGCTCTCTAATGCCCTTTAACTTTTCCCTTTCCTCCGATATAGCCCTCTTTGCCTCTTCAATCATGTTCAACAGGGTCTGCTTTTTCTCCTGTGCGTAATCAGAGCCTTTCTCAGCTAAATCCTTAGCCAAGTCTGTTATTGTTACAGCCAGGGACGTAATTTTTTCTTCAATCTCATCCCTCTGCTCAAGCAACTGTTTAATCCTATCGAACTCAACTTTTGGTAACCTTTCCTTTATGGTTTCAATTTTTTCTGTGTCAAAATAATCTTTAGCCACAACAAACACTAACGCACCTAATCCTAATGCACCTAAACTTATCAAAAAAACCCTTTTCATATTTACTCCTCCTTTCCCATTAATTTCGACATAACCTTTGATATACCAACAAGAAAAGCATAAACTTCATCCAATTTTTCCTCTAATGTTTTAACCCTATCAAATAGATAGTTAGTGTGATTCTCTACCCTTTTCTTTGTGTTAACAACAAGTGAGTTAACCTCAACAACAGATTCCTTGGTTTTGTCCATAATTTCGAACGTTGTACCTTTTGTTTTTTCCAACACCTCCTTTGCAGTAGTTTTAACATCCTCAGAAAGTTCTTTAGCATCTTTTGCAAGTTGCTCAGCAATTTCCACTATTTGCTGTGTTTTATAGAACATGAATTCTACCTTTGATTGATAAGGCTCGATCTGTTTTTTTAACTCCTCAATCTTCTTTTTAAGGTTCGAGTATAAACCAATCAAAACTATGAACCCAATAAATACTCCAAGAGCAAATACAACATAAACCAAAGCAATCACCAATAAAGAAATGCTAGACAACTCATTCATTTATAAACCCTCCTTCAAAGTTTTTTTCCAAACAGTTTAGAAACAATCTCACTCGCAGACTCCTCAACAGACCTGTTCGTTACATCAATCACAAGCCATTGTGGATGCTGCCTAAATATTGAATTTGCATACTCAACCTCTTCATAGATTTTACTCAAAGAGGCATAAGAAGAATTCTCTATACCCAACTTTTTAGCCCTTTGCTTCCTTATTTCGTATAACCTCATAGGGTCAATTGTCAAGCCCACGATTTTGTTTTGATCCACTTTAAATAATGCATCGGGCAGCTTTTCATCTTTCACTATAGCAAAATTTGCCACCTTATAGCCACCCTCTTGCGCAAGGTAAATGCTCAACGGCGTTTTGCTCGTGCGTGACAAACCTACAAGTATGATGTCCGCCTCATCCAAGTGTCTTGTGCTCCTATTATCATCATGCTCAACGGTGTACTCAATGGCTTTAACCTTTTCAAAGTACTGATCACTGATCTTGTGCAATAAGCCCGATATATTTCTTGCTTTCTGTCCAAAGAACTTCTCAAATTTGTCAATATAGTAACCAAACAGATCCAAAACCATTATATTGTTTTCTTTGAATCGTTCATTGGCATAATCCCTCAAGTTCTTATCGGCTATAGTGCTTATAACAAGCGGTTTTTCGTACTTTGCCTTCTCAACAATTTCATCAATCTGCTCTTTTTCCCTTATCTCTATAAACTTCCTTTCAACCACGTTCGGGTATCTAAACTGAACCAAAAATGCACGTGCTATTTTGGACGCCGTCTCACCCGTTCCATCCGAGATTAAATATATGTACTTCGGTTCTGCTTCCATACACACCTCAAATGCCCAGTTTCAAAAGATTATACAAAGAAACAGTTATCCAGAAAAGCATAAAAATCAATATGGAAAGTGCGGGATTGATCATAGAATACTTTCCCATACTGATTACAACCTGAAAACTCGCAATGTAGGATAAAAACACTACACCACTTAAAAAGACATTACCGATAAAACCGCTCTTTCTGGGCGTTATCTTCAAAACAAACACAAGCGCCAAAAGGGATAAAACAACGCACGACAAAGGATACAAAAACCTAAAGAGCACCAAAGACAAGTAATAATCCCTATCCACACCCTTCTTTAATCTCTTGAGTATATCTTTTAGATACGGTTCTCTCAATTTGGATTCAGAAACAAGAGAAACAAACGGTTTATTCGTTTTAATCTCCATCTTGCTAAATAAGTGCTTTTCTCTAAATGGAAAATCTTTGAAATAACCGTTAAAGAAAATGACCTTTTTCTTTTTAAAATCCGCTTTTTTGCACATCAAAATCCTTTCTATGCCAGAAAAATCCTTCTTTACGTAAACCGCCTCAACGCCGTAAAGGATTTTATCCTTTTCATCGATGTTTTTTGCCTTGATAAAAACATTTCCCTCTTCCAGCCACTCAGATTTTAACACTTGACCTTCGAAGTAACGGTTTTTAATAAAGCTTGCCCTATCGAGACCGTAATTTACAAAATTTTCCTTCCCCCAAAACATAAATAGAGCCACAAAAATGGAAAAAACAAAGACGGGCAGTGAAATTCTAAAGATACTCAACCCACTCGATCGCATCACAATGATCTCATTCCTAAAAGAAAGATAACCCAAGCTAATAACCGTTGATAAACCGTAGATGAAGGGCAAACTGAAATAGATGACAAAGGGAGTGTAAAAAATGTAGTACTCAATTACATACTTCAGAGGGACAGATGACTTAAGTATAGTTCCTAAACGCGAGAAAAAATCTGAGAGAATAAACAAAAGAACGGTAAACAAAAGAACGATGAAAAAGGTTACAATGAAGTTTCTTGCTATGTATCTATGAATTTTCTTCATATCTATCGGTAATTTCCCAATGTTCTAAAATAACAGGTACAACATCCTCAAACTCTTTCAATGAAAGCATCACTGCGGCATCGGATTTAGCATTTTCAGGCTCTGGATGAACCTCTAAAAATAGGCCATCAACACCCACACTTGCGGCTGCAAAAGCCAGCCACTTGGCATATTGCCTTGTTCCGCCGCTTTTCCCACCAGAAGAGGGTATTTGCATGGAGTGTGTAACATCGTAAATAATGGCCTTTGAGAACCCCTTCATTATCCTTAAAGATCGAAAGTCCACAACGAGGTTGTTGTACCCAAAGGCCGTTCCCCTCTCCGTGAGCCAAACATTATCGTTTCCAAAAGCCCTTGCCTTTTCCACTATGTATCTCATATCCCACGGCGCCATGAATTGGCCCTTCTTTATGTTGACAACCTTCTTTGTCTTGGCAGCCTCTACAACCAAGTCCGTCTGCCTGCACAAAAACGCAGGTATCTGTAAAATATCCACAACTTGCGCCACAGGTTTAGCTTGATTGGGAAGGTGTATATCCGTCGTTATTGTCATGCCAAATTGCTCTTTTACTTTACCCAAAATCTTAAGACCCTCTTCCAAGCCAGGCCCTCTAAAGGAACTAATAGATGTCCTATTTGCTTTGTCAAATGAGGATTTGAAGATTATATCTACGCCATACCTTTCGGACATCTTTTTTAAAAATTCAGCCGTTTGTAAAATCAATGTCTCCGATTCAATTACACAAGGACCAGCGATAAAAAAATGTCTTTTCATACCTCAATCCTACCAAATATCAAATGCTTTCGTAAAGTTGTTTGACATCCTTAACGTTCAAGGCAGAAATCACATTAAAACCCAAATCCTCAAGCTTTTTAACGGCTCTTTTTTCCCTTTCAAAAAGCCTTAACCTGCCAGTTAAGTCAACCTCTGAAAACGCAACAGTGTCGTTTTTCAGTGCACTTTTTTTCAGTGATGAGATTATAGCAGATACAACAGCAGCATCAATGGCCGTCGAAGATGCCCTTACACCACCTGCAATATTGACATAGACATCATATTTAAAAAACGGCAAACTCAATTTCTTTTCCAATACAGCAAGTAACATGTTCAATCTGTTTATATCAAAACCCACACTCACCCTGCGCGGTATAGCAAGTGGTGTCTGTACACAAAGCGCCTGAATCTCTAGCACAATTGGATAGCTCCCCTCAATGGTTGCACCATAGCATATACCGTCTGTAAATTCCCTTCTTTCCAAGAACTTTAACGTCGGATCTTCAACCCTTTTCAATCCATCCTTGGCCATCTCCAAAATTAGTGCCTCATCCGTAGAACCAAACCGATTCTTCGTAAATTTAACAATCCTCAAACTGGTATTTCTATCACCCTCCATGAGAAGCACAGCATCAACCATGTGCTCCAGTGTTTTAGGCCCCGCTATAGCTCCAGACTTCGTTATATGAGCAACGATAAAAAGGACAATACCTCTGGATTTTGCAATATCAATGAGTTTTTCCGCACAATATTTTACCTGTTGTATGCCGCCCGGCACATAATCGATTTCATCGCTAAAGGTCGTGTGTATCGAATCAATGATTGCACAGTCCAAATCCTCAAATTCCAAAAAGGAAAGTATATTCTCAAGTTTTCCTTCAGAGATTGCCTCAACTTCAGCTACCTTTAGCCTTTCTGCCCTTTCTGCAATTTGTCCCAAAGACTCTTCAGATGAGATATACACCACGCGCGAGCCAGATTTGAACAAATCAGAAGCCAGTTGTAACAACAAGGTGGATTTGCCTATACCCGGAGTTCCAGAGATTAAATAAACACCGCCTTTTGGTATCTCTCCTGAAAAGAACTCAGAAAACTCACCGTTAAGCTTTATAATATCCTTGCTTGTATCAATTTCTGAAAGCTTAATGGGTTTTAAAACTTTTGAGATTTTTTCGGATTTTCTTCCTTCGGCTACCTCTTCAATAGTGCCCCACTCACCGCAGTTTGGACACCTACCATACCACTTACCAAAGCGTGCGCCACAGTTTTTGCACACATAAAGCTTCTTAGCCATACCTCAAATTTACTTATTGCATCTGATCAGTCAAATAGTTTTTGAATTGTTTATCTTTCTATGTATAATCAAAAGAAAACCGCTTTGGAGGTTCTCATGAAAAAGGAGATAGAATTAAGGATAAAGAAACTTTCCCAAGCCCTCTCAGAAGACGGTATAGATGTTGCCCTGATTATGCAAAATACCGACGTATTTTACTTTAGCGGCACAATGCCATCAGGGGTTTTAGTGGTATCCAATGAAGGAAAGGTGGTTTTTGCAATAAGAAAAGGGTATGAAAGAGCAAAAGAAGAAACACCTATTGATGAAGAAAGCCTATTACAAACACAAGGCATAAGCAAATTGCCAGAGATACTTTTAGAAAGGGGTATAAAGTATTCGACTATCGGCATAGAAATGGATGTTCTGCCGCTCGATTTATATTTCAGACTAAAAAAGACATTTAAGGATGCAACGTTTGTTGATGTTTCAGGCATCATACGCTCCCAAAGGGCAATCAAGAGTGAATTTGAGATAGAAAAACTTAGGCAGTCTGCAAGGATACTTGACTGCACAATGGAGGATGCAAAGGAATTGGTTGGGATTGGTAAAAAAGAAATAGAGATCAGTGCAGAGTTAGAGTTCAGAGCGAGAAAAAGGGGACATCTCGGCAGGTGTCGAATGCGCGGCTTTAACGGTGAGATGCTAATGGGTCATGTGCACAGTGGCTTCAGAAGTGCCTATCCCAATGGATTGTTAAAACCAACAACGGGATACGGGTTATCACCTAACTTCCCTGACGGTGCATCCAATTACAAGATAGAAGAAAACACGCCCGTTATAGTGGATTTTTTGGGCAATTACGATGGCTATTTAACAGACGAAACACGCGTGTTTGTCTCGGGAAAACTTGATAAAGAGTTCGAAAAAGCTTATGATTTTTGTTGTGAGGTGATGAACTACTTGGAAGAGAATGCAAGAGAAGGTGCATCGACGCTTGATATATACGAACACTGCATAGAGATGGCTAAGAATAGAGGTTACGAAGATAACTTTATGGGTGCGAAAGGCAATCAGGTGCCATTTATCGGTCACGGTGTTGGGTTGGAAGTGGACGAATACCCATTTGTAGCAAAAGGATTGGATTTTGAGTTAAAAGAAGGTATGGTTTTTGCTTTTGAGCCAAAGGTGGCTTTTAAAGGCAAGGGCGCTGTGGGAATTGAAAACACGTATTTGGTTAAAAAGGACGGTGTTGAGTCTTTAACAAAATATCCAAGGGAGATTGTATACGTATGATCTACGATTTTTCCTTTCAAAATAGATTTTCGAAGATAAGAAGATACGAAATCGTAGCAAGGAGAATCTTGGGTGTAGACGAAAATGATCCTGAGTGGATCATAAAGAATAACTACTTAAGATTGGCGAAAAGGTATCACCCGGATATAAACAAAAGTACAGAAGATCTTTTTAAAGATATAAATACGGCCTATATGATACTGACAAAAAAAGACTTTGACATTGAAAATGCAAAATTCTACACAGTATCAGAAGAAAAAATGGAAGAAATGGAAAAGGAATATTCGATAAAAAAGAAAATGGAAAATTATGTAGATTATTGGAAAGAAAGGTTTTTCGGGAGGTAGTTAAAGGGTATGATAAGGGTAGCGGTTCCTATGGAAGGTGATATGCTTTCAGAACACTTTGGTCATGCAGAGAAATTTGGCTTTTTCGAGATTGAAGACGGTAAGGTGCTCGCAGTGGAGATAGAACCAGCCCCAGAGCACTACGAGGGCAGCTTTCCCCAGTGGGTAAAAAGCAAAGGTGCAGATGTTGTTATAGTTGCAGGCATAGGACCAAAAGCCATTGATATGTTTGAAAGCTTTGGCATTAAAGTAATTACAAATGTTGTGCCCGACAAAGCCAGGAAGCTAATTGATGACTTCATAAACAATAAACTAAATGTTACTTACAAGGAAGTGTGTGAACACGAGCATCATCACCATAATTAAACTAATGTAGGAGGTTTTTTATGAAAATAACAATCAGTGCAAAAAACACCGAGCTAACAAAGTCGATTAAAGACTATGTAGAAAAGAAAATAGGTAGATTAGAAAGAAAGATAGATGCAAATTTAACTGCAGATGTTGTCTTAAAAGTTGAAAAGTTTAGACACATAGCCGATGTGAAACTAAACATAGACGGTGAAATAATAAAGGCGACTGAATCCTCAAGGGATCTATACTCATCAATAGATCTTGTATATGAAGTCTTAGAGAAGCAGATAGAAAAATTCAAAGACAAGCTCTACAAATCCAAAAGGAAAGCAGCGCAACAAGAAGAATCTGTTCAACCTGCAGCGGAAAGAGAGCCAATAATAGTTGAAGAGGAGTTCATACCTAAACCACTGACAGTGGAAGAGGCAATTATGAAGTTAAACGAAGAAGATAAACATTTCATTGTATTTAATAACTCAGAAAACGGCAAGGTATGCGTTATTTATAGAAAGAAAAATGGCGATTACGGGTATATTGTGACAAGATGAAAGATTATAGGATTTCAAATTTCATATACGAAATTGGGTTAAACATAGATTGCAAAGAAAAGTATGAATGTTTGAAGAAAATGGCGGAAAGAATAGCAAATAAAATAAATCTAAATGCCGAAGACGTCTTTTCTTATCTGAGGACAAGGGAAAAGTTTGGGTCAACTGCTTTGGGCGGGCAGTTTGCCCTACCCCATGCCAAAATAGACGAATTGGACAGGGTAATAGGTGGACTGTTTACCGCAAAAAATCCCATAGACTTTGGCTCTTTGGACGATATGCCAACAAGGATATTCTTTGTTGTTTTGGCGCCATCCGCGAAACCATCAATACTTTTGAAAGCTGTGGCCAAAGTGGCAAAAATATTCAAGGACGAACAGTTAAAAGAGAAGATCCTCTCCGCCAAAAACGAAGATGAAGTCATGGAACTCATAAAAGAGAAAGAAGAGAGCTTACAAAAGGCATGACATGGAAGTAGTTCTGCTCAGCGGATTATCGGGTTCTGGAAAAAGTACAGCCTTAGCCGCATTAGAAGACAGTGGCTTCTTTTCTGTTGACAATCTTCCCGTTTCGTTTCTAAAAAAGTTTTTAGAAATCATCGAGTTTTCAAACAATCAGATCAACAAGTTGGCCATAGTTTGTGATGCAAGGGATCCAAATATCGAATCTAATATTGTGGATCTTATGGATTTGATAAAGAACCAAAGAAACGGCTTTACACTAGTTTTTTTGGAAGCGGACAAGAAAACGCTTATAAAGAGGTTTGAGCAAACACGAAGGGCCCACCCATTGAGCATCACAAAGGGCTTACCCCTGGATAAGGCCATTGATGAAGAACAAAAACTGCTTGTGCCCGTTAAGGATTTAGCAGACATAACTATTGACACTACAGATATCAATGTTAATGAGCTTAGAAGAATAATGCTCAATAGATTTAGAAAGGACAAGAATTCCCTGCTTGTACAAATCATTTCCTTTGGGTTTAAGTATGGCCTACCACCTGAAGCTGATAACGTTTTTGATGTGAGATTTATACCAAATCCATTTTTTATTGAGGAGCTAAAAGATACAACAGGTTTAGATAAGAAAACCTTCGAATTCGTGCTAAACCAAGAGCAAACAAAAGAATTCATAGAGATCGTCAAAGGATTTTTAGACAACATCCTGCCACTTTATTTAAAGGAAGGCAAAAGTTATATAACGATTGCATTTGGTTGCACGGGTGGAAAACACAGATCCGTAGCAATAGCCGAATTCTTTGGAGAGACCTTAAGAAAAAAAGGGTACCCTGTCGATATAGTACATAGAGATATAAACAGGTGAGGTGAGATGAAACACTTAATTAGTATTCGTGATTTAACCAAAGAGGATGCTACAAGGATTATCCAAAGTGCTTTAGACTTCAAAAACGGTAAGAGGAGTTTTGAGGGAATTTTGAAAAACAAAACCATAATCAGTATCTTTTTTGAAAACAGTACAAGGACAAGAACATCCTTTGAAATGGCGGCAAAACGCATGGGCGCAGAGGTAATAAACATAGACTACAATCAATCAAGCCTAAAAAAAGGCGAAACCGACTACGATACGATTATTAATCTATCCGCCATGCATCCTGATGCCTTCGTAATAAGGCACTACGAGTCCGGTTATCCAAAGTTTTTAACGGAGTTTACATCAATCCCAATCATAAACGCAGGCGATGGAACAAACGAACACCCTTCCCAAGCCCTACTGGATGCAGCAACTATGTACGAAACCAAAGGCACATTGGAGAATTTAAAAATCTGTATCATAGGTGACATCATAAACAGCCGCGTAGCTAAAAGCCACATGTGGATGGCCAAGTTATTCAATTGGGAACTGAGCTTCTACGGTCCAAAAACGATGCTTCCAAAAAGCGATTGGCTTGAAGGTGTTAAGATAGAGAAAAATTTGACCAAAGCAATGGAAGATAAAGACTTTATCATGCTTTTACGAATCCAGCTTGAAAGGAAAAGTGGCCAAAACATACCGTCTTTAAAGGAATACAACAGGTTCTTTGGCTTAAAAAAATCAAATTTACCAGACGCCTACATCATGCACCCGGGACCTGTAAACAGAAACGTGGAGTTAGATTCATGGGTCATGGACAATCACACAAAAAGCCTAATAACCAAGCAGGTGGAAAACAGTGTCTTCACACGCATGGCTATATTTGAATTCTGTTTGCTTTAATCCCTAATCAAGGACAACGCAAAAAGCTTGCATTATATTAAAAATTTATATATAATTGAAAAAATCAAGGATGATGTGTTTTAGTGGGTTTTTTAAAAAATGCACTAAGCTATATTTTATTGGTTCTGTTAATTTTTGGTTGTCATCTAAGGAGTGAAAACACATGTAATATAGACGTAAGTACCTTCAATCAAACCAACAACACAATACTCCTTGAAACCAAAAGCAACAAAAGTTGCAAAGGGTTTGCAATAAAAATAGTCTACGACAGAAAAACCTTTATATTCTACGTTAACTTCGAACCAAAGTTAGTAAACAATGCCCCTCCTGAGGGATTTTCCGTAAAAAATCCTGGCAAAGACTACATGTCTTTAGGTGTAGACGGAAACATCATCGAGAGAAACCTGCCTGTTTACCTAAAAAGTGAAAGTAGAATAAGAAGTTTGAAAAATGGTGTATTGGTTAAATGGTTAATAGGTGCAAAAGATTTAAGCAAAATCTCAAAAATTGAAGTTGGAAACTCAACCTTAGAACACCCATCAAAGGAAGATTGTAGATTTGCTTACAATGATTATTTGACAACACCGAGACTTAGAGAGTTTGTATTTTACCCGTTTGATAAATTCCTAAATTTCTGCAAATCCAGGTGGACAATAGAAAAAAAAGGTGCTCTACTTAAAGAGATATTTAGCGTAAATGATAGGGATATAGAAAAATTGCGTGAAAATGGTAATATAGACCTTTTAAAATTCATGGGCCTTTTAAAGCAGAAGAACTATACACTCAACAAAAAATGCAAAATACATATTCTAATTTTCGACTCTCTAAACTATAGAAAACTAAACCCACAGGAATTTAGTTTTCACCTAAAAAAGTTAAACAAAGAGACCTACGAGAAGGATTTTAAAGGAAACATTGCAGTCGTTAACAAAGGAGTTTACATAATAGAGGCCAAATCAAACGGTTACTTTGGAAAAAGCAAGGTCGTAATTTGCAAAGGAGGGGAATACTATGTGGCGATTCTGGTTAGAGGCGGTAGCTAATTTTCTCGTTATTATTTTAATCCCCGTTATTGTAAAGGCAAGTTGCACACCATCTCAAATTAAATCTATCTTTCCAACATCCAAAGAAGTAGGTGATGTCATTGACCAGGCACGATACGACACTGGCCCACAACAAGGGAATGATGGATCGATCTTATACTCAAGAATTTGGAGAGGAGGACCAGGAGGATACAGGGATTTAACAATACGCCTCTATGTATATCCAAATTCAAATCTCGCCCGCCTTAAAGTAGAAAAATATTGTAAAGCCTTAGGGTCAAGGAGAATAAACCTAACATATGCAGACATCGGCTGCACGGCAAAGCGCAGGTACAATTTTAGAAGGTACTACATGCTTGCGGAAAGGTGCGCTGTAATCGTATTGTGGTCCGACTATCCCGATCGCATGATTGTAGATCCCCAAGATTATCTGCTAAAACTCATGGTGGAAAGAATTAAAAAACTAAGTTGCCTATGTTCACAAGAACAACCTATTAAACAAAACAAGAAACCAACTCGTACGGCAATTTACAGAATAACAGCAACCAAGATAGGATATATTAAAGGTGTTGAGGAACGAGAAATAAATATAGACACAACAAAAAGGCTTATAGTGTGGGGAACTGTGTACGATAACAAGGGTAAGGAATTGCCATCAACCACAGTCACATTTACAATTTTAGGAAAAACATTCACAAAAAAGAGCGACCCCAATGGTTATTTTGATTTTGATTTAACCATAAACCCTAAAGGGGATAGAATATTAAAATTTAACGAGGATTTTCATTTAAAGAAGCCACTTTTACATATTACAGCCCAAGTCCTATCCAAAACACTTGCTGCAAATGGTAGAATTCAAACTGTAAAGGTTAGATTTACAAGTGATAAAGGCATAGTAAAAAACAAAAGGTTCTATATCTCAACGGACAACCTACCTCTATTGCACAACGGTAAAATAGTAAAATACGCCAAATTCTCCTACGATTCAAAATACATCACAACAGATTCAAATGGTATAGCAGTTTTTATCGTTAAATCTCCAAAGTTAGACGTGAATCTTGTTAACCGTGCAAACGACAAGGATCTCTTTCCTATAATTTCGAGATACTACGTTTATTCTCTTGAAAATGGTGGAAAGGAGAAGGTTGGAATTATAAAGCTCGCATTTTTATCCCCAAAACCACATATTATTAAGGTTATACTTCCCGGAGGTGTAGAAGAACAACTATGGCAGAGTAAACCTTCGCGTGTGTTCATCAAAGACATTGATAGCAACCACTTCAAAATAGTGATTCGCGGTTGGGGACGTTTTAGAAGTAAAGGCAGCGGCACACGATATAACACACTTCTAAGACAATTCGACGGTAAAGAGTTTGATTTCTTCTTCAGTCCAAGGAAACTTGGCTTTGATTTAAATGACCAACCGCAACTATGGAAAGATCTTTTAATAACAAATCTAAAAGTGTTGGGCAGTATGTTCATACCAATAGCCCAAAACGGCAAGTTGCCAATAAAATATCCTGCAAGCGATGAGTTTAAGTCACTTGTTGACTCATATGT
>JALUBE010000146.1 GCA_027045065.1 Desulfurellales bacterium | reverse complement strand
ATATGCTGCTAATGAAAGTATACATACTTTTTTGTTACAATAAAATAGCTTTGTAATCGGTTCTAATTTTCTCACAAAATTTTCAACAAGGAGGTGGCTTATGGGTGAGAAAATTAGGGTTGGAATTGTAGGTGTGGGCAATTGTGCAAGCGCTTTGGTTCAGGGCATCAATTACTATAGGAACAAGGATCCGAAAGACGTTATTGGTCTTATGCACTACGATTTAGGTGGTTATACGCCGGGCGATATTGAGATTGTTTGCGCTTTCGATATTGACAAGAGGAAGGTTGGTAAGGACGTTGCTGATGCGATATTTGAAAAGCCCAACTGCACGACGGTATTTTGCAAGAATGTAAAGAAAACAGGTGCAATCGTTAAGATGGGTAGGGTTTTGGATGGCGTAAGCGAACACATGAAAGAATACGATGAGGATCACACAT
This sequence comes from Desulfurellales bacterium, assembly GCA_027045065.1. Classification (GTDB taxonomy): domain Bacteria; phylum Campylobacterota_A; class Desulfurellia; order Desulfurellales; family Hippeaceae; genus Hippea. The sequence continues at coordinate 13,852 of JALUBE010000146.1, read as the reverse complement.
TCGTTGTGGCTGATGAAAAGGAACCGACAAAAGAAGAGGTTGTAAAACACTTGAAAGATACGGGGTGCGAGATATTGATTAACTACTTACCCGTTGGTAGTGAAAAGGCTACGAAGTTCTATGCTGAATGCGCATTAGAGGCAGGTGTAGCGTTCTTTAATGCTATACCAGTATTTATAGCTTCTAATGAACTTTGGGCAAAGAGATTTGAAAAAGCTGGGATTCCAATAATCGGTGACGATATAAAATCTCAGGTAGGTGCAACAATTACACACAGGGTTTTGGTGGATTTGTTCAGAAGAAGGGGCGTAAAGCTTGAAAGGACGTATCAGTTGAACACAGGTGGTAATACAGATTTCTTGAACATGCTCAATAGGTCAAGGTTAAAGTCTAAGAAGATTTCAAAGACCGAAGCTGTGCAGGCTGTAGCCGCAGAGAGGTTGGATGATGAGAACATACATGTAGGTCCAAGCGATTATGTACCATGGCAGAAGGATAACAAGATCTGCTTTATAAGGATGGATGGTAAGTTGTTTGGCGATGTACCGATGAACTTAGAGCTGAGGCTGTCCGTTGAGGATTCACCAAACTCCGCAGGTGTAGTGATAGATGGAATTAGGTGCTTGAAGCTTGCGTTGGATAGGGGCTTGGCCGGTGTACTTGAGGCGCCAAGTGCATATTTCTGCAAACATCCAATTAAGCAGTTCACAGACGATGAAGCTTACGAATTGGTTGAGGAGTTCATAAAGGGCAACATAGGAGCAAAGGTTTATGAAGTGCCTCATCATAGCAGCAGGCAGGGGAAGCAGGCTACAGCATAAAGGCGAACCAAAGCCTTTAGTTAAGCTGTTAGGTGTGCCACTGATTGAAAGGGTCATCCGCACGGCGATTAAAGCTGGTGCGGATGATTTTTTTGTCGTTTTAGGCTACAAGGCTGATGAGGTTAAATCGTTTTTAGCCGACCTTTCCCGCCGTTTAAACATCCCGATAACGACCATATACAACGACAAGTGGAGTGAGTTTGAAAATGGATATTCCATATTGAAAGCAAAGGATTATTTGGATGAACCGTTTTTGCTTTCCATGTGTGATCATTTAGTTGATGAGGGTATTTTAAAAAAACTGATCCAATGTGATGTGTCCGATGGTAGGGTGTTTCTTGCTGCAGATGTAAGAAAAGACAATGAGCTTGTTGATTTAAATGATGTTACAAAGGTCAAATTAGATGGCAATGTAATTGTGGATATAGGCAAGCATCTGAAGGATTACGATGCCTATGATATGGGTGTTTTCCTTTGTTCTCCTGTGATATTTGATGCGCTTGAACAGGCTGTGGAAGAGGGAAGATCTTCTCTTTCTGCCGCAGTAAAGATCCTGGGACAAAAGGGCAAAGCTCTGATATGCCCCATTGATAAAGGATTTTGGATGGATGTTGACACGGAGGATGCATACAAAAAAGCTGAGAGGTATTTGCTAAAGAATTTGAGAAAGAAGACAGACGGCCCTGTTTCCTATTACTTAAATAGACCTATTTCAATTAGGATCAGCAAAATCCTTTCCAAGTTTAGGATAACTCCCAACCAGATCACCATTTTTTCATTTATCTTATCCCTCTTGGGTGCATACCTTATTTCTTTGAACAGTTACCTTTTGCTTGCAATAGGTGGCGCGATAGCACAGTTTGCCTCAATTGTTGATGGTTGTGATGGTGAAATTGCAAGACTAAAGTTTCTGTCAACCAAAGGTGGGGCCTGGCTTGACAGGGTTTTGGATAGATATTCAGATGGTTTTTTAATTTTGGCTTTGACAATTCATCTGTTGAGACAAAAATTTTCATTTTACTATGTTTTTGCTGGTTTTTTGGCTGTTATTGGTTCTTTTGTGGTGAGTTATACGGCTATTTGGTATGATAAACTAATAAGAGAAAAAAATCTCAAAGTATTTCGTATAGGTAGGGATTTAAGGATCTTTCTTATGTTTTTGGGTTGCATCTTAAACCTGCCTTTTATTGTAATTATTGTAATAGCGATTGTGATGAATTTAGAGGCTATAAGAAGGTTAACTTTCATTTTAAATCAAATCCATTAAATATTAAATATTGACACTCATACAAAATTAATTATACAATATTCCGAAAATTTGAAATAAATCTGTTTGGGAGGTATTGCGATGGTAGATAAGATAAGTGTTATAGGTGCAGGAATGGTTGGTGGTACAACCATGCAAAGGTTGGCCGAGAAGGAGTTGGCTAAAACAGTTGTAGTCGTTGACATTGTGGAAGGCTTGCCGCAGGGAAAAGCTTTAGATGAGATGGAAGCAGCTCCAATTGAGGGATTTGATACTGAAATCATTGGTACTAATGACTATAAGGATATTGAGAATTCAGATATTGTTATCATAACCTCGGGTATGCCAAGAAAACCGGGCATGAGCAGAGATGATTTGCTCGAAAAGAACGTTAAGATTATGAAGGATGTTACAGAACAAGTTGCTAAATACTCACCTAACGCCATTATAATAGTTGTAGCAAATCCATTGGATGCTATGGTATATACAGCAAAGAAAATAGGCGGATTTCCAGATCAAAAAATAATGGGTCAGGCGGGATGTTTGGATTCCACAAGATTTGCAAGGTTTATTGCTTGGGAAGCTAAATGTTCTGTTAAAGCTGTTCAGGCCATGACGTTGGGTGGACACGGTGATGATATGGTCCCGTTGACAAGTTACTCCACAGTTAGAGGAGTTCCAATAACAAAGATATTTGATAAAGAGACCATTGATAGGCTTGTTGAAAGGACAAGAAAAGGCGGTGGTGAGATAGTATCCTTACTCAAGACTGGTTCTGCCTTCTTTGCAACGGCATCGGCTGTTGTTCAAATGGTTGAGGCTATAGTAAAAGATTCGCATGATATTCTGCCATGCGCTGTAAAGACGCAAGGTAAATACGGTCTTGATCCAGATTTGTTTGTTGGCTTGCCAGCAAAATTGGGTAAGAATGGTGTAGAAGAGGTTGTTGAGCTTGAATTGACAGAAGAGGAACTCAATGCATTGAAGGCATCTGCTGAGCACGTAAGACAATTATGCAATAGGATTGAAGAGTTAAAACTCTTATAAAAAATTTTAAGATAAAGGGAGCCAAAATGGCTGAAGTAAGAGATGTAAGCGTTAAGGATGTAGAAGAGGCGATATACAAGCTTGCCCTTGAGGCTGCATACCATTTGCCTGAGGATGTTTTAGAAGCAGAGAAAAAGGCTTATGAGAGGGAGAAGTCTCCAGTTGCAAAAAAAGTTTTGGAGACGATTTTTAAAAACGTAGAAGTGTCGGCTCAAGAGGAGTTTCCTCTTTGTCAAGATACAGGTTTGGCCGTTATATTTTTGGAAGTTGGACAAGATGTGCACTTTACAGACGGCTATTTGGTCGATGCGATAAATAGGGGAGTTGAAAGGGCTTATAAAGATGGTTATTTGAGGAAGTCAACCTGCAATCCATTGACGAGGGAGAATTACGGTAACAACTTGCCTGCAATAGTCCATACATTCGTTGTTCCAGGGGACAAGGTAAGGATAATATTCGATGCCAAGGGTGGCGGTAGTGAATCCATGAGTAAAGTTCAGATGCTAAAGCCCGCTGACGGTAGGGATGGAATTGTACAAACTGTTGTAGATTGGGTAATACAAGCAGGGCCAAACCCATGCCCGCCTGTTATAGTTGGAGTCGGAATAGGCGGCGATTTTGAACGTGCAGCTGTCATGGCAAAGCATGCAACACTTAGGAAAGTGGGAGAGCCAAGCCCGGATCCAGTTTTAGCTGAAATGGAGAAGGAGATCTATGAGAAAATCAACAATTCGGGTGTAGGGCCTGCAGGATTGGGCGGGCTAACGACGTGTTTAGGTGTGCATATTGAGATGGAGCCATGTCACATCGCAACGCTACCTTTAGGCATAAACATAGCTTGCCATGTTAACAGGCATAAAGAAATTGTTCTTTAAAGGAGTAAAGATATGGCTGAGTATAAATTAACTACTCCCCTAACGGATGAGGATATAATAAAGCTCAAAGCCGGGGATGTTGTTTATCTATCGGGAGTACTTTATACGGCTAGGGATGCGGCTCATATGAGAATGGTTAAGGCTTTGGATGAGGGAAAAGAACTTCCTTTTGACATCAAGGGTCAGGTCATCTACTACGTTGGGCCTTCTCCTGCAAGACCAGGTAAACCCATTGGCTCAGCAGGACCCACTACTGCTTACAGAATGAATCCTTTTGCCCCTCGTTTGATCTCATTGGGTCAAAAGGGTATGATTGGCAAGGGTAAGATGAGCGATGAGGTAAAGCAGGCATGCATGAAGTATAAGGCCTGTTACTTTGCCTCCATTGGTGGCGCTGCTGCTGTTGTGGGAAGTGCTGTTAAAGAGGCCGAGATTATTGCCTATCCTGAACTGGGCCCTGAGGCTGTTAGAAGGCTTGTTGTAGAAGATATGCCACTTTTTGTGTGCTATGATTCATACGGCAATGATCTTTATGAGATGGCTAAAAAGGAGTGGGCTGGAAAGTTTAGTTTGGCTTAAAGGTTAAATGGGCAGGTTTAACCTGCCCTTGTTAACTCTTTAATTCTTGACAAATAATTAGTTTTGTGCTATTGAAGAGAAAAAATTTGAGGAAAGGAGGTCAGAGGTTACGCCCAATAAGAGGGGTGTAGCCGAGAGTGACGATGGATTGGTATAGGGGTCGTCCACATCACATTCAGTATAAGTGGCATGAGGGTTTTGTCGCTTGGATTCTTCATAGGATTACGGGGTTATTGTTAATTTTGTATTTGTTTTTACATGAATGGGTTATAGCAACGCTTCAAAATCCTACATCTTTCACCAAAGCTATGGCAACATTGGAGAACCCTATTTTTAAGTTGTTGGAGATTGGTTTGTGGTTGGTAGCGAGCTACCACGCTATAAACGGTTTGAGGGTTATTTTGGTTAACTTTGCCGGTGCAGCAGAGAGGGACAACTATCAGGCAAACGTGTGGATTTTCTGGGTGATCTTTGCGATTGTGTTTGTAGCCGGTGCAATTCCAATGCTTATGCATCTGTAATACTTATGAGGAGGTATAGTTAGCCATGATGTACATGAGGGGTTATATAGATAGATATCAAGGCAGTGGAAAGAGCGGAGATCTGAGTTGGCTTTTACAGAGGGTTTCGGGTGTGGCGCTGTTGGTATTGTTGCTTGGGCACTTCTTTATTGAGCATTTTGCAGGTGTACCAGTGGATTATCAGCATGTTGCAGCGAGATTGGCAGATCCATTGTGGAAAGCGTTTGACTTAACGTTTGTTGTTTTTGCTTTGTATCATGGAATTAATGGAATTTTTATGAATATTGAAGATTACCTAAACTCCGGCTGGAGAGTTTTTTGGAAAGGTTTCTTCTGGGTAGTCGGAGTTTTGTACTTAGTAGTGGCATTTATAACGATACTACCCTTTAAAGGATAAAATAAGGAGGTTTTGAGCAATGGCGAATATTCCGTATAGATGGGAAGTTAGTGATGTCGTAATTGTCGGTGCAGGTGGCGCAGGTCTTGCTGCAGCTGTTCAAACAGGTTTAGCAAAACTAAGAACAGCTGTTATTACAGAGGTTTTCCCAACAAGGTCCCACACGGTATCTGCACAGGGTGGAATAGCAGCAGCGATAGCCAATATGGACGAAGACTATTGGATTTGGCATATGTATGATACTGTTAAAGGTTCTGACTATTTGGGTGATCAAGACGCAATCGAGGAATTCGTTAAAAATGCTCCTCTTGCCATATACGAGCTTGAGCATTGGGGTGTTCCGTTCTCGAGAAACGAAAACGGTACGATTTATCAGAGAGCATTCGGTGGACAGACAAGAAATTTCGGAGAATCTATAGCCCATAGGAGTTGCGCAATAGCAGATAGATCTGGGCACGCTTTATTGCACGCACTCTTTGAAAGGACTTTGAGACCCGATGTTGCTCCTTACATAAGTTACTATGTAGAGTTCTTAGCGCTTGAACTTTTGAGGAATCCAGAGACGGGCAAGGTATTCGGTGTTGTTGCATGGGATATGGTTAATGGCGGTTTGCATGTGTTCTTCGGCAAGGCCGTTATCTTTGCAACTGGTGGTAGTCTGAAAAACTTTAGAACCAATACCAATGCCCTTATAAATACTGGTGATGGTCTCTATATGGCATTGAAGGCTGGTATACCGCTTGAGGATGTTGAGTTCATACAGTTCCACCCAACGGGTATTTATGGTGTCGGTAACTTGATTACTGAAGGTGTTCGCGGTGAGGGTGGTTACCTGATCAACTCAGAGGGCGAAAGGTTCATGAAGAGATACGCCCCTCATGTACTTGACCTTGCCTCTCGTGACGTTGTTTCAAGGGCAATGGCTATGGAGGTTAGGGAAGGTCGTGGTGTAGGCCCGAAGAAAGATCATGTTTTACTCAAACTTGACCATCTCGGAAAAGACTTCATAATGGATAAACTACCTGGTATATGGGAACTTGCATATAAATTCGTTGGCGTTGATTGTACAAAAGATCCTATCCCGGTTGAACCTACAGCACATTACCAGATGGCTGGTATTCCTACTAATGTTAAGAGCGAAGTTGTTATCTGGGACGGCGAAAAGGATGTTCCTGTACCTGGCTTCTATGCTGCAGGTGAGTGCTCTTGCCAATCTTTGCATGGTGCTAACAGGCTCGGAACAAACTCTCTGATAGATTTGGTTGTTTCTGGAAAACAGGCAGGTGAGAATGCTGCAAAGTACATAATCGAAGAGGATGTTCCTGCTCCGCTGCCAGCGGATGATTTTTGGGCAGAGAAGTATGGAAACAAGACGTACGAGAAGATAAAAGAACTCTTTGATGGTCCTGCAGGGAACTACAAATATAAGGATATATTCTATCCGTTGAGGGATTCAATGCAGCAAAATATGTCCGTCTTCAGAATCGAAGAGGGTATGAAAGAGGAGCTTAAGATATTAGATGAGTTAGATGAGAAGTTTAGTCAGATGGGTCTTGCAGATAAGAGCTTGCATTTCAACAGCGAACTTGTTGAGTACTTCGAAATGAGGTCGTTGCTGACGCTATCGAGAATTGAGACAATGGCTGCTTTAAACAGAACAGAGAGTAGAGGCGGGCACTACAGAGAGGATTACCCTGAGAGGGATGATAAGAACTGGTTGAAACACACACTTGTTTACATGGATGAAGATGGCAAGATAAGGTTTGATTATAAACCCGTTAGAATGAAGGGAAGAACAGCTCCGACATTCCCACCCAAGAAGAGGGTTTACTAAAAGTAAGGAGGGATGAATAATGGCATTAAATGTTGGAGATAAAGTAATATTTAAAGTTTTCAGATACGATCCGGACAAAGATAAGGCTCCTTACTATAAGGACTATGAGGTTACCATCACCCGTCCAGGTATGATGGTTCTTGACGGGTTGAACCAGATTAAGTGGGAGCAAGATCCTTCACTTTCCTATAGAAGGAGCTGTCGCGAGGGCGTTTGTGGATCAGACGGTATGAATATTAACGGTATGAATACCGTCTCTTGTATGGCTCATATTGAGGACTATAATTCCGATGTTTTGGTGATCAAACCTCTACCTGGTTTCCCTATAGTTAAAGACTTAGTGTGCGATTTTGATGATTTCTTTAATAAGTACTATGCGGTAAAACCATACTTGATTGAGAAGACGCCACCACCGGCAAGGGAAAGGTTGCAGAGTAAAGAAGATAGAGACAAATTAGATGGATTGTATGAGTGTATACTATGCGGTTGTTGTTCAAGCTCCTGTCCATCCTATTGGGCAGATCCAGATTACTTAGGCCCATCGGCACTGTTGAATGCTGCAAGATTCGTATTCGATACAAGGGATGAGGGCTCTGATGAGAGACTTGACGCGGTAAACAACATACATGGCGTGTGGAGATGCCACACGATCTTGAACTGTATACATGCATGTCCTAAGGAGCTCAACCCAACAAAGGCAATCGCGATGCTCCAGAGGGAGATACTCAAGAGGAAGTTTTAATAACCCAAAATATTGCATGTCGAAAGGGGCGTTTCAGCCCCTTTTTTTGTTTATCTGTGTTACATTTGAAACAAGTTCGCCGTTTTTCAAAAGTGTTCTTATGGAATCCCCAATCTTTACATAAGAGCTGTCTTTGATTGGTCTGTTGTTTCTATCGAGAGTTATAGAGTAACCTTTGTTTAATATGTTGAGTGGAGAAAGATATTCAATTTTTGCCTTTACTAAATCAAGTTTTGAGAGTTTTCTTTTTAAAATCGCGTCTATGTTTGTGTTTATACTTTTGCCTAAATGTTTTACACGTTGTTCAAATAAACCGAGTTTGGCTTGAGGTGAGTTTGTTCTTATTCTGTCCTTTAAAATGAGGATCTTTCTTTCTTTTTCGTTGAGAAATCTTCTCAAATTAGACAAGATCGAGTCAGCGAGTTTGTCAAGATAAATCGATTTGTTGTCTATATAACCTGTTAAGCGCAAATACATATTCCTTGTTGAGTAAATTTGTAGCCTCTGATTTTTAAAGTTGACAATTCTGTTTATAGAGCGGCTTAAGATTTCCCTGTACAGTTGGATCTGTTCTATTAAATTTTCTGTGGGTTTGGTAAGGATCTCAGCTGCTGCAGAAGGTGTCTCAGCCCTTTTATCTGCTACAAAATCGCACAGAGTTGTGTCTATTTCATGCCCTATAGCGCTAATAGTTGGAAATTTAACATCAAAGAGGGCTTTGGCAATGTCTGGATCATTGAAAATCCACAAGTCTTCATTTGATCCACCGCCACGGGCTAAGACAACCACATCTATGTTTTCCTTTATTGTGTTTGTTATCTTTAGAGCACTTATAATACTTTCCTTTGCAGTATCCCCTTGCACGGATATGGGCAGAATGAGTATTTCCATACCAAAGGATCGCCTGTTTATAATTTTTGTTATATCCTTTATTGCCGCACCCGTGGGGCTTGTAAGCACGAGCACCCTTTGTGGATACGTAGGTATTGGGCGTTTTCTGTCAAAATAGCCTTTGGCTTTGAACTCCCTTTTGAGTTTTTCTAAATCAAAAAACTTTTTTCCTATGCCTGCATACTGTATATGTTCAACCTTTAGCCTGTACTCTCCACCTTTGACATACAAACTCAGAGAACCAAAAACTATAATTTCTTTGCCGTTTTCAAGATGGGTTTTTAGTGTTGGTAATTTGTTTTTAAAAACTATGCAGCCCAGTCTTGCTCTATCATCCACCAAATCAAAATATACGTGTCCAGTTGATGAACGCGATAGTCCAGATATTTCACCCTTTACCCACAGGCTGTAAAAGTTTCCTTCTAAAATATCCCTGATTTCGTATGTTAATTCACTAACCGAGTATATTTTAACGGACATTTCTTAATCGTTTTAGGGATTCTTTGAGTAACTCCTCGATGGAGATATTGGGATTGGCCTTATAAATTGTACTTACAACGTCGCTTGCATCCTTTTTGGAAAAGCCCAGATTTTTTAATGTGTCAATTGTATCCTTAACCAACTGTGGTACAGCTTGTTCCATTTTTGGTATCTTTGAAGCCATTTCAACGATGATGGAAAGGGCTGTTTTTTTACCAATACCCGGTATGCTTATTAAAAGGTCTTTATCCTGCTTTTCTATTGCTTCGTAGAACTCCTTTACCGTAACGTTCGAAAGAATTGATAATGCCGTTTGTGCTCCGATCTTTGAGATCTTTCTCAGCTCGTTAAATAGCATTCTTTCCTCTTCCGTTGAAAAGCCATACAGTTTAACGCTTTTTTCGCCTATTACGAGTTCGACAAACAGTTCAACATCCCCTTCACCTGGTAGTTTTTCTGATGTAGATAGAGGAACCGTTATGTCAAAAACAATGCCACCTACATCAACAATCGCCTTTAGATTTTCCTTCTTTATGAGCTTACCTTTTAATGCATACAGCATAACTACTCTATGCTAACCTTAAGTTTGTCCCAACTCTTGCACTTTGGACATCTGAAAAACAGTTTTTTTGAAGAATATCCACAATTTGTACAGGTGTATTTCATGGGATCATCTGGTATATTTTGGACAAATAACTTCACAAATTCGGGTGGGTTTTCGTTTATTTGAACAAGTCTCTTTAGTATGCTCTGGCTTTTTAAACCCTTCTTTAGCAGCGATTTTAACAGTGATTCTGCCTTCTTGCTTTCGTTCAATTTTATGTAGATTTCAGAAGCAAAGAACTTAATGAAATCGTCATCAGGCTTTTCCTCAAGTAGTGATTTTACCTGATCCTTTAGAACTTGATCATCTTTTATTCTGTCTAAGGCTATGTTGCACAACTCTGGCCTCATTTTGCATGCTTTGTGCCACAATTCATAGGCCTTTTCCAGTTTACCATAATTGAAATATATGTCTCCTAAATTGACTATTGCTTCGAAGCACTCCTTAGATTCTTTCAAAGCCTTTTCAAAATTCTTTTTTGCATCCTCTAAATTTCCTTCTTTGAGCTTCTCTTTACCCAGCTCAGTGTACAAATGGGCAAGAACATGTTTGTCTGTTCCGTCAAAACGTTTGTGCCAGATGAGAGCATTTTCCCAATCTTTGGAGTCTTCATAGACCTCGTATAGCAGTTTCTTTGCAAGCTGATTCTTGGGTGCTATGGACAGGGCATCTTTAAAGTACTTTTTAGCCCTGTCATAAAGCCCCGCTTTTCTATAATCTATGCCCACATTCAGATAGATATCTAATTTTTTGTCTTTATTGAGGTTTGGTCTTGCCAATAAGCTCTTGTGAATTATCAAAGCCCTGTTTATCTCTCCCTTTTTTCTAAACAGATTACCTATACTGACGTAGATATCAATCATATCTGGATCAATTTTAGCCGTTTCTGTCAGCTCTTTAATAGCTTTGTCTGTTTCATCCTCGATAATATGGTTAATTCCTTTGACATAACTTTCGAGTTTTTTCTTGTCCAAATTTTCCTTTTTCTGTTTTCCCATTATTGCAATGTATGAGACTAAGGCGCCAAGTATAAATGATAGGATAATGCTTACAACAGGATTTGAGGTAATATAGTGGATTATTTGGGTAAAATTTACAGACATGCTACTCTTCTTTTGTGATCGTTAACTGCCTTAGCTGTGCTATCTCTTCCTTAAGACCTTTAATTTCCCTTTCGGCACTCTTTAGTTTCCTTTTAATACCAAGCTCATCGATAAACATGAACAGCCATCCGATAAAAATCCCGATAAAGACAGATATGAACACAACAAGCCAGAGAGGCATGTTTTCAAACTTTATTCCCAAATAACTGACATTGACCGTTTGTGAATTGTAAACAATAAAGAGGCCAAGAAGAAGAAGCAAAAATATTACAGCTGAGATCTTTATTATAGTCATTTTAAGGCTCCTTTTAGCTTAAAGTAGGTCTCCTTCAGGGCTTCGGATATAACCTTTGTATCTGAGACCGTTGACATGAAGTTTGTATCTCCACTCCAGCGTGGGACAATGTGTATGTGTATGTGGTCGTCAATACCTGCACCTGCCACTCTTCCCAAATTCATGCCCAAATTAAATCCATCTGGTTTCATAACCTTACTGATTGCATCTATGCCCTTATTCACCAATTTGAACATGTCCAACTGTTCTTCTTCTTTTAGTTTTAAAGGTGAATCCAAATGCCTGTTCGGAACAACCATTATGTGTCCTGCGTTGTAGGGGTATAGGTTCATTATGATGAATGCATACTTTGACCTGTAAAGCACAAGCTTTTCTTCGTCGTTTTCAGAGTTATAGGCGTTGCAGAATACACAACCCTCTTCTTTTTTGTTAGAGAGTATGTATCCTATTCTCCAAGGAGCCCATAGTTTTTCCATCTCTTTCGACCTTAAAACTTCCTTTTGTCTATTATTCTTTTTGCTTTGCCTTCACTGCGCTCAATTGAGTTTGGCTCAACCAACTTAACATCGACATCGATGCCTAAGGTTGTTTTTAGTTCGTCGTTAATCCTATCAAGCAGTTGTTTCTGCTTTTTCATCTCATCAAAAAACAAATTGGCATTCGCTTCAACGAGTATTGTTACTGTGTCAAGTGCGCCCTTTCTGTCGACAATGATTTGATAATGTGGAGATACGCCTTCGATGTTGAACAGAACCTCTTCAATTTGGCTTGGAAAAACATTAACACCCCTAATTATTAGCATATCATCCGTTCTTCCGATGGGCTTAGACATTCTAACAGACGTTCTTCCGCATTTGCATGTTGAATAGTCTAATTTTGTGATATCTCGGGTTCTATATCTAAAGACAGGCAGGGCCTCTTTTGTTAACGTGGTAATTACAAGCTCACCGTATTCACCAGGTTTTACGGGCTCTTCTGTTTCAGGATCGATAACCTCTGCAATAAAATGATCCTCTGCTATGTGCATGCCGTTTTGCTCTTCACACTCTCCCGCAACTCCAGGCCCGATGATTTCACTTAAACCGTAGTTATCGTAAGCCTTTATGTTTAAGCTCTCCTCAATCTTTCTTCTCATCTGCTCGCTCCACGGTTCAGCGCCGAACATTCCGATGCGCAACTTCAAGTCCTTTTTGGGATCTATACCCATATTTTTGGCAACTTCTGCAATGTATAGTGCATAACTTGGTGTACAAACCAATACGGTCGCACCGTAATCCTGCATGAGCATAACCTGCCTTTTTGTGTTGCCGCTTGAAGCCGGTATTATGGCCGCACCTATGTTTTCAAGACCATAGTGTAGACCGAAACCGCCTGTAAACAGTCCGTAGCCGAAGGCAATCTGAACAATATCCTCGTCTGTCACACCTGCAGCTTTTGCAATGCGTGCTACAAGATCTGCCCATGTTTTTAGATCTTTCTTTGTATATGCAACGACTGTGGGTTTACCTGTTGTTCCGCTTGATGAGTGAATCCTGACAATTTCTTTCATGGGTCGGGCAAGTAAACCAAAAGGATAGTTGTCCCTAAAGTCTATCTTCGTTGTGAAGGGTAGTTTTTTTATGTCTTCAATTGTCTTTATCGATTCCTTTGTAATGCCATACTCGTCAAATTTCTTTTTATAAAACGGTACATTCTTGTAAGCGTAATCTATATTTTCTCTGAGCAATTCTACCTGCAGGTTTTCAAGCGATTTTCTATCCATTGTTTCTCTTTCTTTTTCCCAAAACATCACTCCCCCTTATATCTTTGTGAAGTAATCCTTATCTAACAATTCGGTGCCTGCTTTAAGCAGTTTCTCTATTGCAAGGTCTATATCTTCAAACTTAAAAAGCATCACAGCCTTTTTGTCCAAGTTATTTACGAACGTATACATATACTCGATGTTTAAGTCCAAATCACTTATGGTTTTCAAAAGATCGGATAAACCACCACATTCGTCCTTTATGGCGACCGCCATTACATCGTTGAGTTTGACTATAAAGTTGTTCTCAAGTAACGATTCATAAGCCTTTTCCGGCTTATCTACAACGAACCTTAAAATCCCAAAGTCCATTGTGTCTGCAAGGCTCATTGCCCTGATGTTTACACCTGCTTCCTTTAAGACCCTTGTTGTGTTGTAAAATCTACCCTTCTTGTTCTCTATAAAAACGCTTATCTGCGGTATTTTGTATTTTTCGTACTCCATTTTTTCCTCCTACCAATATTTCTTGTAAAATACTTCAACATCATGGTATACACCAAGGGACTGAAAGACCTCATTTTTCCTAAGCTTTAAAGCTTCAAAGGGAGTCAGTCTAAGTCCCTTTAAGTCCCTATTGGTTGATTTGGCTTTAAAGCCACTGTCAAACGGGAGGCAG
>JALUBE010000145.1 GCA_027045065.1 Desulfurellales bacterium | reverse complement strand
CTGTTTAAAAGTTTTCCTTTTTCGTCAATTAATTTATGTAAGAATGGTTTTGGGGTTTTACTCTCCGCATCTTTTAGGACTTCTATTAGCCTTTTTTCGCCATCAATATTTATATCAATTTCTCTAATCCCAAGATCAAGCCTTAAAAGGGTAAAGAATTTAACTTTAACCATTTTAAATACAAGGAAGGGGCTCAAAAAGCCCCCTTATTTTATATAATTTCAAGCTCCTTGAGTTTTTCCTCTGGAATGGTGCCGTCCTCGTTCCAACCCCTGAGCTTGTAGTATTCTGGCAAGAGCTCTTCGTAGTGAGCGTAGGAGCCTTTCTGTGCACCATCTGGTAGAGGCTCTTTAAACCTATCTGGCAGTCTATCCTCTTCTGGTGATATGCCTGCCTTTAAGTTGAAGTATCTCTCAAGGTTCCAGATTCTCTCTCCAATTTTCATCATCTCATCTGTAGAAAGCCCAAAACCCGTTCCTGCGTTGATGAGCTCTGCATAGTCATCTGCGCCGAGGGCAAAAGAGCTGAACAGACACAAGCCTGCCGAGTCTATTACGGCTGTCAAATCCTGGAAGATTTTAACCCACCCAGCCTTTCCTTCGGTTGTTTGTGGGTCAAGTTTCTCTGGAACACCCAATATCTCTGGAGAAATCATATAGCCCCTGACATGACAACCACCCCTGTTGCTTGTGGCATACTCAAGGGCATGACCCTGTGCACCCCTTGGGTCGTAAGCGGGCAGTTCCTGTTTCTTAACGGTCATTGAAATCTCTGGATGTCCGTATGAAGAGCAGAACCTGTATGAGCCTTCTGCCAATTTATCACCTATACCCTCTCTATATGCGATTTTGTGCAGGTAATAGATTATAGCTTCACTGCTGCCAAATCTCAACTCTGGTCCATTTTCTAAATCCTCTTTTGGTAAGTATCCCTTCTCATACATCTCCATGGCAGCAGCAAGCGTTGTTCCTGCGGATATTGTATCGAGGCCAAGTTCGTTGCACATGAAGTTTGCCTCTGTAACGGCTATCAAGTCCTTTACTCCACAGTCTGCTCCAAATGCCCAGCCGGACTCATACTCAGGACCTTCGCCCTTCTTACCTGTAGGCAGTTCAACATCCCTGCCGCAGCCGATTGGACATGCATAGCAAGCTTTGTTATCTTTTAAATAACCCTTATTGACTAACGCTTCACCACTTACCTCTTCTGTGTATTCAAATGTTCCAAACTGGAAGTTTTTGGTTGGATACAGACCACTCTGGTTAATGATACTGTCTAAAACTTTTGTTCCTAACTTTGGAAGTCCTTCGCCTGTGATTGGGTTCTTTCTGATTATATCGACTTTAGACTTAATTGCCTCCATAAATGTGGCTTTATTCATAACCTCAATTTTCTCAGAACCTCTGACAACAATGGCTTTTAGGTTTTTGCTGCCCATCACCGCTCCGACACCTGTTCTTCCTGCTGCCCTTGCCTTGTCGTTAATAATTGCTGCAAACTTGACCAACTTCTCACCGGCAGGTCCTATGCAGGCAACCCTTGCCTTACTATCTCCAAACTCTTCCAATAACATGTCTGTGGTTTCGTGTGTATCTTTGCCCCATAGGTGCGTTGCAGCCTTTATCTGAACATCGCTGTCTTTGATAGAGATGTATACGGGTTTGTCTGCTTTTCCTTCAATAATTAATAGGCTCCATCCAGCTTTTCTCAACTCTGCACCAAAAAATCCACCTGAGTTGCTTGATGCGATAGTTCCTGTTAGTGGACCTTTTGTTACGACCATATATCTGCCTGCTGTTGGAACAGCAGTTCCTGTTAAAAGGCCGTTTGCAAAGATTAGCTTGTTTTCCTCGCTCAATGGATCAATTGTGGGGTCTATCTCATCAAATAGTATCTTGCTTGCTAATCCTCTTCCACCTAAATATTTTCTAACTAATTCCCCATCAATTGTTTCTTCCTTGATTTGCCCTGTTGAAAGATTAATTCTCAAAGCCTTTACAGATAGAATGTCGTTGCTCATACACACCTCCCTTTCTTAAAATAAAAATTCATAATCATACAAAAATACTTTGACCTCCTCCCCTTTCTCGATAACCCCAACTCTCTCTTGTTCTATCATTGTAAAGCCATTGCAGTGAGCAATCGATTCAATGATGTTGGAGCCTTGGGTTTCAAAGGGTGTTGCATAAAACCTGCCATCTTTTAGCTCAACTTTAACTCGATTGAAGTGTACCCTATCGTTTCTTTTTGTTATTGGTTTTGTTAGAGTGGCTGTGAAATATTGATGTTCATATTTTTTATACCCCAGAATCTTTTTTATAGCAGGTATAAGGTAGAAGAACGAGCAAAACGCCGTGGATACAGGATTACCCGGAAACGAGAATATAAAGCTTTTACCCAATTTACCAAAGGCAAATGGTTTTCCTGGTTTTTGCTTTACATACTTGAAGAACCACTCAATGTTGAGCTCTTTCTCTGAATTTGTAACCACATCGTAATCTCCAAAAGATATGCCTGCAGTTGTTATGATTATATCATACTCCATGGCTGACTTCATCTTTTGAATAAAATACTCGCTGTTATCCTTTGATATACCAAGATAGCCTACCTCTATGCCGAACTGATTAAGTAGAGACCTTACAAAGAAGCTGTTTGAGTCCACTATACCATCATTTGGGTCTCCAAGGTGCACGAGTTCATCACCCGTTGAGATTACGCAAACGGAGGGTTTTTTATATACTGGTATAAACACATTGCCTGTTGACACTATCCTTGAAAGCCTATACGGTGTGATAACCTCTCCTTCAAAATCTATAGTGTCTCCGTACTTTATATCTTCACCCTTCAGCCTGATATTGGCTCCCTTTTTCTTGGGCTTTAGTATCTCCACAACGCCGTTTTCCTCTTTTGTCGCTTCAAATTCAACAACTGTATCAGAGCCTTCAGGCACGGGTGCTCCTGTCATAATTCTGAAGCACTCTCCATTTTCAACTTTCAAACCATCCACCCTATCGCCAGCTTTTATAGTTCCTTTTACCTTTAATTTGACTGGTATGTTTTGTATATCATCGTGCTTTACTGCATAACCATCCATAGCTGCATCGTTATAAGGTGGAAGTGTTCTTAATGCCTTTATAGAACCACTTACAACTCTGCCAGAAGCTTCAAAGACGCTAACTAATTCTTTCCCGACAGGTTTGACATTTCTCAGTATGATGTTTAGTGCTTCTAAAGGAGCTATCACTTTTTCCAAACCCCCTAATTAATTTTTAATATTTTACGATTTA